>NZ_CAMDRA010000001.1 GCF_945906275.1 Dongia mobilis
CGTCATCGCGGCCAGCGACAAGAGCCTGACCGGCGATTTCGACGGCATCCTGCTCACCAATGTCGGCGGCAGCTACTGGATCCGCGAAGTTGCCGTGAAGTCGCTGCCCTAGCAGCGCGGCACTTCAGCTCTTCTCGAGCCACAGAGACGTCGCCAGATTCGCATGACATGGCAGCGTCGCAATCAGCGACGCCGCCAATTCTGTTTGCATCCGCGTCTGCACATAGCGGCTGGCAAAGCGCGCGCGATAGGCACCCCCCGCAAGCAGCTGCAGCACTGCCGATTGCTCGTTGTAGCCGCGCCAGCGCCAATCTGGCGGATAATCATCCGGCAGGAAGATGTCGTGGATGTGGACCCGCACACCGCTTGGCAGTCGCGGCAGGACGCTGTTGAGCAGTTGATCGACATCGGTACCGGGCATCAGGATATGGCTGGAATCGACGAACAGGATGTCGCCTGCCCTGAGGTTGGCGAAGATGGCTGGGGCGGCATCTTGCAGCACACAGCGGTGCAGTTCGACCGGCAACTGACTGCAATCGGCGCGTGGCGCCGGGTCAATGGCGACATGGCGCGTCGACAAGGCACCATCGGCGATCGCCCGCGCTGCAAAGCGCGTCGAATGGCCCGACCCGATCTCCAGCAACAGCCGCGGCGCGCGCGTGCGGATGGTCGCATAGAGGATGGCGGCATCGAGTGTGCCAAACCAATCCTGATTCCAGCGCGGTGCCGGTGCTGTCGCTGTCGCACCGATCCGGGCCAGATCATCGCGATAGCGGTCGAGCTCGGCCAATGTCGCCTTGAAATCGTCCGCGGCCCGCGCGAAGAGCTCGCCGGCAACCTCATAGGCCTCAGGCGGGCGCACCTGATGCGCATAGCGATAGGGAATGAAGAAGCCGCGCGCCCGCACGCCAAGCAAGGTGGACAGGCCGAGAGTCAGTTTGCGCCAGGAACCGATCGGCATGCCAGGAGGCCTATTGTGCGAATCATCGCGGCGAAGATGGCCGTTCGGCCGTCTTCAGGCAAGTGCCAGTCGTGATGAAATGAGGCTAGCGTCTCAGTCGCGGCCAATGCCGGCGGTATCGTGCGTCCAGGCCTGCTCTGTCCTTGCTGGTTGCAGGCTGGCATCGGCAACCTGGATGGCGGCACTGTCGGCTGCGGCCATATCCGGCTGGTCGGCATAACCCGGACTCAGGCGCAGATCGGCCTCTTCCGGCGTGCGATTGTCGATGCCGAGAATCATGGCAGCCATATCGGTCCCGGCATCGCGGCCGGTCTGGCTGCGGATGACCGTATCCACCACGGCACTGGCGAGGGACAGGGGACCGAACGGCGCTGCGCCGATGAAGGTCGACAGGCCATAGGCCTGATCGCCGGTGACGGCACGATAGATCTGAGCGACCACCGGGATATGCTGGAGCGGGTTGATGATGTCGACAAAATCGTCCCAGCCAAATTCGCCATCCGGCCCGAGGAACAGTTCACGGGCACCAGGCGTCTCTTTCATCCGCCAGCTCTTGCCTTGGGCTGCGAAGGCGCGTTGTTCGTCCCGGTCGGGATAGGTATCAAGCAGGACTACGCGGCTGTCGGTTTTCGCAGCATCGGCTGTGGCAGCGTCTGGCTCTGCATCCATTTCCGCGGCCGGCGTCTGGAGGGGCACGCCGTCGGCCAGCTCAATTGCTGCGGCGACCACGTCGGTGTTTTGGGCGCCGACCACCATCAAATCACCACCCGTTGGATCACTACCCGCTAGATCACCGGGCGCCAGTTCAGCGGTCTGTGGTGTATCGGCAGCTGCGGCAGGTGCCGGTTCCGGGGGGGTGATGCCGGTCAGCGCGGCAAATTGTGCCAAGGTCAGGGTCGGGATACCGTCGCCAGCAGGCGCCGCAGGCGTTGTCGAGGGCAGCGTCTGTGGGGCGCTGGCGATGTCGGGGCTGGCCCCTGATGTCGGCGGCGGTGCGCTTGCGACCGTGGGCATTCCGGCCAGGCGTCGATAGTCGGCCAGCGTTAAGCCGGTCGGAGCGGCTGGCGCTTTCCCTTGATTCTGCAGCCGATATTGGGCCTGCAGCTGTTCCTGGAACGCCGTCTGGTCGATGGCGCCGGGACGCAAAATGCCACCACCGATCACGCCATTCTGGCCAATGGGCGGTATCGCTGAAGATGTCGCTGTGATGTTCGGGTATTCGGCCACCGGCATGATCCCTGCACCCACCCCAGGCACCGGCCCGGGATCCGTCAGGGTTAACCAAGCAATGGTCGTGCCAGTCCGAGGCTGGATGCTTCAGAACATGTGCCCGAAGCGCATCGCCTTGGTGGAGAGGTAGCGTTCGTTATGATCGTTCGACGGGAACACATGCGGAACCCGTTCGGTGACGTTGATGCCGCATTGCGCGAGGCCCGTCACCTTGTCCGGGTTGTTGGTGAGGAGGCGCACGGCCCCCACCCCCATCTGCCGCAGCATTTCAGCGGCCGGCTGGTAGAGCCGTTCGTCGGCGCCGAAACCCAGTTGCAGGTTGGCATCCAGCGTATCCGCCCCGGCATCCTGCAGGCGATAGGCCCTGAGCTTGTTGACCAGGCCAATGCCGCGACCCTCCTGGGCGAGGTAGAGAAGAATGCCGTTGCCGCTGCCATCCGGCGCCGAATTGGCGATCGCCGAGATGGCGCCGCGCAGCTGTTCGCCGCAATCACAGCGCAGCGACCCCAGGAGGTCGCCGGTAAAGCACTCGGAATGCAGCCGCGTCAGCACGGGCTTGGCCGTATCCAGCTTGCCGATGACGATGGCAAGATGCTCCTTGCCCCCGTCATGCGGGCGAAAGGCGATGATCTCCGCCTCTTCGGCGCCTTCCAGGGGCACGCGCGCCGAACTGACCCGGCGCAGATTGGCGGCGGCATTGCGGCGCCAATGGGCAAGGTCCCGCGCCTCCAGCCGGAAAGCCGCATCGACCCAGTGATCGAGGCCGGCACGGGGCACCAGCACCAGAATGGCCGCTGGCAGCAGGCGTGCCGCCTTGGCGAGTTCGATCGACCCCTGGCAGAAGGCCGGGGAAATGTCACTGACCAGCGTCACGCCGAGGGCCTGAGCGTCGAAAGCCGGCACGGTCGGGTCGGCCAGTTGCCGGACAGCTTCGGCGGCAAGGTTGCCGGCCACCGCCAGCAATCGGTAATCCTGGTCGGGCACATTGGCCGGCAAGGGGCCGAGGCCCCGCTTCTGCAGCGCCTGGGCGCGTTCGGCCGTCAGCACCAGCCGTACCTCGCCCTTTTTCCCGGCAGCGCTCGCGGTCAGCAGGGCCGCCAGGGCCGGCTGCTCCACCGTTTCGGCCGCCAGCACCAGGGCCGCCTTGTCGCCTTCCAGCAAGGCGACAACGCCGCCGCGGCGCAATTCGGCCACGGCACGTTCAACTTGAGCTAGGCAGGTGGCCGTCCAGACACTGGGGTCGAGGGCAGCCGGATCGATCGGCGTCATGGCAATCCCGGGTCGCAAGGTAAGCTGGGGAGGCTGGGCGCGGCCGCTGGAAGGACCGTGCGCCGCCGTGATAGCTTCTTGCGCATATGGGGATTATTTGTTGATCCGGTCAAGCCCACCCCAACGCCGCGAGACTTGGCCGCGGCATCCTGTCTCTCCCGCTAAACCCGCGAGATTACGTAATATTCTCGTGAATCCCTTGTCAGTCGCCAGGGGCGATGTTATCTCAACCAGAGAATTAGGGGAGTTGCCTCACTCATGAGCTTGACCCACCAGCGCCGCATTCTGCTCGTTGACGATGACGAGGCCCTGCGCAAGACCCTGGCCGAACAATTGGCTGTCGACGGTGAATTCGCCTGCGTCGAGGCCGGCACGGCCGCGGACGCCCTGACGGTCGCGCAGCGGGAAAAGCCGGACGCGATCCTGCTCGATGTCGGGCTGCCGGATGGCGATGGACGGCAAGTGTGCCAGGCGTTGCGCAAGGCCGGCATCAGCGTCCCCATCATCATGGTGACTGCCTCGTCCGGCGAGGCCGATACCATCCGCGGCCTCGACATGGGCGCCAATGATTACATCTCGAAACCCTTTCGCCTCGGCGAATTGCTGGCGCGCCTCAGGGCGCATCTGCGCCAGCACGAGCATAGCGAAGACGCACTCATCCCGATCGGGCCCTATGTTTTCAAGCCCAACGTGAAGATGCTGGTGGACGAGAAGGCCAACAAGAAGATCCGCCTCACCGAGAAAGAGACCGCGATCCTCAAATATCTCTACCGCGCCGAACAGCGCGCGGTCGGACGCGAAACGCTGCTGGGTGAAGTCTGGGGCTACAATGCCGGCGTCACCACCCACACGCTGGAGACCCATGTCTATCGCCTGCGCCAGAAGATCGAGAAGGATCCGGCCAAGGCGCAGATCCTGATCACCGATGCCGGCGGCTATAAACTGGTCCCCTGATCGCGCCGCCTGAGACGTGGCGCAAGGAACAAGGCCAGCAACGCCGCCAGCGTCGTGATGCCGGCAACCACAAAGGCGGCGCCGGCCCAGCCGAAACTGCCCTGGAACAGCCAGGCCATCAGGATCGGCCCCAGGAAGACCCCTGAATTGCGCCCGGTCATCAGCACGCCATAGGCCTTGGGACCAGCCTGCCCCAGATGGTGCGGCAGATGAAAGAAGCAGGCTGGCGCCACGCCCGCACCGATCCCGAAGGCGATCAGCATCAGGATGCCCGGGATGCCGTCAAGCCAGGGTGCCGACAACCAGACGATTGCCTGCAGCAGCAACGCACCGACCAAAGCCGGCAGCAATTTCAGCCCGCGCGCCAGCCACCAGCCGGTGACGATGTTGAACAGCATCACGACCACCACCGGCAGCAGATAGGCCATGATCGCCAGCCTCGCGCTGAGATGCAGCTCGCCGGTGAGATATTTGGTGAGCCAGGTCATGAAGGCAAAGAATTGCAGCGACCACAGCAGGAAGATTCCGGCGCCGATCACCAGGCCAAGATCGGTCTTGGTCCCATGCATCGCGCCAATGGGGCGTTTGATCGGCCCCAGCCAGCGGCGCTGCAGGAGCGCCAGCCCGAGCAGCGGCACCATCAGACCGAGATTGATGATCCACAGAGCGCGCCAATCGGCGCCGGCCAGGGCAAGCAGACCGGCCAGCAATTGCCCGATCGGGATCCACGCGGCGATGAGGCCGGTCACCAGGCCAAGGTCGCGCCGTGCCGCCGCCGCGTTCGCGATCACCGGGCCGATGAGGGCGAAGATGGCGAAGGTGAAACCCTCGAGACCGCGCGCCACCAGCATCAGCAACCCGGATTGCGGGGCGGCGAGGCCAAGCGCAATGCCGAGGGTAGCAATCCCGAGACCGACCAGTAGCGCCCAGAGCAAAGCATGGCGTTCCAGGAGGCGCCCGATCGGCGCCGAGGCAAGCAGGCCGACCGCGGCGAGGACCGACATGAAACCGGCCGCGACGTCGGCGCTGTGCGGGTAATCGTTCAGAAAAGCCGGCAGGACCGGTGGCAGCTTGAATTGCAGAAAAGCCCCGAAGGCGCTGACACCCACACCGAGCAGGACCACGGGCCAGAAGGTCTGCTCTCTGTTAACGTTCAATAACCATACTCCCGAACCGGGTTCTACACTGCCATAAACTGAACTGTGGCAAAAGCTTACCGCCTGACTTTGCAATCGCCGCAAACAATGCCATCATTCGGCCGCGCCGGGTAGCAGGGTGAAACCGGACGTTAAGGGATGGCGGTCTAATAGACGGGGACGCCGAAAAAGGATTGAGTGTTTTGTCGCAATCGGGTGGTTTCTCCGTTCGTTTCTGGGGAGTGCGTGGCTCCCTCTCCTGTTCCGGTCCAGAATATGTGCGCTACGGTGGCAATACATCCTGCCTCGAAGTGCGTGCTGGCCCCTATGTGCTGGTGTTCGATGCCGGCACCGGCATTCGCCAGTTGGGTCGCGAACTGATGGCGCAGGGACCGGTCGAGGCCGATCTCTTTTTCACCCATACCCATATCGATCACATCGTCGGCCTGCCCTTCTTCGCGCCGCTCTACCAGCCGCACAGCAACATCCGCCTCTGGGCCGGCCATCTCAATCCTGAGCGCACGCTCAAGGAAGCCTTGTCCAGCCTGATGGCCGAACCGTTCTTTCCGGTGCCGATCGAGATCTTCTCCGCCGCCAAGGATTTTCACGACTTCAATTCCGGCGACACGCTGGAGCCGCGCCCCGGCCTGTTCGTGCGCACCTGTGCGCTCAATCATCCCAACGGCGCCACCGGCTACCGTGTCGACTGGCAGGGGAAGTCGATCTGCTATGTCACCGACTGCGAGCATGACAAGAAGAAGCTCGATAGCGGCATCCTTGAACTGATCAAGGGTGCCGATATCTTTATCTACGACAGCACCTATACCGAGGACGAATATCCGCGCTTCGCCGGCTGGGGTCATTCGACCTGGCAGGAGGGCGCCCGCCTCGCCGACGCCGCCGGCGCCAGGCAATTGGTGATCTTCCACCACGATCCCAGCCATGATGATGATTTCATGGACAAGGTCGCGGCTGAATCCGCCCGGGCCCGGCCCGGCACCGTGGTGGCACAAGAGGGTCTCGTCCTCACGCCGTAACTGGCCTGAACGCAGAGGGAGGGGTCGGGATGGACCTTGTCGTCACTGCCGACTCACTGGATGCAACACAAGGATGGGCAACGTTGGGAGTCCAGCGCTTTCGCTGTGCGCTCGGCCGCGGCGGCATCATCGCCGATAAGCGCGAAGGTGATGGCGGAACACCGGTTGGTGCCTTTCCGTTGCGCCGCCTGCTGGTGCGCGCCGACAGGGGTGCTGCGCCCAGGACGAAACTGCCGGTCACGGTGATCGAGGAAGATGACGGCTGGTGCGATGCCCCGGGCGACATCGCCTATAACCGTGCCGTGGCCCTTCCCTATGCCGCGAGCCACGAACGGCTGTGGCGCCAGGATCATCTCTACGACCTGGTGTTGGTCATTGGCCATAACGATGATCCGGTCGTGAAAGGCATGGGCAGCGCCGTCTTCGTGCATCTTGCCCATGAGGATTACCGCCCGACGGAGGGCTGCATCGCCTTCGCCCGCGCGGATCTGGAAAAGATCCTGGGGGCGATGGGGCCGGGCGACTGCGTCGTCGTGGAGCGGCCCTAACCCCCATCGTCATCCCCGGGCTTGACCCGGGGATCTGCCGGCAGCATCTCGGCGGCGGAAGTGGATCCCCGGGCTTGACCCGGGGATGACGCTCGCGCAGGATCAGCTCAGCTCGCGCACGTCGGCCAAGTGGCCAGTGATGGCGGCAGCGGTCGCCATCGCGGGGCTGACGAGATGCGTGCGGCCACCGCGGCCCTGGCGGCCTTCGAAATTGCGGTTCGAGGTCGAGGCGCAGCGTTCGCCGGGTGCGAGCTTGTCGGGGTTCATGGCAAGGCACATCGAGCAGCCCGGCTCACGCCAGTCGAAGCCGGCTTCGATCAGGATCTTGTCGAGGCCTTCGGCTTCCGCCTGCGCCTTCACGAGGCCTGAGCCCGGCACCACCATGGCGTTGACATGCGACGCCACCTTGCGGCCCGCGGCGAGCTTCGCCACTTCCCGGAGATCCTCGATGCGGCCATTGGTGCAGGAGCCGATGAAGACGCGGTCGATCTTGACCTCTGTCAGCGGCGTGCCGGCGGTGAGGCCCATGTAATCCAGCGCTCGCTGCATGGCGCGGCGCTTGTCTTCGTCGGCGACGTCGGCCGGTTTCGGCACCTTGGCCGTGATGGGCAGCACGTCTTCCGGGCTGGTGCCCCAGGTGACCTGCGGGATGATGTCGGCGGCCTTGAGTTCGATCTCGACATCGTATTTGGCGTCGGCGTCCGAGGGCAGTGTTTTCCAGAAGGCCAGGGCCTGTTCGAAGGCAGCACCCTTGGGCGCCATCGGGCGGCCCTTGAGATATTCGAACGTGGTCTCGTCCGGTGCGATGAGGCCGGCGCGGGCGCCGGCTTCGATCGTCATGTTGCACACCGTCATGCGGCCTTCCATCGAGAGGCCGCGAATGACGGAGCCGGCGAATTCGACGACATAACCCGTGCCGCCCGCGGTGCCGATCTTGCCGATGATGGCGAGCACCACGTCCTTCGCGGTCACACCCGGCAGCAGCGTACCCTCGACCGAGATGCGCATGTTCTTGGCCGGGCGCTGGATGAGCGTCTGGGTCGCCAGCACATGCTCGACTTCGGAGGTGCCGATGCCGAAGGCGAGTGCCCCGAAGGCGCCGTGGGTCGAGGTATGGGAATCGCCGCAGACGATGGTCATGCCTGGCTGGGTGAAGCCCTGCTCTGGCCCGATGATGTGCACGATGCCCTGGCGGATATCGTCCATCGAGAAATAGGGCACACCGAAATCGCGGGTATTCTGTTCGAGGGTTTCGACCTGGATGCGGCTTTCGACCTCGACGATCCCCTTGGAACGGTCCGAGGTCGGCACGTTATGGTCGGCCACCGCCAGCGTCGCCTGCGGCCGGTGCACCTTGCGGCCGGTCATGCGCAGGCCTTCGAAAGCCTGCGGACTGGTCACTTCATGCACGAGATGGCGATCCACATAGATGAGGCAGGTGCCGTCATCCTGGCGATGCACCAGATGGTTTTCCCAGATCTTGTCGAACAGCGTCTTCGCCATTTTACGTCCTTGGGGCCCCGCCAGCGTCTAGCCTGCGTCAGGGCCGGTATTGCCGAAATCCTTCACTCATCCTGCGGTCATCCCGCTTGGGACGACCGCAGTGAGAAAGGACGAGGTAGATACTTGGTCCCAGCTGCCGGCAATTTCCACCGGCAGGTGGTGCGATTACTCGCCGGCCTTGTCCGTGGCCTTCTCGGCCTGGACCTGCGCGCGCTCGGTGATGCGCGCGGCCTTGCCGCGGAGGCCGCGGAGGTAATAGAGCTTCGCGCGGCGCACTTCACCGTGACGCACGACCTCGATGCTCACCAGACGCGGCGAGAACAGCGGGAAGACGCGCTCGACGCCTTCGCCATAGGAAATCTTGCGCAGCGTGAAGGAGGAGTTCACGCCGGCATTCTTGCGGCCGATGCAAACGCCCTCGAAAGCCTGAACGCGCTCGCGCTCACCTTCGACAACCTTCACGTTCACCTTTACCGAATCGCCCGGCCGGAAATCCGGCACTTTGCTGGCGTTCTGCAGCTTGGTCAGCTGCGAGGCTTCGAAGTCATGCAACATGGTCATGGTCTTGGTCCTTTCTTCTTTCAACTGTCGACCGGCTTGCACCTGTCGTTTTCTTCAACGGTCCCCTTGGGTCCCGCGTTTCCGGTAAGCGTCCCACAAATCGGGCCGCCGTAATCTTGTCGCCTCCTCGGCCTGCACTTGACGCCAGGCCTTGATCTTCTCGTGATGCCCGGACATCAGGATCTCGGGCACCGGTCGCTCATTCCATACCGCCGGCCTGGTGTAGTGCGGATACTCCAGCAGGCCGTTCTCGAAACTCTCTTCGTCCAGCGTCGCCTCGGCACCCATCACACCCGGCAGCAGCCGGACACAGGCATCGATCAAGGCCAGGGCAGCTGGTTCGCCACCCGAGAGCACAAAATCGCCGAGGCTCACCTCGATCAATCCGCGCGCCTCGATCACCCGTTCGTCCAACCCTTCGTAGCGGCCACAGAGCACAACCACGCCCGGTCCCGCCGCCAGTTCTTCCACCAACCCCTGCCCGAGCAATTGCCCGCGCGGTGTCAGATAGATCGCCGGCTTGAGCCCATCCGCCGTCGCCGCGGCCAAGGCCGCATCGACCACATCGGGCCGCATCACCATCCCGGCGCCCCCGCCGAAGGGGGTATCGTCGACGGTCCGATGCTTGTCGCGCGCAAAGTCGCGGATCTGCATCGTCTCCAATCGCCAGATACCCTTCTCCAACGCCTTGCCGGCAAGACTCTGACCGAGCGGGCCCGGAAACATTTCCGGGAACAGGGTCAGAATGCGCGCCGTCCAAGATTTGGAAGCGTCGGTCACCACCACATCCGTCAGTTCAACGCAGCATTGGCATCGTCGCCTTCGGGCTCGCCTTCGGGACGGTCAAAGAAACCGTCCGGCAGATCGAGACCGACGCGGCGTGCCGCCACGTCAACCACCGGTACCAAAGCGCGGGTGAAGGCGACATCGAAGGCGCCCTTCGGGCCATCCTCAATGCTCAGCACATCGCCAGCGCCGTAATTATCGACCGACACGATGCGACCAATAGCCGTTTCGTGCTGGTCGACGACATCAAGACCGATCAGGTCCGCGAGGTAGAATTCCTCGTCGCCGGCAATCTGTGGCAGGCGATCGCGCGCCACATAAAGCTCGACGCCCTTGAGCGCCTCGGCTGCGTTGCGATCGCCGATTCCAGCGATGCGGGCGATGAGGACGTCTTTCCCGCCAGGACCCTTGGTCGGGCTGGCCTTGCCGACCAGGGTGAGATCGAACGTCCGGCTCCCCTTGGCATCCGACAAGGCGCCATAGGTCGCGATGGCAGCAGGCATGCCGGCGAAGGATTTCACCTTCACCTCGCCCTTGATGCCATGCGCACCGATGATCGCACCCATCAGAACCATTGCCGGCTTCTCACCCACTTAAGGCCTGCTCAGCTCAGGCTTCGGCGGCCGGGGCTTCAGCAGCCTTGGCGGCAGCTTCGGCATTCGTCTTGGCGCGCTCGACGGCCTTCGCCTTCGGCTTGTCCTGCTTGGTCTGGTCATGGCGCTTCGGCGCATCCATGAGACCCAGCTTCGCGAAGAAATGCTGCACGCGCTCGGTCGGCAGGGCACCCTTCGAGAGCCAATGCTTGGCGCGCTCGATTTCGATCAGCACGCGGTTCGGGTCTTCCTTGGTCAGCATCGGGTTGTACGAGCCGATACGTTCCACGAAGCGGCCATCGCGGGCGAAGCGGCTCTCGGCCACGACGATGCGATAGAACGGACGCTTCTTGGCGCCACCACGGGCGAGACGGATTTTCAAAGACATGAGGGTAGTTCTCCTTTCAGATTCAAACTGCGTATTCGATCGTTATTCCGGAAAATGGCAGCACGCTTCGATCTTGTTCCCGTCGGGATCAAAGGCGAAGGCGCCGTAGTAATTCGGGTGGTAGTGGGCGCGGATGCCGGGCGCGCCATTGTCCTTGGCGCCGCCGCGAATGGCCGCGAGATAGAAGGCATCGACCTCGAGGCGCGACTTGGCCTGGAAGGCGAAATGATTGCCGCCGGCACGGTTGGCCGCAGCGTCGATCCTGTCCGGGACAGCGATCCAGAAGCGCGCCTGCGAACCGGCCTCACCATAGCCATGGGCCACCATGCCCTGACCCGGGATCTCGACGTCATGGACGCGCACATAGGAAAGCGCCAGGAACACGACGTCGTAGAAATCGCGCGCCTTCTTGAGGTCGGAAACACCGATGGAGACGTGATCGATCATCGCATTCCCCCAAAGCCACCGCCGCCGCCACCAAGTCCACCGGCGCCACCCTTCATCAGGGCGGCCATGCCGTGGCGCATCAGACCCTTCTGGCCCATCTTCGAGACCTGCTTCATCATGCGCGACATTTCCTGATGCTGCTTCAGAAGCTTGTTCACGTCCTGCACCTGGACGCCGGCGCCCTTGGCGATGCGGGTCTTGCGCGAGGCCTTGATGATGTCGGGGACGCGGCGTTCCTTGGGCGTCATCGCGAAGATGATGGCGAGCGAGCGCTTGACCACCTTGTCGTCGACCTTGCCTTCGAGCTGCTTCTGCATCTTGCCGATGCCGGGCAGCATGCCCATGATGCCACCCAGGCCGCCCATCTTCTGCAGCTGCTTCATCTGCTGGGCGAGATCATTGAGATCGAACTGGCCCTTCTGCATCTTGAGGGCGAGTTTTTCGGCTTCGGCCTGTTCCGTGGCCTCCATCGCCTTTTCGACGAGGGAGACGATGTCGCCCATCCCGAGGATGCGGCCGGCGACGCGATCAGCGTGGAAATCTTCGATCTGGTCCAGCTTTTCGCCGGTACCCAGCAGTTTGATGGGCTTGCCGGTGATGGCGCGCATCGAGATGGCTGCACCACCGCGCGCATCGCCGTCGATGCGGGTCAGCATGATGCCGGTGATGCCGACCTTGTCCTGGAAATGCTTCGCTGTGTTGACCGCGTCCTGGCCGGTCATCGCATCAGCGACCAGCAGGCTTTCATGGGGCTTCACGGCGTCGCGGATGGCGACGATTTCGGCCATCAATTCTTCGTCGATCGCGAGTCGCCCCGCGGTATCGAGCATGACGATGTCATAGCCCTCGAGGCGGCCGGTGTTCATGGCGCGCTTGGCAATCGCCACCGGCGGCTCACCCGGCACGATGGGCAGCGTCTTGACGCCGGTCTGTTCGCCGAGGATGGCAAGCTGCTGTTGGGCTGCCGGACGGCGCGTGTCCAGCGAGGCCATCAGCACCTTCTTGCCCTGTTTCTCGGCAAAGCGGCGTGCGATCTTGGCGGTCGAGGTGGTCTTGCCGGAACCCTGCAGGCCCAGCATCAGGATCGGCACCGGCGACGGATGGTTGAGGTCGAGGCCAGCACCTTCGCCTTCCGCCGGCTTCAGCACGTTCACCAGCTCGTCATGGACGATCTTGATGACCATCTGGCCGGGGCTGACGGATTTGACGACCTTCTCGCCCACGGCTTCGACGCGGACCCGGGTGATGAAATCCTTCACCACCGGCAGAGCGACGTCGGCCTCGAGCAGGGCCACGCGCACTTCGCGCAGCGCCTCGTCGACGTCAGCCTCGGACAACTGACCGCGCTTGGTCAGTTTCTCGAGTACCCCGCCTAACCGTTCACTCAGCTTCTCGAACATGCACGTTCCGTCAAATTTCCCAATCCGGTCAATGCCTTGAATGTCGGGTCGATGACCCAAAACGCATTCACGCCCGTGTGCGACACTCGCAGACGGGCGGGGCCCCTCGGGGCCAAAGGCTCTGCCAAACTCGGTAAAGCGGCCGGAAACTAGGCGTTTTGGGGGGGAGAGTCAACGTTTCCAGCGTCGAGGCTTGTTCGGCGATAGGAGTATTTTCCGAGACATCGTCCCTTGGCATGTTGCTGACATTTTTTGACATACCGCCGCGCTAGAAGGTGCCGGCGACGGCAATATGGAGGGCTTCTGATGATCGGGTATTTCACGCGCACGGGTTTGGCCCTTTTGCTGCTGTCATTGTATTTGAGCGCAGATGCACAAGCAGGCGAGGTCAGGATGATTGCGGGGCAGGTAAGCGAATTGTTTGTCGACGATGGTGGTCCGAAAAGTGGCGGGTCCGGCCTGCCGGTGGTTTTCATCAACTCCGCCTCAGGTGCTGGCACGCAATGGGCGGCTCAGCTGGAATATCTGCGTCAATCGCGCCGGGCCATTGCCATTGACCTGCGCGGCCACGGCCGATCATCCATGCCGACAAATGGCGACTTTGCCATCGCCAGCATGGCCGATGATATCCGCGCCGTCGCCGATCAGTTGAGACTCGACCGGTTTGTCCTGGTCGGGCACAGCATGGGTGGCTTCGTCGCCATTGCTTATGCGGGTGGGCATCCGGACCGGGTCGCCGGCCTATTCCTGCTCGATCCCGCCTCCGATGGTCGCATGATGCCGGCAGAACAGGCGGCCGGCTTGATGGCCGCTTTGCGCTCTGAAGCCTATCAACCGACGATCGAGGGATATTGGGACTCGATCATCGGCTCTCCGCGCAAGGAGGTGCGCGATCAGCTGATGGCGGATCTGCGTCATACGCCGCGCGAGACGGTGACGGGCACACTCGAAGAACTTCTGAGCTTCGATCCCGTGACACCGCTGCGCCGCTATGCTGGACCGAAGTGCACACTCATCACGCTGTTCAATGAAACGCCGGCGTCGCTGCAAAACCTCGTTCCCGACCTTCCCAGCGAGAAGATCGACAGCACCGGTCACTGGCCGCAGATGGAAATGCCCGATGCGGTCAATGAAAGACTGGGCAGCTTTTTGGCGACACTCGCGATTTGAGCCGTTGTCCCTCGACTCCTTTACTGATCGCCAATCAGTGTAATCAGCGCCGATTGAAATTGCGTGCTCTGCCGCTCCGCAGTTTCGCATCGCGCATCAATGGTGCGCGTCGAGCAGTCCGTCATTTCACCGGACTGCCGGTCGATCAGGATCAAGCGTTCGGGCAAGGGACGCATGGCCGAGCCTTCCCGGTGCTGGCAGCGATTTTGCTCACAGTATTTTCCGTTCGTCAGCAAATCGGTCACGATACCTGGAAGGTGATAGAGCGGGACAGGGCCACGGAGCGGCACGACACCGCGTGCACCGTCGATGATCAGAAGGGGTACGTCCTGCCGGTGCAATGGGCCACCTGGGTATTCAATGGGTGATTGGGAATCGCGCAGCACCGGGCGATGGTCGCCGAAGGCAACAATCAGGGCGTCTGGATCCCGGGCACGAACAGCATCGACATATCGGTCAAGTGCCAAGGCGGAATAGTAGACGCTATTGATATAGGCCTGGACGTCTGAAGAGGATGCGTTCGACGTGACCACGTATGGGCGCCGGCGGGTATCGAGTGGATATGGGAAGTGCCCGAATGCACCAAAGACATAGTTGAAGTATGGTCGCTCAGCATAGGCGAGATCGCCGATATGGCGCAGATTATCGGAGAGAGTCGCGGTTGCGGATGGCATTTGCGATCCGTCGATATCATCGGTCTTGAGTGAATCTGCAAAATAGAGATCCGTGAAACCGAGCTTGGGATACACCTTGCCGTAATTATAGACATGTGGATCCGTGATCGTATGCGCTTCGGTCAACCAGCCAAGGCGCGCCAGTTTGCGCGGCAGGCAATCCAGCTCGCTTGGGTGGACTTGGGGGAAGACGACTGGCGCGCCTTCCATCGTCACCGGCAGCCCGCATAGGGCTTCGAATTCCGCATCAGCCGATCGGTTGCCGAACACCGGCGACATGGCCGTCAGCGCACCTTTGTCGCGCCATTCCCGCATCAAACCGCCGAAGGGGTCGACATTGTAGGCCGACCCTTCAATCGCCGTCGGATCCATGAAGCTTTCCAGCACGATGAAATAGACGTTGCGTCGTTCGGCGTCTTTGAGCGACGTGCCCATGAACCCGAAGTCGGGGTCGGCGGCCGAACGCAGTCGCGCAGAGATCGCACGTCTGTCGGCATAGACGTAGGCGCTGCGCATGAAGCTTCCCCAGTTCCCATCCAGGACCTGAAGCGGCAACGAAACGTTGCCAGGCTTCAGCGGTGTCGGGCTGGGTAGCGCCTGCGCGTAGCTCCAGGGCAAGAACAGTTTGGCCGCAATGAGCAGCCAGAAGGCGGTGGCAGGCGCCCACAGAACAAATCCGACCGCCGATGGGCGCTGCCAGTTCCAACAGAAGAGCAGGCTGCCAAGCGCTATGAGGATCAGACCGCAGCCGGCCCCGATCCAGCCGTAGAATCCGTAGTGACGCACGAGATCGCCAAGACTGAACAAATCGGCGAAGGTCGCTTGGGCGGTCAAATACTGGTACTTGGCCATTGCGATCGCTGGCACCGCGAGCAGCGCTATGCCAAGCAGCGGGGCCGCCCCCCATATCTTCCTTTGCACCTGCAGCAGGCAGAGAGAAAAATAGGCGGTAAAGCCGAACTCCAGAAGGGCGGCGCCGACCCAACGGAACTGGCTGCAACATTGAGCTGCCCAAAATCCGGCGATGGTGCCCTGAACCACGCCTAGCCCGGCACTGATGCTGAGATCCCACCCGCGCCTGATATCAGCCGCAAGCGCCCCGGGCGCACGCGAACGAGAGACCTCTGCACCCAAAATGCGACTTGCCCCGGCTTTTCAGCCCGTGATAGTAACAATAGGACAGAAATCTATCTTTAATTCCTATACTAATAATAGGATAATATTATAATTTATTTGTAATTTTAAATTGTGTTGCTGATCGGCCATAAGACGATTGAATGTGCGAGTTCTGCAAAGCTGTTCTTGGCCGGCTGATCTCTTTCGGGGCCGGGTGCGATCGCGTCAGGCCGCCGCTGCCCCTGGCTGCTTCCCCAGAATGATCATCCCCAGCACATCGTCCTTGGTGACGTCCTCGGTCCGCACGGTGCCGACCAGCTTGCCGTTCTTCATCACCGACAGGCGATCGGAGAGATCGAACACGTCGTGTAGATCGTGGCTGATGAGGAAGATGCCGATGCCCTCCCTTTTGAGCTGCTGGATGAGTTCGGCCACCATCTTGGTTTCCTGGACGCCCAGGGCCGCGGTCGGTTCGTCCATGATGAGGATGCGGGCGTCGAAATGGACGGCGCGGGCAATCGCCACCGATTGGCGCTGGCCGCCCGACAGGGCCGAGACCGGTGCGTGGTATTTCTTGAAATTGGGATTTAGCCTGCCGATGACTTTCCTGGCGGCGGCTTCCATCGCCGGTTCGTCCAGAAGACCCGCGCTCGTGATCTCGCGCCCCAGGAAGAGATTGGCGCAGGCGTCGAGATTGTCGGCCAAGGCGAGGTTCTGATAGATCGTCTCGATCCGGTGATCGCGCGCGTCGCGCGAGGATTTGATATCGGCCACCTTGCCGTCGATCAGGATCTCGCCCTTGTCGGCCTGATAGGCGCCGGAGAGAATCTTGATCAGCGTCGATTTGCCGGCACCGTTATGGCCGAGCAACCCCACGACTTCGCCGGGGTAGAGATCGATCGAGACATCGTCGACGGCGCGGACACCGCCGAAGCTGATCGAGATGTTGCGCATTTCAACAAGGGGTGTCGCCATCTTCTCTCTCCCCCTCAACCCGGCCGGCGCTGCTGATAGAGCCGGTCGATATAGACCGCCAGCACCAGCACCAACCCGGTGAAGATGTTCTGCAGGCTGGCGTCATAGCCCAGCAAGGACATGCCGCTTTGCAGGGATTGGATGACAACCGCGCCGAGGATGGCGCCCGATATGGTACCCGCACCACCGGCCAGGGTGCAGCCGCCGATCACCGCGGCGGCGATGACGCGCAGCTCATCCAACTGCCCGATCGAATTGCCGGCCGATTGCAGGCGCGCAGACGCCACGATCGCGGAGATGCCGACTAGGGCACCCATGAGGATGAACACCCAGACCGTCATCCGCTTCACATTGATGCCGGCGCGCTCGGCGGCTTCGAGATTGCCGCCCATGGCGAAAACATAGCGGCCAAAACGCGTCTTGTTCAGGAGCAGCGAGACGCTGATCGCGAGCGCCACCAGGATGAGCACGGGAATGGGAATGCCCATGAAGATATGGATGCCGCCTTCGGGAATGTCCCAGCCCTTGATCTCTGCCAGTTTCTGCGCAGCCACCGCCGGCATTTCATAGGCGTTCATGACGGCGGCAAAACCCAGGGGCAGCGCGCATTGCGCGGCCACGACGGCGATTTCCGCCCAGGCCGGCCTGACCGGAAAGCCGAAGGAGATGTGCCGGCGGCGGCGGCGATGGGCGGCGAAGGCGATGACGATCGCCGCAAGGATGGCGCAGATCCAGCTTGCCGTTTCGCCGATCGTGCCATAGACCCCGCCGCCCAGCAGCGTGAAATTTTCGTCGAGCGGCGCCACGGTCTGGCCCTGCGTCACCCACCAGGCGCAACCGCGCCAGATGAGCAGGCCACCCAGGGTGACGACGAAGGAGGGCACGCCGAGATAGCCGATCATCAGGCCGTTGAGACCACCCAGAGCTGCACCAATGGTAATGCCACACACCACGGCGATAACCATGATCATCGGATGACCGCCGCCGAGGATCTGCGGCAGCCAGAAGGTCTGCACCACGCCGACGATCATGGCGGTGACGCCCAGCATCGACCCCACGGAAAGATCAATCTGGCGAATGATGATGATCAGCACCATGCCGATCGCCATGATGGCGACCGAAGCTGTCTGCAGCGACAGATTGTAGAGGTTGCGCGGCGTGATGAAGCGGCCGTCGGAGAGGAGATGAAAGCCGATCCAGATTCCCACGAGACACAGGATCATGCCGAGCAGGCGCTCGTCGATTTCCAGCCGTGCGAATATGCCCCTGACAGTGCTCATGGCCAACGCTTCTTCGGATTCGGATGTGGTCAAAAAAGAGTACCGTGGTTGCCGCTTTTGGCAACCACGGTCTCGGATCGCCTGGTGGCTTACTTGCAGGCCACGACTTTGGCGGCGTCGGCGCCCTGGCAGGCTTCGTCCTTCGAGATCCAGCCGGCAGTGATCACCACATCAAGATTGTCCCTGGTGATGGCGACCGGCTTCAGGAAGGTGGCGTTCATCTCGACGCCCTTGGGGCTCTGCCACTTGATGGTGCCCGGCACGTCGGCGAGCTTGGCGCCCTTGGCAAGATCGAGGGCGATGGTGGCCGCGGCCTTGCCGAGTTCGCGCGAGTCCTTCCAGACGGAGACCGTCTGGGTTCCGAGTGCGATGCGGTTTAAGGCCGCCTTGTCGCCATCCTGGCCGGAAACCGGGATGCCGGCGAGACCCTGTGCGGTCAGCGCCGCGACGGCGCCGCCGGCGGTGCCGTCATTGGACGCCACGACCGCATCGACCTTGTTGTCGGCCGCGGTCAGGATCTGCTCCATGTTGCGCTGGGCCACGGCTGGATCCCAGTTTTCGGTATATTGCTCGCCGACCACCTTGATGTCGCCGGCGTCGATCGCGGCTTTGAGCACCTCGAGCTGGCCTTCATGCATGAAGTCCGCATTGGGATCGGCCTGGTTGCCCTTGATGAAGACGTAATTGCCCTTGGGCTGTGCCGCGAACACGCCCGCTGCCTGCAGGCGGCCCACTTCCTTGTTGTCGAAGGTGAGGTAGTAGGCGGCCGGATCCTCAATGAGGCGGTCATAGCCCACCACCGGAATGCCGGCATTGGTGGCGGCCGTGATGGCCGGGCCGATCGAGGCCGAATCCTGCGCCAGCACGATGAGCGCATTGGCGCCGCCGGCAATCAGGCTTTCGATGTCGGAGAGCTGCTTCGACGGATTGCTCTGCGCGTCGGCCGAAATGTATTTGGCACCGGCGGCGTCGAGCACAGCCTTGATCGCCGCTTCATCGGTCTTCCAGCGTTCTTCCTGGAAGTTCGACCAACTGACGCCGACGACCAGATCCTGCGCCTGTGCCGGCTGCAGGCCGAGCACCGAGGCGCCGGTCAGCAACCCAGCGCCAAGTGCCGCCATGGCAACACGCCGTCCCAATGGACGGGCCAGAAAATTCTTCATATCAACTCCTCCCAGAGTTAAACCTTGTGCGAGGTCCTGTTTGGGCGCGGATGTCGCCGCGCCGTGAATGCCGGGTTTTCCCCGATCTATTATCTTCATCGAACGAAATTAATATCGCCTGCCGAACTTCTCTGCGTCAAGGGAATTGTCTATTTCGCACGTGCGAGAGGTTTTTTCGAACGCTTTAGCCTGATGCCAACACGAAATGCCCTCGATTTCATTCATCATATGAAATAAAAAGAGCACTTGCCGCGCGACGGCCTGCTTGGGGAATGGCACTGATACGTGATGGACAAGATCGACCTCGACCATAGCCAGCCGCTCAACCGCCACCGCATCCTGCAGGCGGTACGGCTGCATGGCCCCCTGGCGCGGGTCGATCTCGGTGCAATCGTGGCGCTGAGCCCGGCTAGCGTTTCCAGCATCACAGGCGATCTGATGCGCGACGGCCTCATCCGGGAGGTACCCGGCAAGGATGCCGGCCGCGGCCGCGGCCGCCCCAAGGTGATGATCGAGCTTACCCCCACCGCCGCCTGCATGATCGCGGTGAAGCTCTCGATCAACCGCATCGAAGTGACCCTGGGCGATTTTACCGGCGGCATCGGCCCCTTGCAGGTGCGGGCGCTGAACACGCTGGAATTGACTGATTCCGGCCTGGTCGAGGCCCTGGCCGAGATGATCGAGGCCTGCATCGCGGCGATCCCCTCGGAGTTCGGCCCGCTCACCGGCATCGGTCTTGCTGTCCAGGGGCTGGTGCACAAGCACGAGACCCTGGTCTGGTCCCCCGCCCTCACAGTCCGCAACGTGAATATCGCCGCCCCTCTGGCGCGGCGCTTTCACCTGCCTGTCATCGCCATGAACGATGCCGATTGCATCGCCGTTTCCATTCGCCACCGGCCGGAATTGCAGGCGGTCGAGAATCTTGCCGTGGTCATGCTGGGTGCCGGCGTCGGCATGGGCCTCATTCTGGGCGGCAAGCTGCATTCGGCGAGTTCCGGCGCGGGTGCCGAGTTCGGTCACACCAAATACCAGCTCGACGGGCCGCTCTGCCATTGCGGCCGGCGCGGCTGCATCGAAAGCTTCGTCGGCGATTATGCGCTCTATCGCGATGCGCGCTCCATGCTCGATCTGCCCAACACCGATGCATTGCATCCCTCCGATGATCAGATGCAGGCGCTGGTCGAACTGGCCCGCAGCGGTCATCCGGTCGCCACCAGCCTGTTCCAGCAGGCCGGCCGCGCGCTTGGCTATGGTCTTTCCAACCTCATCGCGCTGATCGGCCCCGACCTCGTGCTGATCACGGGCAGCGGCGTGCGCGGCTATGCCGAGATGGAGGATGAAATGCGCCGCAGCCTGGAAGAGGCGCTGGTGGACACGCTCCTCGAACAGACCGAAATCCGCGCCTATCCCTGGGACGAGGATCTCACCATCCGCGGCATCGTCCTCCAGGTGCTGGGCGGCGCCAAGGCTGGCTGATATCCCGGCAGCTCAATGCAGGCGATCTGTCACGTCGATGAACTGATAGGGATGACTGCGGTCCTTGAACAGGAAACTGCGATCCGGAAGCGGCGGCAAGTCACTACCAAAATAGCGCGCAAAGATTTGGCGGTAGAGGTTGACCGGCGTTGCCCGGGGGGCCAGCGGCAAGTCTCCGGGCAGAACGCCCTTTACCGCCAGCAGAATGAGCATCTTTTCGTGGAGCTGCTCGGTACTGGCGGTTGTCCAGTCGGCATTGCTGGTGTCGAGACCGAGCGAGGCCTCGTCGCCAGCCAGGGCCTCGGGCCATGGACCCTCGTCGGCCTGCACGATCACCACCGACGGTCGGTCAGACGCGGCAATCGTGTCCAGCAAGGCGAGAATGCGCTGGTTGGCATAGGTCACCTGAGCCACATAATTTTCGACACGGCTGAGTGCCCGCGCTTCCGCCAGGGATTTGCAGGTGCCGTCGGCCTTCATGACAAAAGGCGGATGCGGCAACAGGAGATGCGCGAAGACCTGCTTGCGCCCTGAACTTTTGTCTTCTCGCGCCAGCCGGTCCAGGCCGTCGAACTGGAATTGCACGCGCCGGCATTGATCGCTGCGGCCATCCCCCGGCATCAAGCCGGTCGCCGCCGCCACATGACTGAGGAGCGAGCGTTCCAGGGTGAGGCGCAAGAAGTCCGGCATATCGAGATAGTTGACATGGGTATCAGCCAAATCGCTGCGGCGCGTCGGCTCCCACCACGGACCGAAATGGATCAGGCGATAATCCCGCGCCTTGAGAAAGCGGGCCGCGCGATTGTTGCGGATGCTGCGATAGAGCGGCAGCAGATCGTCCTGCATCATTCCGCCCTGAGCGGCAAACACATCGAGAAAATCGAGATTGAGCGTCGACGCCAGAGAGTGCGCCGTGCGCTGGTAGTTGGCGGCTGCTGCATTGGCCACGGCGAACCCGCGCGATCGCAGGGCAGCCAGGAATGGCTCATTGTCGTAGGCATAGACCTCGCGCAACGTCTCGGCACCGGCATAGCGGTCGAACACGAAATGCCAGATATCCGGCCCATCCGTGACTTTGTTTGCGCTGGGGATATCCGGAAACAGAGCATTCGGCGCTGGCCTTGACCCCAGCGCACCATAGGAAAACTGGACAATCGCCATCGTCGGTACAATCAGGAGCCCGATCAGCAGGCTGTTGACGACGATGTTGGCGAGTCGGTAGTCGCTGCGTGATCGGCGTGACTGCACGATGAAGTAGACCGTCAATCCAAGCACGGACAGCATCACCAGCCAGCCCAGCACGCCGGCTTCGCCCGGCTTGGCAATTGCGGGCGGCAGGATGAAGAGAACATAGAGGATTGCTGTGCCGCACATGGCGGCTTTCGGCCAACTGCCCACGACCCACCGCAGCAGCAAAGTCAGTGCCGCAACAAAGCCCAGCACAACGCCTGCCACCACGCCGATTTCATAGGTTTCCAGCTGCGCGATATTGCCGGCTGCATAGGGAATGAACAGGTTGAGGCCGGCAAGAAATGGCGCCAGCGGCCAACGCGCAAGGATCTCCCTCATGGCGGGTTCTCCGTCACCTTGGCAACCGTTCCGTCACATCGACGAAATCATAGATCGATTCATCGCTGTGATAGATGAAATGGCGATCGGGCAAAGGCTCCAGCGGCAGGTCGAAATAGCGCCTGAAGATCATGCGGAAGACATTGACCGGTGATGCCGGCAGTGGATCTTCCGCCGACGCGGTGGATTGCTGATCCTGCGGCAGATGGATCGCCATCAGGATGCCCATCTTGAGATCGAGCTGTTCCGGCGAGAGCGTGGTCCAGTCGACCATTTCGCTGCTGGCGAAAGTGGCTGGCTTCAGGAGTTTCATGGTCTGCGGCCACGGTCCTTCATCTGCCATGAGCACGATCACGGCCGGTCGTGGCCCCGCCTGGATGGCATCGATCAGCCTGGTGAACTGCGTGTTGGCGACCTTCACGCTGTCGACATAGGGCGCTGCCGCTGGCCGCGCATTCGCTTCGGCGCGGTCAAGGCAACGACCCTGCTCATCCACGACAAAGGGTGGGTGGGTGATCAGGAGATGCGCCAGCACATATTTCCGCTCATCGCGCCCGGCCAGCGTGACAAGATCGTCAAACTGGCGCTGCAGCCGCTGGCAATGGGCATACCAGCCGTCGATGGCGCCGAACCCGGTGGCATAGGCCAGTTGCCCGGGCACCGTCACCGTGAAGAGACGTTGGCCGAATTCGGGCATATCGAACACATTGAAATGTCCATCGGCGTAAGGGTCGCGCCGGGTCGGCTCCCAATGCGAACCCAAGCGGTAGATCCGGTAGCCGGCCCGGTCGAGGAAACGGCTGACGCGATTGTCCGTCAGGGTCCGATAGAGCGGCCGCCAGTCGCGCCCATCAATTTCGGTGAATTGGGAGAAGGCATCGAGATAATCGAGATTGAGCGTCGAGGCCATGGAGACGGCCGTGCGCTGGTAATTGGCATGAGCGCCGTCGACAATGGTGAAACCATTCTCACGCAGGGTTGCCAGAAAGGGGCCGTTGTCGAAGCCGAACTTGCTGCGCAGGATCGCTGCATTGCTGTACCGGTCCGGCACCAGATACCAGATATCCGGCTGGTTCCGGAGAGACGCCGCGGTGGTTGCGGGCGTCGGCAGATCCGGAAAGATCTCACTTGCCGCAGCAATGGTCGCGCGGCTTTCCGCCGCCCAGTTGCCGAGCTGCCAGATGTCCGGCAACGGCACGACTAGGACAATGGCATTCAAGGCAAGCGTGAGGCCAGCCGCCCGCGTCGGGCTGCGCCACAGGCGCAGCAGCACGATCAGCAGCAGCAGGGTGGCGCCGGCAAAGATCGCGACGCTGAGGCTGTTGCTCGGCTCCAGCCAGAACAGAAGGCTGGGTTCATAGAGAAGATAGAAAAGAATGGCGCTGGCCGCCACCGCACCGCGACGCCAACTGCCATAGAGCGGACGCAGCAGCAGGACAAGGAGAGGCGCACCCAGGACCAGTGCCAGCATGACCCACAGCACGCCTGCGATATCCGCTTCGTAGCGATTGCGCGCATAGACGGCGAGGGCGAAGCAGAGCGGCAGGAGCAAGGGGTGAAACGGCAGTCGCGCGAGTGTGCCGTCGCGGGGGACGGGCTTTCCCGCGACGCTCACCTCATGCCGCCTTCCCGCTCATACCAGATCAGGAGGCGGCCGCCCGGCGAAAGCGATTCCTCCTGCTGGATGCGGGCACGACGCAAGACAGCGGCGCGAAAGGCTGCTTCGTCGTAATCCGGAAAGATATCTTCGCGGAGAGCCAGCAGGCGCTGCACCATCGGGTCGCTTTTCGGGACGAATTCGATGACGCCCTGGGGCGCCCGATCGATCAGCCAGGCCACCGCATCGTCCATCGGCACGTTGCGGCCGATCACCAGATGATGAAGCAGCGCCAGCGCCAGCAGTCCATCGACGCGCGCGCGCGACGCGAACCCCTTGCGCTCGCTTTGCCCCCAGCCTTGATCGGGGCTGGGATTGGCGGCATCGAGCCAGAGCGGCAGGAAGGAGAGCCGCTCGCGCTGTGCGCGCGCAAAGGCGAGGTCAAGGGCGCCGAGGTCGAAGTCGAAGCCGATCACCGTGCCGGCGCCATGGGCCAGGGCCAGCGCCGAATAGTCGCCGGTATTGCAGCCGAGATCGATCAACCTTCCTGGCTTCACGGCCGCCACCATGCTGCCGACGAAGGCGCGCTTCCGTGCCGCCTCAGCATCGGCATAGCTGGTATTGCCGGCATAGTCGGACCAGACAGTCTGGCCGCCGCCGCGGGTCAACCCGGAAATGAAGTCGCGCAGCGACACCAGCATGTTGCGCAAGGCCGGCAACGGCAGCTGCGCCTGTTTCAGCTTCGCGTCGGATTTCCGCGCACCACCGAGAGCTCCGGACTGAAAGCGCGCCTGCAGGAAAACATGGGCGAGAATGGTCCAGGAGAATCTGTGCTTCCAGCGCAGCAGTCTTGCAAGGTCTGCAGTGTCGATGCCGTCGATCTGCCCGCGCAGCCAGGCCAGCGGGCTGATGCCGAGCTTGGCTTCAAGCAGCAGCGGATTGAGAAACTGCATGCAGAACTGACGGTGGCCCGTCCAGATTTCGCCCGGCCGATAGGGCCGCAGCGACAGATGATCAATGAAGACCGGTTCCGGGCCCTGGAACTGAATGTTGTAGGCGCTGGCATCGCTGAGCGTGAAACCCTTGTCGAGGGCTGCAAGGTGAAGCTCAAGATGGCGCAGGGCTGCGGCGCGGCGCGCCGCGAACCCCCATTCATAGGGATAGGAAATGAACGGCAAGCGGGGATGTTCAAGCAGGTAGGCCGGTGCGGAACCAGGCAGCTTGACGCTGGCCGGGTCTATGTCACGTGCCTCCAGCAACAGGCCGCGGGCCGCAAGATCGGCGAGCAGGCCGGACTCGCGCAGGGCGCGATAGCTGCCGGCCGCTGGCGGCATCACCGTGCGGAGAATTCGCCCCTCATGTTCATAAACATGGCCACCAGGATCGCGGAACGATCCGGCGTCACGTACCGCGTCGGTCACGATCTGCCCTTGTCGCCACCTTCGTCGGCACCATTCTTGCCGTCGCCTTTGAAGAACTGCTTCAGCTTGTACCAATAGAGCTTGATGACGATGAGTGCGCCGGTGACGGCGCCGATCACCGCCTGCAGGATGATGCTGCCGGTGCCCGGATCCAGATAGGCCTGGGCGCTGCTGATACCGAAGCCGAGATAGGCCAGGGCAAGCCAAGGGGCCAGGCCGAATATGCGCTCAATCATCCAGGACCTCTTCGATGACAAACTGTGGCCGCAACGATAGGCGCATCGCCGCACGCCCGCAACCAACGCAACTTTCGGTAAATGCCGGACGTATCCGATGATGGCCGCCCAAGCTCAGGCTGCGGGCGGCAGCGCCGTTGGTGGCCGGCGCTCAAGCTGCTGGATGTCCGCCTTGGGTTGCGACTGCTGGCGGCGGAGCATGGCGATCTCGTCGCGCGCTTCCGCCAGAGCCCGGTTGGCGGCGCGCAGATGGTGGCGCGTGGCGCCGGCCGAGAACCAGCTGGCCAAGGCGCCGAAGAAGAAACCGACCACCGCCGTTGCAAACAGGAGAACCGACAGAATGAGCGGCGGCGTTTCCCAGGGCAGCGGCCACAGGCTCAACACCACTTCCTGCCGGTTCATCAGCACGAACAGGATCACCAGCAGGGCAAGGGGCAGCGTAACGATCCACAGAATGCGATTCATGGGCTTTGCTTCTATCCAACTGCCGCCATGGCGTTTCCGGCCAGCGCCCACCCGATCCAGTCGGTTACCGGTACCAGGCTATCAATGGCCCGGCTTGGCTAACCGGCCATCAGTTGCTGGTGCCGGGTTCCTTGGCTGGCTGCGCCACACCCGGCTGCGCCGGTTCACTGCCGCTGCTGGCCTTGGGTGCTGGTTCTGCGCGGCTGTTGAGCCGGTCGCGCAATTCCTTGCCGGTCTTGAAGAAGGGCACCACTTTCTCGTCCACCGCGACGGTTTCGCCGGTGCGCGGGTTGCGGCCCTTGCGGGCATCTCGCTGCTTCACCGAAAAGGCGCCGAAGCCGCGCAACTCGACACGGTCAGACCGCGCCAGCGCGTTGGTTATTTCCTCGAAGATGGCCGTGACGATGCGTTCCACATCCCGGTGGTAAAGGTGTGGATTAAGCTCGCCAATGCGCAGAATCAATTCCGATTTGGTCATGTTTTCGGTCCCCATCCGCCCCCGGCCTCTAACGGTCATTTTCCTTGCCCGCCAAGGCCATGGGCGCATCCCCTGCCCATATTGCGCGCAAGCGTGCCGGGAAAAATCGGCCTCGTCAAGGATAAGCCGCTCATTTCTCTATGTTTTTTGGCGAAAAGGGGCAGTTGGAACGACAACTGGCCGGAAAGGTCGCCATTCCCGGCCCGTCGACACCCGTTTTGACACTGTTACAGCGTCAAGCGCGCAACAAAATTACTCAGATCTGAGTTACTCGTCGTCGCCCTTTTTGGTCTTCTTGGCCTTGTTCAAGGCCGCACCCAGGATGTCACCGAGGCTGGCGCCCGAATCGGACGAACCGAACTCGGCCATCGCCTGCTTGTCCTCTTCCATCTCGCGCGCCTTGATCGAGAGCGTGAGCTTCCGGGTCTTGGCGTCGTTCTGGGTGACCTTGGCATCGACCTTTTCGCCGACGGCGAAGCGGTCGGGACGCTGCTCGCCACGTTCGCGGGCAATGTCGATCTTCTTGATGAAGCCGGAGATGCCGTCGCCGACCGTGACTTCGAGACCACCATCGGTGACCGCGGTAACGGTGCAGGTGACAACGTCGCCCTTCTTCAAGGTGCCGGCCGTCTCAGCGTAGTTGTCTTTCTTGAGCTGCTTGATGCCGAGGCTGATGCGCTCTTTTTCGATGTCGACATCGAGCAGCTTCACCTTGACCATCTGGCCCTTCTTGTAATCCTGGACGGCTTCTTCGCCCGGACGATCCCAATCGAGATCCGAGAGGTGGACCATGCCGTCGATCTCGCCGGGGAGGCCAACGAACAGACCGAATTCGGTGATGTTCTTGATCTCGCCTTCGAGTTCGGAACCGGCCGGATGCTTGTCAATGAAGGACGACCACGGATTGTCCATGCACTGCTTCAAGCCGAGGCTGATGCGGCGCTTCGTGGGATCCACGTCGAGCACCATCACTTCGACTTCCTGGCTGGTCGAAACGATCTTGCCCGGATGCACGTTCTTCTTGGTCCAGCTCATTTCGGAGACATGGACCAGGCCTTCGATGCCCGGCTCGAGTTCGACGAACGCGCCGTAATCGGTGATGTTGGTGACGCGGCCCTTGAGCTTCGCACCCACCGGGTACTTCGCGGCCACGCCTTCCCACGGATCAGCTTCCAGCTGCTTCATGCCGAGGCTGATGCGCTGGGTTTCCGGGTTGAAGCGCACGACCTGAACATTGACGTTCTGGCCGATGTGCAAGGCTTCGCTCGGGTGGTTGATGCGGCGCCACGCGATATCCGTGACGTGCAGCAGACCGTCGACACCGCCCAGATCAACGAACGCACCGTAATCGGTGATGTTCTTCACGACGCCCTGCAGAACCTGGCCTTCCTTGAGGTTGGCCACGAGTTCGCTGCGGGCTTCCGCACGGCTCTCTTCGAGCACGGCGCGACGCGAGACGACGATGTTGCCGCGCGCACGGTCCATCTTGAGGATCTGGAACGGCTGCGGCGTGCCCATGAGCGGGCCCACATCGCGCACGGGGCGGATGTCGACCTGGCTGCCGGGCAGGAAGGCGACGGCGCCGGAGAGGTCGACCGTAAAGCCGCCCTTCACGCGACCGAAGATCACACCGGTGACGCGCTGGTTGTCCTTGAACTGCTTTTCGAGGGCGGTCCACGCTTCTTCGCGCTTCGCCTTCTCGCGGCTCAGCATTGCTTCGCCGTTCTTGTCTTCCATGCGCTCGAGGAACACCTCGACCACATCGCCGATCTTGATTTCGGCCTTGCCGGCCGGGCCACCGAATTCACGCAAGGCCACGCGGCCTTCGGACTTCAAGCCAACATCAATGAGGGCAAATTCGCCGTCGATACCGACAACGGTGCCGGAGAGCACCGAGCCTTCGAGGCCCTGGGCAAAGCCCAATGATTCTTCGAGCAACGCCGCAAAGCTTTCCTTCGCAGCGGCAACTTCATGGGTGGCGACACGCGCCGTAGCTGATCTAGCCATTAGAGGTAGTTCCTTTCACAAACATTTTTTCCGGCCAGCCGGTTGTCTCCGGCGGTCTTGGTCACGCATTGAAAAATCGAAACCCGCAATCAGCGCTTTAAGCGCTCATCAACGATCGCTTTGGCTTTCGCAAAGACCTGATCGATGTCGAGATCCGAGGTGTCGAGGTGCACGGCATCTTCGGCCGCTTTCATCGGGGCATCGGCGCGCGCTGTGTCGCGGGCGTCGCGGGCCTCGATATCCTCTAAAACCCGGGCGTATATAGCCTTCTCGCCGCGCGCTTGCAACTCCTTGAGGCGCCGGTTGGCGCGGGCTGCGGCGCTGGCCGTCACGAAAATCTTCACCTCGGCATCGGGACAGATCACCGTGCCGATGTCGCGGCCGTCAAGAACAGACCCAGAACGAGGGCTTCCATCCCCTGCCGGTTGTGGCTCGGCTGCGAATCGACGCTGCCAATCGAAGAGAGCGGCCCGGACCCCCGGGATGGCTGCCACCTTGGATGAGGCGTCGCCAGCGGCCGCCGAGCGCAGATCGGGATCCTGGAGCAGGTCCGCCGGCAGGTTTCTGGCGGCTTCCGTGGCGGCGACCGGGTCGCTCGGGTCCTTGCCCAGGCGCAGGACGCTGAGGCCCACCGCCCGGTAGAGCGATCCCGTATCGAGATAGGCAAGGTTGAAATGGGCGGCCAACCGCTTGGCAAGGGTCCCCTTGCCAGCCGCTGCCGGTCCATCAAGGGCGATGACGAAGGGTTTGCCGGTCATTCCGAAACACTCACGGCTTCACCGCCGCAATACTGCCGCCCAACCCGTTGATGAGCTCCGCAAAGCCCGGGAAGCTGGTGTCGATCGGACTGCCATCGTCGATGCTGACCGGCTTCTCGGCCGCCATGCCCAGCACCAGGAACGACATCGCCGGCCGGTGGTCGAGATTGACGGCGATATGGGCGCCGCCCTTGGGGCGTTTGCCATTGCCTTTGACGGCGAGCCAGTCCGGGCCTTCCTCGACCGAGACGCCGCAGGCCGCAAGGCCCCGCGCCATGGCGCCGAGGCGGTCGCTCTCTTTGACGCGCAATTCGCCGAGGCCCAGCATTTTCGTCTCACCCTCGGCGAAGGAAGCTGCCACGGCGAGGATGGGATATTCGTCGATCATCGAAGGTGCGCGCGCGGCCGGCACCGTGACGCCCTTGAGCATCGAATGCTTGACCTTGAGGTCGCCCACTTTCTCGCCGGCTTCGATCCGCGCATTCAGGATCTCGATCGCGGCACCCATCTCGAGCAGCGTCTCGATGAGGCCGATGCGGTGCGGGTTGAGGCCGACATTCTCGATGACGATCTCGGAGCCGGGCAGGATCAGCGCCGCCACGATCGGGAAGGAGGCTGAGCTCGGATCGCCCGGCACGATGATCTTGCGGCCGGTGAGCTCCACCTGGCCGGTGATCGAAGACGCCCGCCCCTCAGGCGTTTCCTCGACCTTCACGTCGACGCCGAAGCCGCGCAGCATCAGTTCCGTATGATCGCGCGTCGCTTCCGGCTCGATGACCGTGGTGATGCCTGGCGTATTGAGGCCGGCGAGCAGAATCGCCGACTTCACCTGGGCGCTCGCCACCGGCAGCTTGTAGGTGATGGGCAGCGGCTGCGACGTGCCGATGACCGCCAGCGGCGGGCGGCCATTGGCTCGCGTGACAAAGCGGGCACCCATCAGCTGCAAGGGATCGGTCACACGCGCCATCGGTCGCGACCGCAGCGACGCATCACCGGTGAAGAAGGTCGTCATTGGATAGGGTGTGACGAGGCCCATCAGCAGGCGCGTGCCGGTCCCGGCATTACCGAGGTCCAGCACGTCGGCAGCTTCCGCGAGGCCGCCATTGCCGCGACCTCGTGCACGCCAGATGCCGTCGGCGCCCTTATCGGTTTCGCCGCCCAGCTGGCGCATGGCGCTGGCAGTGCGCAGCACGTCCTCGCCTTCCAGCAGGCCGTGAATCTCCGTTTCGCCCAGCGCCAAGGCCCCCAGCATGAGCGCGCGGTGCGAGATCGACTTGTCGCCGGGAACCCGCAGCCTGCCGCGCAATCCTCCGCCACCGCCAGAGGTCGTGCCAGAGGTCGTGCCCGAGGTGAGGGCGCGGGGTTTCGACTCATGCTTGCTCATGCCAGTTCCGGCCTCTCCGAAAAAACAGGCCCTCTGCAGCAGAAGGGCGCGCGTTTCTCTAGCACAGGCGGGGTGCCCGGCGTAAACCCGGATTCGGCAGAAAGGGCTGATTTCGTGCCTATCCCCGTTTCCAGCGGCCATGCGGTAAACACAGCTTTCCGGTGGACATCCAGGCAGAAGTGGAGACTGTCTCCGCCGGCCCTCCCGCGGCCGCTCTCCGGGGCCCGCTCAGGGCGTTGACAGGCCGCAAGGGCTATGGCAATTGGCACCCCGAGATGGAATTCAGCGGAGAGATCACGTGACCAAGCCGGAATGGGGCACCAAGCGCATCTGTGGCAGCTGTGGTGCGCATTTTTACGACATGCGCAAGGCAACGATCGTCTGCCCGAAATGCAAGACGGTCTATGATCCCGACGCGGTCATGAAAAGCCGCCGCCGCGTCGCCGAGAAGATGACGCCGGTGAAGGCCGCCGTGATCGACGATCCCGTGGTCGATGTCGAGACCGATGTCGAGGAAGAGGATTTGGGCGATGAGGAGGATGTGGTCCTCGAGGACGCCTCCGAACTCGGCGAAGACGATGAAGATATCTCGGAAGCCATCGAGAAAGGCGAAGATGAGGGCGAACGCTGAGCGATCAGCGCCCCACTTGATAGTCGACCTTTGATATCATTGTCCTTTTTTGTGCTTGAATTCCGGGCGTCGGCCACTTAGGTTCCAGCCCGTTCGATCGCCCACCCAGAGACGGCCCCAAGGAATGATTTGGGCGCCATCCGGCGATCACCCGATCTTCGGGCCCATAGCTCAGCTGGGAGAGCGCCACAATGGCATTGTGGAGGTCAGCGGTTCGATCCCGCTTGGGTCCACCAGACAGAAACCCCCGCCACGAGCGATCGTGCGGGGGTTTTGTTTTGCGATACCAACTGGCACATCTAGGATCAGCGAGCAGCGATTAGACAATCGGGGATCCATGTCGAGCGGCTTCATTATTGGCGGCTTTCGCCTACCGGCCAGAGGACATCAGCACCTCATCGACTTTGCCAGCAGTTTTTGCGCAGGCGACATTGATGTCATGATGTGCACACGGCCGGAGGACGCCATCCCGGGAGAAGTGCGACTGCGCTGGCTCACCGATTTCTTCGGCGCCAAGGCACGCATCGGCCGTTTTCACAATTCCTTGCCGGAAGACCCTGCGGAAACGCCCGATTTCTGGCAGCTCTGGAATCATGCGATCTTGGATTTCCTCGGCGGACGCGCGCCCGATTTCGTGTTTGCATCCGAGAGCTATGGCAGGCGGCTCGCTGCAGATCTCGGCGCCCGGTTCGTTCCGGTCGATCCGGCGCGCGATTCCGTTCCGATCTCGGCGCGGCGACTCACTGCTGGCGTTTCAGAACATTGGGATATGCTGCTGCCCACGGCGCGGCCCAGTTTCCTGAAGCGGATTGCCATCATCGGCCCGGAAAGTTGCGGCAAGACGACACTCGCACGGAAGCTCGCCGCCACCTATCGGACGGTCCATGTTCCGGAATGGGCCCGGACCTATCTTGAAAACGTTGACCCAGCCAAATGCCCCGATCTTGCAGATATCGAGTTGATCGGGGCCGGCCATGCCGCGGCCGAAGATGCCCTTGCCAGGCAGGCCAATCGGGCCATCTTCCTGGATACGGATCACATCTGTACGGCCGTCTGGTCGCGCATTGCCCTAGGCGAGGTCCCGGCCTTCGTCGACATCGAGATCAGGAAACGGCATTACGATCTCCGGCTCCTGCTCAGGGACGACGTCCCGTTTGTGCCAGACATCCTGAGATATGGCGGGAACGATCGCCAGCTGCGCTTCGACCATTTTGTCAGCGAACTCGAAGCGCGATCCCTGCCCTTTATTGTCGTCGAAGGGGGCTGGCCGGAGCGGAATGCTAGGGCCATGGTGGCTGTTGAAGAGATCATGACTCAGCCGCTCGCATACCGCGCAACTGGCTAGGCGTCGGCACCAACTCGGGCGGGCCTTCCTGGCAACATAAACCCCCGTCACGAGCGATCGTGCGGGGGTTCTGTTTGGTGGGAGAGTGGGCGCCGTTCGCGCCCCGCTCTACTTCTTCTTGCCGGAATAACCCGAGGAAGCCGGGTTGGAGGTGGCCGACGCAAAGCCGGTGCCGGCCGGTGCCGACTTCACCTTGTCCTGCTTCGGTTTCTTCTTTTCGCGGTTGCTCTTCATTTGACCTTTAGCCACGGCACGTCTCCCTGGTTGAATTCTTCCGATGCGCGGGCTTAAGCAGACGAACACCTGGCCACTGAGGGGTAGCCTCGATTGGCGGGGGCCGACGCGAGCGCGCCTTCACCATAGCGCAAGAGTGCCGGGCTGTAACCTGGACAATCCGCAGACCTTCAGGCTCCCTGCCCTGACGGGCGGCCGACCGGGGCCGGTCGACGTCAGGCGGCACACTGGACGCCGCCTGAGGTGATGGCTCAGGACGCGCGCACGCGTTCGACGAAGCGGCTGATCTCGGTGCGCATGACGTCGGCCTGGCGCGAGAGATCGGATGCGGCGCCAAGCAGGCCTTCTGCAAGACGCCCTGATTCAGTCAGCGCCTCGGACACGCCCGCGATGTTCTGCGAGACATCGCGGGTGCCATCGGCCGCCTGCTGGATGCTGCGTGAGATTTCGCGGGTGGCGGCCCCCTGCTGTTCCACCGCCGCGGCGATGGTGCTGGCGATCTGGTCGATCTCGGAGATGGTGTTGGTGATGCCGCGAATGGCCGTCACCGCCTCGCCGGTGGCACCCTGAATGCTGCTGATCTGGCCGGTGATCTCCTCGGTGGCCTGCGCCGTCTGGTTGGCAAGGTTCTTCACCTCGCTTGCCACCACCGCAAAGCCCTTGCCGGCATCACCGGCGCGCGCCGCCTCGATCGTCGCATTGAGGGCGAGCAGGTTGGTCTGGTTGGCAATGTCCCGGATGAGATTGGCGACGTCGCCGATCCGCTGGCTGGCCTGCGCCAGTCCGTTGATGGTCTGATCGGTCTGCTTCGCTTCCGCCACCGCCTTCGAGGCAATGTTTGTCGATTGCGTGACCTGCTGGCTGATCTCGCTGATCGAGGCGCTGAGCTCCTCGGTCGCCGCCGCCACCGATTGCACATTGCCGAAGGCCTGTTCCGAGGCACTCGACACAAGGGCTGCCTGGTTAGTGGTCTGGTCGGTGTTGCCGGCCATCGACTGGGCCGAGGATTGCAGCTCGACCGAGGCGGCGGACACCTGGCCCACCACATGCTGGACCGAGCTTTCGAAATTGTCCGCAAGGTCGAGCATGGTCTGGCGTTTCTCGGCGCGGGCACGTTCGTCCTGTGCCGCGCGTTCGAGCGCCAATTGATCCATGGCGAGCGCGTTATCCTTGAACACGGCAAGGGCCCGGGCGAGTGCGCCCATCTCGGCCTTGTTCTCGGTGCCCTCGATGGTGATGCTCTTGTCGCCGTCAGCCAGCCGCATCATGTTGCCGGTGGTGCGCGCCAGCGGCCGCGAGATGCTGCGGGCGATCACGAAACTGATGAGCGCCGTCAGCAGCATGATGCCGACGACGATGCCGCCCTGGGTAAGCATCTGCTCCATGAAGATCTTGTTGACGTCATCGACATAGATGCCCGAGCCGATGATCCAGCCCCAGGGCGCATAGCCTTTGACATAGGAGATTTTCGGCACCGCCTGCTCGGCACCCGGCTGTGGCCACAGATAGTCGACGAAGCCAGTACCATAGGCTTTCACCACGTCGACCATCTCGACGAACAAGTGCTTGCCGTTGGGATCGGCCATGACAGCAGCCTTGGCGGCATCTTCGGTCAGGGTTCCGGCCTTGGCCTTTTCGGCATAATCGGCGATGACGCCATAGGCGACCTCGACCACATGCTGGGTCTTGATCTTGCGGTCCTGCAGCAACGTGGCACGAATCTCATAGGCTGAGAGGACACCGATTGCGATCATGCCAATGATCGCCGCCAGCACGACAGCCCCTAGTCTGGTGCCAATGCGCAGGTTCTGAAACCGCATGCCCCAACTCCTCAGAGTTAATTCCTGTTCCAAGGCATTCTAATGAGGGAGCACCTAATTCTTGATTAGGTCATTCGGCTGTTTTGTGGGTCTTTTTTCTCAATCCACCGACACTTACCCGCAAGGCGCGCTCACTTTTTCTTCAGCAGAGAGTTCACGGTCGTGGGCGCCATTTTCGGCGTTTCACAACTGGCGAGATGGCCGACGAAGGCACAGGTGATTTTTGTGCCGTTCGGCAAGGTGCAGGTGGCGCCGGTATCAGCGTGGTACGACATCGTGCCACCCTGCGCCCCACAATTGGCCTGGAACTGCCCAGGTGTCAGCTCCACCGTCACATTCTTGGCAAAGGCGGTCGACGCCGCGATGGCGGCGAGGCCGGTTATCGTCAGGCAAGCGAGCAATGTTCTGGTCATCGAAGCCTCCATTGAGCATGTCCCCATCAGAACGATGGTCGCGTCTGCGGTCGTAAGCAAGTGGGCTTCATGCGGGTTGTGATGAAGCGCACAGTCGGATGGCATGGTTCACCGGGTTGTGAAAGCGATCCGCGGCCCTTGCCATCCGCCGCCGGGGTGCTAATTGGACCGAGATGGCAAATGGGACGACCCGTTTGCCCCATGCCTTGCGGGGACGGCCTCGGCTTTTATCGGGAGTTGTCCATGTCCTGGATTATTCTTGCCGTCGCCGGTCTTCTCGAAATCGGCTGGGCTGTCGGCCTCAAATACACCGGAGGTTTCACCCACCCCCTTCCCACTGTGCTGACGGCACTGTCGATGGTGGCCAGCATCGCGCTGCTGGGGCTTGCCCTGCGGCATTTGCCGCTCGGCACCGCCTATGCGGTGTGGACCGGCATCGGCACGGTCGGCACGGCCATCTTCGGCATGATGGTACTGAAGGAGCCAGCCGATCCCATGCGGATCATCTGCATCGCCCTCATCGTATTCGGCATCGCTGGGCTGAAGCTGACGGTGAAGTCCTAAGAAACTTAAGGCACCAGCAGCAGGGCCGCGTCGCGGTGGCCCTTGAACTCGGCGATCTGCTGCGGGATGCCGCCGCGATACATCTTTGCGCGCTTGTCGGCGCCATGCTTGAGCAAGGTCTTGATGGCATCGATCGCGCCAGCTTCGGCGGCGTGATGCAGGGGCGTGAATCGGGTCCGGTTCTGCGATTCCAGATTGGCACCGGCGGCCAGCAGAACGTCGATCACCGCGGACTGGTTGTTGAGAGCCGCGTAATTGAGCGCGCGACGGCCGTTCTTGTTCTCTGAGAAATCGATCCCTTCAATGTCCGCGCCGGCCGTCAGGGCGGCCTTGACACCCGCCACGTCACCCGTCTCCGCGGCGCGCCACAGATCCTTGGTGGCCTGGCTCGCCGGCTGGTCCGGGATATCGAGACGACCGAGACCGGTGTTTGCGCCACCACTCGGTCCGGCGCAGGCCGTGAGCAGCAGCGACCCGGCACCGAGGACACTCACGGACAAGAAGCCAGTCAATAAGCGGCGTCGTGTATTGCAAATCATCTGATTCCCACGAATTTCATGTCCTTGTAATACTTTAGCGCTTGAAACCGCACACGCAAGTGGGTTCCGGTGCAAGCACACCTTGATTTCTTAACCTAGATTACTATTTCCCCCTCTAAGGTGCCCTGTAGGGCGGAACACCGCCGCAAGCGACGGGTTTGCCAATTGGGACCGGAGGACGGTGCGCCGCTTGCGGGCGCCGGATGACGAGGGTTCAAGCGCTCGCTCGAAAGGAGGGGCCATGTCACGATTGTCGCTCTTCAATAGCCCGCTCCTGCTGGGTTTCGACCATTTCGAGCGCACGCTCGACCGCGTCGCGAAGGCGGGTGCCGAAGGCTATCCCCCCTATAACATCGAGCAGGTCAGCGACTATCGCCTGCGCATCACGCTGGCTGTCGCTGGCTTCGCCATCGAGGATCTCGAGATCCAGCTGGAAGACAATCAGCTCACCATCCGCGGAAAGCAGAAGGACGATCCTGCGCGCGTCTTCATCTATCGCGGCATCGCCGCGCGCCAGTTCCAGCGCAGCTTTGTCCTGGCTGAAGGTATCGAGGTGGCGGGCGCCACACTCGACAACGGGCTGCTCGCGATCGATCTCGACCGGCCAAGGATCGAAACGCAGATTCGCACCGTACCGATCAAGCGGGCCGGCGCCGACGAAACCGGCGGCCGCAAGACCGAAGGCCGTGTCGCCATTGACGGCAACCATGCCGCTCAACATGCGCCACGAGAGGAGTGAGATCATGACCAAGACCGAAACCAAGACGGATATCGAATCGGCCCGCGAGATCACGCGCCAGCAATTGCTGGCACTCGGCCTCAACGATGTGGCCTATGTGCGTGATGTCGATGTCGATGGTGCCACCGCCTTCGGCATTTTCGCCGCCAACGGCCAGCAGCTGGCCATCATGCCCGACCGGGAAGCGGCAATCGCCGCCGCCTGGGAAAACGGCCTGGCACCCGTGACCTTGCACTAACGACAAACGCCCCGATATTGCGGGGCGTTGTCAGAGAGTGGCTGGATCGGCGGGATGGCTACGCGGCGTGCGAATGCGCCCCGTCCGTCAACAGCGCATAGATCGCATCAGCCTGGTCGGTGCCGCGCAGCTTTTCGCAGATCGTCCGGTCGCGCAGCAAGCGCGAGACCAGCGCCAGAGCCTTGAGATGATCCGCACCGGCACCTTCCGGCGCCAGCAGCAGAAAAATGAGATCGACCGGCTGTTCGTCGATCGCATCGAAATCGATCGGCGTTTCAAGCCGGCCGAACAGGCCGAACATCTTCTTGGCCTCGGGCAACTTGCCATGTGGAATGGCGATGCCGTTGCCAACACCCGTGGTGCCGAGGCGCTCCCGCTCCAGCAACACATCGAAAATGGCGCGCTCTTGCAGGCCGGAAAGTTCGGCCGCGCGTCGCGCCATGTCCTGCAAAGCCTGTTTCTTGTTGCTGGCTTTCAATCGCGCCAAAACATTCGCCGGATTTGAGAGCAGATCTTCGATTTCCATTTTTGCCTCTTACACGCCGCCCGGGCGGAAACCCGGGGGCGTCGGAAAGAAACGCGACTATTGGCGCGTACCGGCTTCGAGGCCGGGATCGACCCAGCCGATATTGCCGTCATTGCGTCGGTAGACCATGTTGAGCCCACCATGGGCTCGATTGAGAAACATCATGGCCTGTTGATTGGCGAGATCGAGGCGCATGACCGCCTCACCCACCGTGAGCGTTGGAATGGTGGTCTGCATCTCTGCGACCACTACGGGATGCGCTTCCCAGTTGCCATGAGCGACCTCGGACTCCTCGCCCTCGTCGGCCTCGGCCGCCAGCACGGTATATTGCGAAACACGGCGGTCTTCCGTCTCGGCGCGATGATGATCGCGCAGGCGTCGCTTGTATCGGCGCAGGCGCTTGGCCAGCGTTTCGGCAGCCATGTCATAGGCGGAATTCGCCTGGTCGGCTTCGCCTTCCGATTGCAGCAGGATGCCGCGCCCGACATGGACGGAGATCTGCGCAGTAAAGAGATTCGCCTGCTTCGACATCGTGACGTTGGCTTCGATCGGATTCGAGAAATACTTCCCGAAGATATGATCGAGGCTTTCGGAGGCGCGCGTCTTCAACGCATCGCCAACATCGATGTTCTTACCTTTGACGGTCAGGTTCATGGGCGTGTTCCTGCAAACGTGGTGCGACGATCGGGACTTATCTCGGGCGTCGAACCCATCGACACTTCAGTCGGTCATTTCAGCGCCCGCGTCACCAGACGCGCGCACAATGCCAACCAACGGAAATCCTGGACCCGGGGACCGAGGACCCTCCCTCAGAAGCGTCACGCCGCCGGTCTCCATGGAGAATCCGGCGGCGCGGCCGGGACCATAGCGACCTTCTTGGCGATGTCAACGCCCCAACGGCTGGGGTCAAGGATCGGCAGTCAGAGCCTTATCCTTCTGGCGTTAACACCTCCTATACACTGCTGGGCGTTAAGGAATCGCTGCGAGGAAATCACGATCCAGGACCCCCTTAAAGAATGATGTGGCCCCTCTCAGGCAGAACGCAAGGCTTTCTCGCGGCGGCGCTGCACCGACGAAGAAATTCTCAATGATTCTCGATACTTGGCAACAGTACGGCGAGCAATATCAACACCCTGTCCCTGCAGGATGGTGACCAGCCGGTCATCGGACAGGATGTCGGCCGCCCCTTCCGCGTCGATCAGTTCCTTGATTCGCTGGCGCACGGCCTCAGCCGAATGCGCGGCCTGCCCGTCAGACCCCTGGATGGCCGCCGTGAAGAAGTATCTGAGCTCGAACACACCGCGCTGTGTCGCCATGAATTTGTTGGTGGTGACGCGGCTCACCGTGCTCTCATGCATGCCGATGGCATCGGCGATATCGCGCCGGATGAGCGGCTTCAGATGCTGCACGCCGTGCAGGAAAAACGCCTCCTGCTGCCGCACGATTTCGGTGGCGACCTTGAGGATCGTGGTGGCGCGCTGGTGGAGCGTCTTCACCAGCCAATTGGCAGTGGCCAGCCGTTCGTTGAGATAATCCTTCTCGGCCTTGCTGTGCGTCTTCGGCAGGATCCGCGCATGGTATTGCTGATTGACCAGCAGGCGCGGCAATTGCTCGGCGTTGAGTTCGATCGACCAGGATCCATCCTGGCGCCGCCAGACCATGATGTCAGGCACCACGGCTTGGACGTCCGCCTGTTCGAAACTGGCGCCGGGCTTTGGATTCAAGGCGCGGATCTCGCTCACCATGTCGGCAAGATCTTCGGCGTCGATCCCGCACAGCTTCATCAACTGGTGACGGTCGTGCCTGGCGAGAAGCTCGAGATTGTCGAGCAGCGCCTGCATCGCCGGATCGAGGCGGTTGCGTTCCTTCAACTGCAGCGCCAGGCATTCCGCAAGGTTGCGCGCAAACACGCCGCAAGGATCGAATTGCTGCACGCGGGCCAGCACCGCTTCGACCTGCGCCAGACTGCAGCCCAGCCGATCCGCCAGCTGCGCCAGATCGCCCGTGACATAGCCGGCGTCATCGACGAGATCAATCAGCTGCAGGCCGATCATGCGTTCCGTGGGATCCTGGATATCGAGATAGAGCTGGCGCTCCAGATGTTCGCGCAGCGTCTCCGGCTTGCTCAGCGTCTGCTCGAGGCCGAATTCGGAATCGGAGAAATCACTGCGGCCGCCGCCGGAGCCGGTGCCGGACCAATTGTCCGCAAAGCCGGATTCCTGGCTGACCGCACCTTCGCCCACGGCACGCTCGGCGCGGGTGTCCTCGGCGGTGTTGTAGAGATTGTCATAGTCGGTATCGAGCGGCGAGCGGCGGTCATCGCCCAGGGTTTCGGTCTGGACATATTCGCTGCTGTCCATGACGCGGTCAGGTGCCGGGGCCGGGGTGGGATCGCTGGTCATCGCCTCGAGACTGGCGAGGCGCCCGCTTTCCTCGCCGCCTTCGCCGGTCATGGCGCGCTCGTCCTCGCCGCGTTCGAGCAGCGGGTTCTGTTCGAGCTCCTGCTCGACATAGGCCGCGAGCTCCTGATTGGAAAGCTCAAGGAGCTTGATCGCCTGCTGAAGCTGCGGCGTCATCACCAGGCTCTGGGCCTGGCGCAAATCCATGCGCTGCGTTATCGCCATAACAACAAGCGTACTACAGGGAGAATCTTTCTCCAAGGTAAACGCGGCGGACATTCGGGTCCGACACGATGTCGGCGGGGCTGCCTTCGCGCAGGACCTCGCCTTCGTGCAGGATGTACGCCCGATCGACGATTTCCAGCGTATCGCGGACATTGTGATCGGTGATCAGCACGCCGATGCCGCGATCCTTCAGGTGCGAAATGATGTCGCGGATGTCGTTGACGGCGATCGGATCGATACCGGCCAGCGGCTCATCGAGCAGGATATAGCTGGGCCGGGTCGCCAGGGCCCGGGCGATTTCCACCCGGCGGCGCTCGCCGCCCGACAGGGCCATCGCCGGCACCTTGCGAAGATGGGCGATGGAAAAATCGCCCAGCAACCCATCGAGCCGGGCCGTTCGCGAGGCGGCGTCTCTGTCGACCACCTCAAGCACGGCCATGATATTGTCTTCGACCGACATGCCGCGAAAGATCGAGGCTTCCTGGGGCAGATAGCCGATGCCGCCGCGGGCGCGCTCGAACATCGGCTGGTCGGTCACTTCTTTGCCGTCGAGATAGATGGCACCGGCATCGGCCTTGATGAGGCCGGTGATGATATAGAAGCAGGTGGTCTTGCCGGCGCCGTTGGGACCGAGCAGGCCGACCGCCTCGCCGCGCTGGACACCGATCGACACATCGCGCAGCACTGGCTTCTTCTTGTACTGCTTGCCCAGATGATAGGCACACAGGCCCTCGACCCCGGATGGATCGACCGCGACGCCATTGACCTCGAACGATGCCTGGCCGTTCACTCTGCCTTCTTTCGCGCGCGCATCGGCGTCAACCACCGGTGGCTGATCTTCCGCCTGCTGGGCATTATCGGCGCCGTCAATCATTGTGTCGTGTTGCCTGAAGAATTGTTGCTGGTCGATTTCGGCTTGATCAGCGTGTGGACACGGTTCGAGGCGCCACCACCCAGGATGCGGCTGATCTTGCGCTTGTTGTCGATCTCGGCGCGCTGGCCCGAATATTCGTTGCCGCCGTCGATGATGCGCACATCGCCCGTCATCAAGGCGATGTCGGTGTCCGGGTTGAAGGCAAAATGCTTCGAATAGATGGTCTGCGTGCCGTTGATGACCTTGACCTTGCCGTCGGCCTCGATCTGGCTGAGCTTGCTTTTGCCTTCAGCATCGTCGGCAAAATAGAGCGTTGCCACATCGCCGTTGATGCGCGTGTCCTCGCGCACCACCACGGCATTGCCGCGCGCGGTGATCGCGTTGCGCCCGGTCCAGTATTCGATACGGTCGCGCGCCGTCACGGTATCGCTCTCGCTGACGATCTTGAGATTGCCGCCGGTCAGCAGCAGCAGTTTTTCCGTGGCGCTGTACTCGCCATGCTCGCCATAGCCCACGGAACTGCCCGAGGTCACCTTGACATTGCCGGTGGCGACGATGCGGTCGAAGGAGCCCTCGTCACCGCTGGTATAGAACACCAGCGTGTCGGCGGCGATCGATGAATCACCCTGCTTGGCCACCGCATTGCCGCGCGCGGTATAGGTCTTTTCCTTGCTGCGCCACTCGATGCCCTGGTCGGCGCCCAGTTCGAAGGGCTGCGTCTCGTCACCGAAATCCATGCCCGAGCCGCCGCTGGCACCCGCATCAACCGCGACCGCATCCGGCGTCGCCTCTTGCGCCACGCCAGGCCATGCTGCCAGCACGAGCGGCAGCACGATGGCGCTCGCCCAAAGCCAGTTCTTCCTGCGCCAGGCGGTCGCCGCCACGGAGATTGCAAGCCCCCTCATTCACCAATCCCCTTTTGCTTGGGCAGGATCTTGAGATGCGACCGGCCCTTGAACAGAACGGTCGCACCATCATCGAGCATTTCGAAACCTTCCGCCGACAGTTCGCGCCGGTCGTCGCTGACGATGACCGGCGCCGTGCCCGAGGCGGTGTTGGCCTGCAGGTCCATCGCCGCCTGCTCGGTCGTGAAGGTCAGGCCGTTATCATGGTAGACCGTGACGGCACCGGTAAGGTCCACGCGGTCGAGCTTGCGGTCGTAAAGACCATGTTCGGCCGTGATTGCGATCCAGGTGATCTCGGACAGTTCGATTTCGGCCTGCGGCTCTTCAAGGTCGATGAGATCCTTGTTGCCCTTGGTCTCGGCGGCCGAGAGGGCCGTCACCGAGAAGGGCCTCTCTGACTTGCTCATGCCTTCGAAAGCGATGCCGCTCACCTTCATGCCGGCATCAAGCTTGGGCATGTCGTCGACCACGGGGATGGTCACGACCGTGTCGGATTGCCTGTCATAGGAACTGTAGGTGAGATAGCCGATGATGCCGATGGCCAGGACCGGCAGGCTGATCTTGAGCCACAGCAGCCGGTCGCGCTTGCGGTTGAAGATGGCGCGCGGGCCGGATATGGCCGGTCCCGCCAGATCTTTCGGCGCCCGCAGCTTGTCGATGAAATCGCGCATCGCCATGATTGTGCCTATGCCACCCCGGCGCGCAGGCAATCATGCAGGCGGATGATGCCCACCGGCTTGTCGCCATCGACCACGAACAATGTGGTAATCTGCCTTTCGTTCATGATGCGCACGGCTTCGGCGGCAAGCACCGTAGCGGTAACGGTGAGGGGCTTTGCCGTCATCACGGCTTCGACCGCCTGGCCAAGGAGATCGGCCCCCATGTGGCGCCGCAGATCGCCGTCGGTGACGATGCCGACCAGCGCTCCCTGCGCGTCGATGGCGCCGACGCAGCCGAACGTCTTGCTCGACATTTCGATGAGTGCCTGCGACATCGGCGCCGCCTTGTCGATCAACGGCACTTCGCCGCCGCGATGCATGAGGTCGGCCACCCGCAGCAGACGCTGCCCCAGCTTGCCGCCCGGATGCAGTTGATGGAAGTCCTCGACCGAAAAACCCTTGCGCTCGAGGAGGCCCAGCGCCAGCGCATCGCCCAGGGCCAGCATCATCGTCGTGGAGGAAGTGGGGGCAAGACCCAGCGCGCCTGCTTCGCCGGTCGGCGGCAGGGCCAGGGTGACATCAGCGGCGTTGCCAAGCGTACTCTTGCCGCGACTGGTGATGCCGATCAGCGGGATACGCCAACGGCGGGAATAAGCGATGAGGTCATTGAGTTCCGCGGTCTCACCCGAATTCGAGAGCGCCAGCACCGCATCGGCGGACGTGATCATGCCCATGTCGCCGTGGCTGGCTTCCGCCGGATGGACGAACTGGGCCGGCGTGCCGGTCGAGGCCATGGTGGCCGCGATCTTGCGGGCGATATGGCCGGACTTGCCCATGCCGGTGACGATGACGCGCCCGGTTGCACCGTGCAGCAGATCGAGCGCGCGGTCGACCAGCAGGCGCCCATCGGCTGCCTCGAAGGTCGCAAAGAGCTGCGCCAGCGCGTCGGCTTCCTCATGGAGGACGGAAAGGGCAGCCTTCAGCCCCTGTGCGGAACGATCCGCCATGGCATGGTCTCCGGCGACGGACCCGCCATCGGGCCGCGCCGGGGCGACGCCGGACGGGTTGGCCCCGCGCAACGCATCCCCAGACTTCGTGGCGTTCGCTTGGCTCATTCTCCGCACCGAGGCAAATCCCAGAAGGGCAAAACCCAGAGGGTCAAATTTCAATAAAATCGATGGCTGGCGTAAAACTACCGCCAATCCCGGGGCGAATCCACCAGGAGCGCGCGCCCACCCCTAACTAGGGTCAGCCAGCAGCGCTGTCAAGGAAAATCCCCTATATGGGACAATGGCTTAGCTGTTGGGCGGGCGAAGCGGTGCGTGGTGGCGCGGCACACCTCAATGGGCAAAGATATCCGGCTCGTCATAGCCCAGCAGGTCGACGCGCGCACGGGCGGGCAGGAAGTCGAAACAGGCGCGCGCCAGCTCCGTCCGACCTTCCCGGGCGAGGAGCTCGTCGAACTTCTCCTTCAGGCGGTGGAGATGGAGGACGTCGGAGGCGGCATATTTCAGCTGCTCTTCGGTCAGCTGCGGCGCGCCCCAATCGGAACTCTGCTGCTGTTTCGAAATCTCGACGCCGAGCAATTCCTTGCAAAGGTCCTTGAGACCGTGCCGGTCGGTGAAGGTCCGGGTCATCTTGGCGGCGATCTTGGTGCAATAGACCGGGCGGCAATCAATACCGAGATAGTGCCACAGCACCCCAAGGTCGAAGCGCGCAAAATGGAACAGTTTGAGCACCGCCGGATCTTCCAGCAGCGCCTGCAGGCGCGGCGCGCGGTGCGGCTTGTCCGGGCGGCAGAGCGGGATCTGGACCAGATGGCAGATGCCGTTGCCGGACGACAACTGCACCAGGCAGAGCCGGTCGCGATGGGCATTGAGGCCCATGGTTTCGGTGTCGATGGCGACGGAGGCGCCGAAATCGAGGCCTTCCGGCAAATCGCCCTGATGGAGATGGATGCTCATATCGCCTCCCAACCTGATGATCCTTGGGCCCTTACGGGGCCAAGGCTTCGGCTGCTCCCGCCGATGGTAGGGGGCTGCAAACCCCGCGGGGAGAGAAGCCCCCCAACATGAAGCTGGAGAATGGTGCCCAGGAGAAGACTCGAACTTCCACGGGTTGCCCCACAGATACCTGAAACCTGCGCGTCTACCAATTCCGCCACCTGGGCAGGGGGCCGAAAGCCCGCGCATTCTCGTCAGGCGCGACTGAATGTCAACCCTGATTTGGGACTTTTTCCAAGTATTTACGATCACCGGCGAGATGCGTGAATACATTGCCAAATCGGCCCTGATATCCGTATTTTAAGGCACCTTTCCGGTCACCCATTTCGGCATGCCATGTCTGATTGGGGCCGGTTCCGGCAGATCACGACGTGAATGAGGATGAGATGATGGCTCGCGGCTTGGTGACCGTGTTCGGCGGTTCGGGCTTTATCGGACGCTATGTGGTGCAGCGCCTGGCGCGCGCCGGCTGGCAGGTGCGGGTGGCAGTGCGCCGCCCGGACGAGGCGCTGTTCCTCAAAACCGCCGGCGATGTCGGCCAGGTAACGCCGGTCGCCGCCAACATCCGCGACGACCGCTCCGTGGCGGCGGCTGTCGCCGGAGCCGATGCCGTCGTCAATCTCGTGGGCATCCTCTACCAGTCCGGCCGGCAGAAATTCGATGCCGTCCAGGCCAAGGGTGCCGCCCGCGTCGCCGCTGCCGCCAAGGCCGCCGGCGCCACCCGTTTCGTCCAGATCTCGGCGATCGGCGCCGATCCAAGCTCCGACTCGCTCTATGCCCGCTCGAAGGCCGAGGGCGAACAGGCCGTGAAGCTCACCTTCCCCGGCGCCACCATCCTGCGCCCCTCGATCGTGTTCGGGCCGGAGGATGATTTCTTCAACCGCTTCGCCCGCATGGCCATGCTGTCACCGGCACTGCCGCTGATCGGCGGCGGCCAGACAAAATTCCAGCCGGTCTATGTGGCCGACGTGGCAGCCGCGGTGGAACGGGTGCTCGAGGATGCCGGCACAAGCGGCAAGACTTATGAACTCGGCGGCGCCCGCACCTATGCCTTCCGCGATCTCCTTTCCCTGATGCTGAAGGAGATCGGCCGCTGCCGCCTGCTGGTGCCACTGCCTTTCCCGCTCGCCATGTTGAAGGCGAGCTTCCTGCAGCTGTTGCCGATGCCGCTCCTCACCGTCGACCAGGTCCGGCTGCTGAAGAAAGACAATGTCGTCTCGGCGGGCGCCCTGGGCTTCAAGGATCTCGGCCTCACGCCAACCGCGCTCGAAGCGGTGCTGCCAACCTATCTCGATAAATACCGCCCGCTCGGCTACTACAACCGGGCCTGATCCAAGGCACGCAAGGGAGGCTTCGCATGCGGTTCCTGGTGTTCCAGCACATTGCCTGCGAGCATCCCGGCATCTTCCGCGATTTCTTCAAGGCGGACGGCATCGCTTACGACGCCATTGAACTCGACGCAGGCGAGGCCATCCCCTCGCTCGACGGCTATGACGCGCTCTGGGTCATGGGTGGCCCGATGGATGTGTGGGAAGAAGACCAGCATCCCTGGCTGATCCCTGAAAAGGCCGCCATCCGCGAAGCCGTCCTCGATCGGCGAATGCCCTATATGGGCCTCTGCCTCGGTCATCAATTGCTGGGTTCGGCCTTGGGCGTCGAGGTCGGCAAGATGGCAGCACCCGAGGTTGGCCTGCTCGATGTCGATCTCACCGCGGCGGGCGTGTCAGATCCGTTGATGGCGGGATTGCCGCCGCGGCAGAAAGCATTGCAATGGCACGGCGCCGAAGTGAAGTCCCTGCCCAAGGATGCGGTGCTGCTCGCCTCTTCGCCGCTCTGTCCCATCCAGGCGATGCGCGTCGGCCCCCACGCCTATGGCCTCCAATATCATGTCGAACTCACCAGCCGCACCGTGCCCGAATGGGGCGAGGTGCCGGCCTATGCCTGCGCCCTCGATGACTCGCTTGGCAACGGCGCCCTGCCGCGCCTGCGCGACGATGCAGCAAGGCTGATGCCGGAATTCAACCGCACGGCAAAAGGCCTCTACGATAATTGGGTGGGCCTCATTCGCGGCGTGGCGCGCGCTGCACAATAGCTCCAGTTCGGCCGCCGCCCAATCGCGGGGATCCGGTCGCGGGACCCGCGGAAACCACGTTTGTCAGCAGAAGTTCGGACCTGTCAGCTTCGACAACATGTCTGTTGTCGCCGGTGGACCGGCGCCCCATGAACCACCACATCCAAAGCCCCCAAAGCGGGCCACCAAGAAATACCCAGATTGCCGACGTCATCACTGCATCCCCAAACGTCGGCGGCTGTCCTTCATAAATCTTCCAAAGCAATGACAGCAGTGCGGTCCCCGTGCCCCAACCAAGAATTCCTGGACCGACGATCCAGGCAACCTTTCCGAAGTGCGGAATTTCTCGCTGCCAAGCGCGCGCTGCAGATTGTTCTTCCATCGATCTCACCGAAACAGAATTCCCTGCGGAGCAATCTCTTCGGTCGCATCATGTCGTGAACATCTATTTCGAGCAATACCAATCGGACGCCGCCACCGGACCTTGGGGATCCGGCTGCGACGCCCGAGGCAGCCGCCCTGGCACAGGGGACGGCCGGCCGGAATCGGCTGCCGGATCGTCTGTCGCGGTCGCCCTGCTTTTGGTTCGAAACTATTTCTGGGCAGCCTGCCGGCGCCAGATCGCCCTGATCAACAGCAAGGCGAGAGCTGTCAGCAGGAAGGGCGCCAGGATGATGCGGCCCTGATGCAAGGGGATCATCGCCCAGGGCAGAATCCACGCAAAGATCAGCAAGAGCCTGCGCAACGGTCCCGACCCGGCACCCAGAATTTCCGGATCGCGCCAGCACCACAGGATCACCGGCGCCACGATGACGAGATCGTAATTGTGGATGTAGGGTGTCGCCAGCACGCTCACCAGCAGCAGCAGCGCAAGGCGCGCGCGATCGTGGCTGAGCGGCTGCGGTGTGTTGCGGCCCGGGCTGATGCGGCTGGGCCAGAAGAGCCACAGCCACAATCCCACCAACACCAGCGAGATCGCCGACTGGATGGCGAAGGCCGCCTGCGTCGGCACGTGCAGCAATTGCAGCGCACTCGCCCAGTTCGGCCGCATGACACTGGCCGCCGGCAACTCGCCCGACATCATCACCGCGCGCATGGCGGGCGTGGTCACGTCGATGAAACCCTGCCAGGGCGACCAGCCGAGCAACAGCACGGTGAGGGTGATGAGCGCGACCGTCATGATGGCTGCCACCGCGATGATGGCGAAGTTCCGCCGCAGCAGCAGCACGATCGGGATAAGCAGGCCGAATTGCGGCTTGACGGTGAGGAGTGCCGCCGACACGCCGGCCACGATCGGCTGCCGGCCGATAAAGCCCAGCGCTCCCATCAGCAGGCCGGCGGTGAGCGCGCCGGTCTGTCCGACGACGATGTTCATGGCGAGGGCGGGCGAGGTTGCGAGCAGCAGCAACTCAGGACCGCGAAAGCCGATGGAACGCGCGCCCCACAGGAAAATGAGCGTCGTGATCACGCACCAGATGATATAGGCCGGTACATAGCCCAGCCCACCCAGCGGCATGATCAGCGGCAGGAGATGCGGCGGATACGACCACATATGGCCTGGAAAGCCGGCGCCGAACTGGCTTTGCAGCAAGGCGTCATAGGCGGCGAAGTCAAACAGGGCCGATACATCGCCGCCAAGGGCCAGGCGCGCGCCGGTCCAGGTGTTGACGAAATCGAGGCCGATGACATGGCCGCGAAAGCCGAGATCGCCGGTGACGGCGGCATGCACCCACTGCGCTACGACCGCGAGCATGACCATGACATTGGCGAAGATGAGGGGACCGGTTCCGGTCCGGCCCGTGGGCGGCGACGGAGAATGATCCGCCGTCAGAGACATTCGCCCGACCAGCCGGCATAGATGCCGTAGAGCAGCACGCAGCCGAGAATGATGCGGTAGATCACGAACGGCGCGAAGCTCGCGCGGCGCAGCCAGTACATCATGAAGGCGATGGCGAGGAACCCGGTGACGGCGGAGAAGGCCACCATCATCAGCGCGCGTTCCACATCGGCATAGTCGCCCGACTGCCACAGCTGGATGCTTTTCCAGATGCCGGCCGCGGCGATGGTCGGGATCGACAGCAGGAACGAGAAGCGCGCCGCCTCCTGCCGCTCATAGCCGAGCAGGCGCGCCATGGTCATGGTGATGCCGGAGCGGCTGGTGCCGGGAATGAAAGCCAGGCACTGGAAGAAGCCGATGGCCAGCGCCGAGCCAGCGGTCATGTGCTCGATGCGCCGCACCGTAAGCCCCATGCGGTCGGCGACATAAAGCAGAATGCCGAAGCCGATGAGGGTTCCAGCGATGATGCGGTAATCGCGCAGCGCGTCACCCGCCCAGCGGTCCAGCATGAAGCCGATGGCGAGCGCCGGCACCGAGGCCACCAGCAGCAGCCAGATCAGCCGCGCGCGGTTGTCGCGTTTGCCCTGCGCGATCTTCACCAGGCCGCCCGTCATGTTGGCGACGTCGCGCCAGAAATAGACCAGCACGGCAAGCAGCGTCCCGACATGGGCCGCCACGTCCAGGGTCAGGCCCTGGTCCGTCCAGCAGAACAGTTTCGGCACCAGGATGAGGTGGCCGGAGGAGGAAACGGGCAGGAATTCAGTGATGCCTTGCACCACCGCCAGGACCAGGATGTCGATATTGGGCACGCTACAGCAATCCCCACCGGGCGGGCATCTGGGCGGTCAACCGCCCCACGCGCCGCTTTGCTTGCAAGAGTATCAGCAGAATCAGTGTGTTGGCTTATAGCACGTGACCGGAATCCTGCCGATTTGATAATTAGTACCGATTTGGTACTGTATTTCACCCTGAGAGCCCCAAAATTACCCCGGCGACCCAGTATCTGACCTGGCGGACAGAAAATAAGTCAGTATCAGTGTCCTGATTTCTCATTTCCTGATTGATCTGACAAATCAGCCTGATATTGTTTTCAGCCCGGCCCCTGAGAAAGCCGGGGCGAAGCCTGACGAAAGAGCCAAAGCGAGGGAATGCCATGGCGGAGAAGCTGCTAAAATTCGTGTCGATCAACCGGTCGATGCCCGATAAGCGCTCCGCCGGTGATCGCCGCGATGATTTCGGCGAGATCTATGCCGATTTCGCCGCCAAATCCGCCCAGGTCCAGGCCAGCCGCTGCTCGCAATGCGGCGTCCCCTTCTGCCAGGTGCATTGCCCGCTCAACAACAACATCCCCGACTGGCTGAAGCTCACCGCCGAGGGCCGCCTCGAGGAAGCCTAAGAGATCTCGGCCGCCACCAACACTTTCCCCGAGATCTGCGGCCGCATCTGCCCGCAGGACCGGTTGTGCGAAGGGAACTGCGTCATCGAGCAATCCGGCCACGGCACCGTCACCATCGGCGCCATCGAACGCCATGTTACCGACACCGCCTTCGCGAAAGGCTGGGTCCAGCCGGTCAAACCCGCCCGCGAACTGGCGCAGACGGTCGGCATCATCGGCGCCGGGCCCGCGGGTCTGTCTGCGGCCGAGGCGCTGCGCCGCAAGGGCTACCAGGTCACCATCTATGACCGGTATGACCGGGTGGGCGGCCTCCTCATCTACGGCATTCCCAACTTCAAGCTCGACAAGCAGGTGGTGGCGCGGCGCGAACAGCTGCTCCGCCAATCCGGCATCAAGTTCGAACTGAATGTCGAGATCGGCCGCGACATCAGCCTCGATGATTTGCGCCAGCGTCATGACGCCGTCCTGATCGCGACCGGCGTCTACAAGGCGCGCGACCTCGCCGCCCCCGGCTCGGGATCGACGGGCATCGTGCCGGCCCTGCGATATCTCACCGCCGCCAACCGCGACGGCCTCGGCGACAAGGTCATCGAGATCGCCAACGGCGAACTCAACGCCAAGGGCAAGAATATCGTCGTCATCGGCGGCGGCGACACCGCCATGGATTGCGTGCGCACCGCCATCCGCCAGGGCGCCAAATCGGTGAAGTGCCTCTATCGCCGCGACCGCGCCAACATGCCGGGCTCGCAGCGCGAGGTTGCCAATGCCGAGGAAGAAGTCGTCGAGTTCATCTGGCAATCCTCGCCCTCGGCCTTCCTCGACGACGATAACGGCCATGTGCGCGCCGTGCGTGCCGAGCGCATCCATCTTGGCATGGTCGATGCAACCGGCCGCCAGACACCGCGCATCATCGAAGACTCCGCCTTCGATCTCCCGGCCGACATCGTCATCAAGGCGCTGGGCTTCGAGCCTGAGGACCTGCCGCAGCGCCTGAAGGCGCCGGCCTTGTCGATCACCAAGGCCAGTACCGTTCGGGTCAACTGGCGCAACCTCACCACCACCATCCCCGGCGTGTTCGCGGCGGGCGACATCGTGCGCGGTGCCTCGCTGGTGGTCTGGGCGATCCGCGACGGCCGCGATGCCGCCGCCGGCATCGACGTCTATCTCAAGGAAAACACGCGCAAAGCCGCGGCGGAATAAGGAATCGGATCATGTCCTACGAAGTCGAGATGTTCCGCAAGAACGCCGCCCACCTTGCCGCCACCGGCATGTATGACCCGGCTGATGAAGGCGATGCCTGCGGTGTGGGGCTGATTGCCGCCATCGACGGCAAGCCGCGCCGCGAAGTCGTGCTGATGGGTGTCGAGGCCCTGAAGGCCGTGTGGCACCGCGGGGCCGTTGACGCAGATGGCAAGACTGGCGACGGCGCCGGCATCCATGTGCAAATCCCCCATGCTTTCTTCGAGGATTTCATCCGCCGCGCCGGCCAGACACTGCAGGCGGGCAAGTTCGCGGTCGGCCAGATCTTCCTGCCGCGCAACGATCTCGGCAAGCAGGAGAGCTGCCGCGTCATCATCGAGCAGGAAATCTTGAACGCCGGCTACACCATCTATGGCTGGCGCCAGGTGCCGATCGATATCAGCATCATCGGCGAAAAGGCCAATGCGACGCGGCCCGAGATCGAGCAGATCATGATCGCCAACGCCAAGGGTGTTTCCGAGGAGGATTTCGAGACCGATCTCTATGTCATCCGCCGCCGCATCGAGCGCGCTGCCATCGCAGCCCAGGTGAGCGAGCTCTATATCTGCTCCCTGTCCTGCCGGTCGATCATCTACAAGGGCATGTTCCTCGCCGAACAGCTGACCTCCTTCTATCCCGATCTCCTCGATGAGCGCTTCGTCTCCAACTTCGCCATCTATCACCAGCGTTATTCGACCAACACTTTCCCGACCTGGAGCCTCGCCCAGCCCTTCCGCGTCATCGCCCACAATGGCGAGATCAACACGCTGAAAGGCAATGTCAACTGGATGAGCGCCCATGAGACGCGTCTCTATTCCAGCGTCTATGGCGACCGCATGGGTGATTTGAAGCCCGTGATCCAGGCCGGCGGCTCGGATTCGGCGCAGCTCGACAACGTGTTCGAGATCCTGACCACCGAGGATCGGCCCCTGCCGATGGTGAAAAGCCTGCTCATCCCCGATGTCTGGGACGGGCGCGTGACCATGCCGCAGAACATCAAGGACATGTTCTCCTATTGCAATTCGGTCATGGAACCCTGGGACGGGCCGGCCGCCATCTGCGGTTTTGCCGGCCATTGGGTCGTGGCCGGCCTTGACCGCAACGGTCTGCGGCCCTTGCGCTATGCCATCACCGAGGACGGAATCCTGGTCGCCGGCTCCGAGACCGGCATGGTGCGCCTCGACGAATCACGGCTGAAGACCAAGGGCCGGCTCGGGCCGGGCCAGATGCTGGCGCTCGATCTGGCTGACGGCAAGCTCTACGACAACAATGCGATCCTGGACAAACTGGCGTCGACCGCCGACTTCTCCGCCTGGGTCAAGAACATCACCGTCATCGACGACCTCATCAAGAAGTCACGGGGGGAACCCACGATCTTCGAGAAGGATTATCTGCGCCGCAGGCAGGTGGCCGCCGGCCTCACCATGGAAGACATGGAAGTGGTCCTCCAGCCGATGGTCGAGGAAGCGAAGGAAGCCGTCGTCTCGATGGGCGACGACACGCCGCTGGCCGTCCTCTCCGACCGCTACCGTGGCCTTCATCAATTCTTCCGGCAGAATTTCAGCCAGGTCACCAACCCGCCGATCGATTCGCTGCGCGAGAAGCGGGTGATGAGCCTCAAGACCCGGCTCGGCAATCTCGGCAACGTGCTCGACCAGGATGAGAGCCAGTGCCACCTGCTGCAGCTGGACAGCCCCGTGCTCACCACCGCCGAGTTCCAGGCGATGCGCGCCTATATGGGCAGCTCCGTGGCCGAGATCGACTGTACCTTCGATGTGAGGGGCGGCGACAATGCGCTGCGCGAGGCGATCCAGCTCATCCGCCGTCAGGCCGAGGATGCGGTGCGCGGTGGCGCCACCCATCTCGTCCTCTCCGACGAGCAGGTGAGCGCCGACCGTGCCGCGATTCCCACCATTCTCGCAACCGGCGCCGTCCATGTGCATCTCCTGCGCCAGCAGCTCCGCACCTTCACCAGCCTCAATGTGCGCTCCGGCGAATGTCTCGACGTCCACCACTTCGCCGTGCTCATCGGTGTCGGCGCCACCACGGTCAATGCCTATGTGGCGGAGGCCGCGATCGAGGATCGCCGCCGCCGCGGCCTGTTCGGCGACCTCTCCCTCGATCAATGCCTCGACAATTTCGGCTATGCGGTCGACCAGGGTCTCCTGAAGGTCATGTCGAAGATGGGCATCTCCGTCATCTCCTCCTATCGCGGCGGCGCCAATTTCGAGGCGCTCGGCCTCTCGCGCACCCTCGTCGCCGAATATTTCCCCTCCATGCCCAGCCGCATTTCCGGCATCGGCATGACCGGCATCCAGCACCGCGTGGTGGAGCTCCATCAGCGGGCCTGGAACGAGAATGTGGTGACCCTGCCGGTCGGCGGATTCTACAAGTACCGCAAGTCCGGCGAGACACACGCCTGGGCGCCGGAACTCATTCACACGCTGCAGACGGCCGTGGCCTCTGAATCCTACCAGACCTTCAAGCGCTATTCGGAGGCGGTGCAGAAGCTGCCGCCCGTCGCCATCCGCGACCTCCTCGACTTCGTGCCGGGTACGACGCCGATCTCGACCGACGAGGTCGAGAGCATCACCGAGATCCGCAAGCGCTTCGTGACACCGGGCATGAGCCTGGGGGCGCTGGGGCCGGAAGCCCATGGCACGCTCAACATCGCCATGAACCGCATCGGCGCCAAATCCGATTCCGGCGAAGGCGGCGAGGATCCACTGCGCTTCAAGCCGCAGCCCAATGGCGACAATGCCAATTCCGCGATCAAGCAGATCGCGAGCGGGCGTTTCGGCGTCACCGCCGAATATCTGGTCAATTGCCGCGAGATCGAGATCAAGGTGGCGCAGGGCGCCAAGCCAGGCGAGGGCGGCCAGCTGCCGGCCTTCAAGGTCACCGTCGAGATCGCCAAGCTCCGCCATGCGACACCCGGCGTCTCGCTCATCTCGCCGCCGCCGCACCACGACATCTATTCGATCGAGGATCTGGCGCAGCTCATCTATGATTTGAAACAGATCAACCCGGAAGCCAAGGTCTGCGTGAAGCTGGTGGCCCGTTCCGGCATCGGCACCATCGCGGCCGGTGTCGCGAAGGCGAAGGCGGATGTGATTCTGATTTCCGGTCACGTGGGTGGAACCGGTGCCTCGCCCCATACCAGCATCAAATATGCCGGCATCCCGTGGGAAATGGGCTTGGCGGAAGTGCATCAGGTGCTGACGCTCAACCGCCTCAGGCACCGCGTGAAGCTCCGCACCGATGGCGGCATCAAGACCGGCCGCGATGTGGTCATCGCCGCCATTCTCGGCGCCGAAGAATTCGGCATCGGCACGGCGTCCCTGGTCGCCATGGGCTGCATCATGGTGCGGCAATGCCATTCCAATACCTGCCCGGTCGGTGTCTGCACCCAGGACCCGGCCTTGCGCGCGAAATTCACCGGCACGCCGGAGAAGGTCGTCAACCTGTTCAGCTTCATCGCCGAGGAAGTGCGCGAGGTGCTGGCGCAACTGAGCGTCAAGACCCTGAACGACGTCATCGGCCGCACGGAGTTGATCGAACAGGTCAGCCGCGGTGCAGCCGATCTCGACGATCTGGATCTCAACCCGATCCTCTCCCAGGCCGATCCTGGCAACGAGGCGCGCTATTGCACGCTGGAAGGCCGCAACGAGGTGCCCGACACGCTGGATGCCCGCATGGTGACGGACGCCGCGGCCCTGTTCCAGGCCGGCGAAAAGATGCAGCTGCAATACAACATCCGCAACACCTTCCGCGCCATCGGCACGCGCCTCTCCTCCCACATCACCAGGCGCTTCGGCATGATGGGCCTGAAGCCCAACCACCTCACCGTGCGCCTGCGTGGGAGTGCGGGCCAGTCACTCGGCGCCTTCGCCGTCCAAGGCCTGAAGCTCGAAGTGTTCGGCGATGCCAACGATTATGTCGGCAAGGGATTGTCCGGCGGCACCATCGTGGTGCGGCCGCTGCCTTCCTCGCCGCTGGAGAGCAACCGCAACACCATCATCGGCAACACGGTGCTCTACGGTGCCACCGCCGGCAAGCTGTTCGCAGCAGGCCAGGCCGGCGAGCGTTTCGCCGTTCGAAATTCCGGCGCCGATGTCGTCATCGAAGGCTGCGGCTCCAATGGCTGCGAATACATGACCGGCGGCACCGCAGTGATCCTCGGCGCGGTCGGCGACAATTTCGCAGCCGGCATGTCCGGCGGCATGGCCTTCGTCTATGACGAGGACGGCCGCTTTCCCTTGCGCATCAACGGCGAGACGGCGGTGTCGCAGCGCCTGGAAAGCACCTATTGGGAGGCGCATCTCAAATCCCTCATCGAGGAACATGCGGCCGAGACGCAGTCGAAATTCGCCGGCCGCATCCTGAATGACTGGGCCGAGGAGAAGAAACGCTTCTGGCAGGTGGCGCCCAGGGAGATGCTTGACAAGCTCTCGCATCCACTATCTGACCAGCCGGCGAAACCCACGGCGAAGAAGGCCAAGTAGAGACGAGCGACCGCTACGGCGACGTGCCCATTCGGTGCCGCGCCGTGGCGGCCGCCATCATTGCCGGGCAGGGCGAGGCGGCGCGCATTCTCGCCTTGCGCCGCGCCGGCGACGTGGCCGGCGGTGCCTGGGGATTGGTCACGGGCAGCATCGAGCCCGGTGAAACCGCAATCGCCGCCATCCGGCGCGAAATCGCCGAGGAGACCGGCATCAAGGTGCTGGACCTGTTCACCACGGGCCTTACCGAGACCTTCTATTTCGGTCCAGATAATGTACTTGAGCTGATGCCCATCTTTGTGTCCCTTGTGCCGGCGTCGGTCACGGTGACGCTCGATCATGGCAGCGATCAGTTCCGCTGGTGCAGCCGTGCCGAGGCTTCGGAACTGTTCAGCTTCGCCGGCCAGCGCCGGGCCGTGGCCGATATCTGGCATGATTTCGTCGATCAGGCCCCGGCCCCGTTCAGGAGACTTCTCTGATGCACCCCGTCTTGATTGTGCCGGGCCTCGGCAATTCCGGCCCGCAGCATTGGCAGCGTCTGTGGCAGGCGGAACTGGGGCCGCGGGCGCGCGCGGTCGAACAGGCCGATTGGGACCGGCCCGATTTTGCCGATTGGATCGCGCGCCTTGATGCCGCGATAGCGACCAGCCCCGAGCCGCCGGTGCTGGTGGCGCACAGCCTCTCCTGCGCCCTGGTGGCGCATTGGTCGGTCCAACAGAACCATGCAATCGCCGGCGCCATGCTGGTGGCGCCGGCCGATGTCGATTCGGACGCGCACACGCCGCCGGAAACGCGCGCCTTCCGGCCGATGCCCATGGCAACCTTGCCCTTCCACAGCATCGTCATCGCCAGCAGCGACGACCCCTATGTCGACCGCAACCGGGCAGCGGCCTTCGCCACAGCCTGGGGCAGCCGCTTCGTCGATATCGGCGCCGCCGGACATATCAACACGGGATCAGGCTTCGGCGCCTGGCCGCTCGGCCGCCTGCTGCTCGACGAACTCTGCGCCGCTAGCGCGGCGTCAGGCTGAGCATTGGCCCGCGCGGCGTAAGACCTGCGAGCCGCGCCGCTTCGTCGAGCGCTACCGCATGGGCGATGCGCCATCGTCTGTCGGCATGGCGCAGCGTGTAGCTGCAGGAAAAGCCCGTGACCTCCATGCCGCGCGCATTGCCGAGTGACCAGCGCACCACTGCCCGTGCAAAATCAGGGCTGAGTGTTTTCAGCTTCAGATCCACGATGCTGGCCGAGACCAGCCCGCGTTGCCGGTAGCCGGCAAAGAGCCGCGCCATGGCCGCGCGCAACTCACCGCGTGCCGTGAAGCTCGCATTGCCGCCCTGCGTCGAGATGAGGCAGGGCAGGTCATAGAAGCCGGCGACCGCCTCGGCATCAAAATCGAAACTGGCGGCATCATAGGATTTGAACAGGCATTGGAGATCCGCTGTCGGATCGGGTGATCGCGGCGGCTGCGGCGCAGCGGCACGCGCCGTTGCGTACCCGGAAGAACTGGTTTCGACATACATGGTCTGCAACCTCAAGGCTCTCGGAACGCCGCCGGCGCAGCTTGGGCGCGGGACATGGGGCGTTCCGGAATGTCTCTGCTGGGCGCCCAGTTGATCGGAAGGCGGTTGATCGGAAACAGTGAGATGACCGATTTAGAACCCTGGGCGCGCGATCGGGCCCGGCCTGAACGGATCAGGCCGGGTTGATAACTCGCGGCGCATGCGCGCGATGAAAGCGTCGAGACATGGAAAGACTTTAACAAAGCCACGGATTACGTCAAGTTGCTGGCACGCGCCCCCTCAGCAAGCAGCAACAGACCCATGATACCCCTCGTTCCTTTTCACTTCGTGCGCCATGGCGAGACCGATTGGAACAAAACCGGCCGCATGCAGGGAAGACGGGATATCGCCTTGAACGCGACCGGCGAGGCCCAGGCCGAAAAGTTGCGGCCACATATCGGCGGCCATGGCTTCCGCACAATCGCCGCCTCGCCCCTGTCGCGCGCTCGCCGCACGGCCGAGATTCTCAACCGCGACCAGAAATTGCCGCTGCATCTGTTCGATGAGTTGCAGGAATTCGATGTCGGTCCCTATGAGGGGACCGAGGCGCGCGACTGGTTCCTGGAATGGCGCCTCGGACGACCTGTGGCCGGCGTCGAGAGCTTTGCCGATTTCACGACCCGCGTCCGCAGCGCCATGCAGCAGGTGCTGGCACTGCCAGGGCCGGTGCTGGTCGTCGCCCATGGCGGTGTCGTCTGGGCGCTCGAACATCTGATGGGCCTGCCGGTCGAAACCGATCTCCCCAACACCATTCTGGCCCATTTCAGGCCGACACCCGATACAGCACCGCGCTGGCGGATCGATGTGCTGGAGACACAGGCATGATCGATCCGGAACTCCTCATCCGCTTTCCGCAATTGAGCAAGCTTGATGCCGCGGCGGCACAGCGTCTCGCGGAACATGCGCGCCCCATTGCTGCACCCGCCGGCACCATCCTGGCGCGGCCGGGTGAGGCGCTGCCGCATTTCGTCCTCCTCACCAAAGGCATCGTCAAGGTGCGGGGCCTCAGCGAGGGCGGCCGCGAAATCGTGCTCTACCGGGTGGCTGCGGGGGAAACCTGCGTCCTTTCTTCCGCCGCCTTGCTGGGTCACCTGTCGCTCGGCGCCGAGCTGGTTGCGGAAACGGATATCGCCGGCTTCGCCCTCCCCGATTCCGTTTTCCAGGAACTGATGGCAACAGCGCCCGCCTTTCGCCAGCTGGTCTTCGCCACCTTCGGCGCCCGCCTCCACGAGATCGTGGCCCTCCTTGAGGATGTCGCCTTCCGCCGCATCGATACGCGCCTTGCCGCCTATCTGCTGGCGCAGGGTTCCGCGCGGCCGCTCAGCGTCACCCATCAGGAGATTGCCGCAGAGCTCGGCACGGCCCGTGAAGTCGTCAGCCGGCAGTTGAAGGAATTTGAACGCCGCGCCTGGGTCAAGCTCACCCGCGGCCAGATCGAGATCGCCGACCGGGACGCCTTGTCGCAGCTCGGCGCCGCCGATTGATGGTGGGGTCGGTGACGAAATCACTGACCCCTGCCTCCGATCGGCCTAGTCTTGCACCATAACAACCAGCGGAAATGGAGATATCGTCATGGGCAAGAATATCGGAACGCTCGACCGGGCCATGCGCCTGATCGTCGGCATCGTGCTGATCGCACTGGTCTTTGTCGGCCCGCAGACGCCATGGGGCTGGATCGGCATCGTGCCGCTCGCCACGGCCCTCATCGGATTCTGCCCGGCCTACCGCCTCATTGGCCTCAATACGTGTGGCTTGCGCAAATAGGACTGTTTCGCCGATGTCCCGGGGCGATTGAGCCGCCTTGGGCCAGGGAACACCAGGGGGAACACCAGGGGGAACACCAGGGGGAATATCGGGGGAGGAACATCGGGCTTGTGAGGTCGGGTCCGGAACGGCACGATGGGCGGCATCGAGTCGTTGTTACTGGTCCGGTGATGGATCCCCAGGCGCCCAAGGTTCTCAAGAAGCTGACCCTCAATGCCGGTGCCCTGCGCCGGCTGGCCGAGGTGCATCGCAACTGGCGTCTCGGCCGGGTCAATGGCCAGCGCCTGATGCTCAGCGAATGCAACCTCGCCAAGCTCGACCTCAGCCTGATGGATTTCACCGACGGCTATCTGGTGCGGTGCAATCTGGAACGGACCAATCTGCGCGGCACCATCTTCCGCGGCGCTGTCCTCACCGGCTCGATCTTCGATGAAGCGGACCTCACCGGCGCCAATTTCGAGCGCGCCGACATGCGCGGCGCCGTCTTCCACGGCACGGACATGACGCGCACGGCGTTGGCCGCCGCCGATTTGCGGCAGGATTTCAGCCAGCGGACGGGCGGGGCCGGGACCCAATGGGACGAGGCGCCGGCCTGCCGTTTCCGCGGCGCCAAGCTGGCCCAGACCATCTTCAAGGACGCAAAGCTGGTGAGCGTCGACTTTTCCGGCTCCTACATGCTGGAGACCGATTTTTCCGGCGCGGATATGCACCGCACCAGTTTCGCCGCCGCCGAGATGCAGGCGATCCGCCTCACCCATGCTGAGCTGGAGGATGCCGATTTCAGCCATGCCTCGGTCGACCAGATGACTCGCGACCAGGTCCGCGCCGCGCAATTGCCGGTGGGATCGGCGCCGCGCCTGTCGCCGGGTGAAGTGAAGGAACGATTGGGCCTACACGCGCGCTGGGTCGACACTCTGGGCCAGGCCGGACAGCGCCTGGAATTGGAAGGCTTCGATCTCTCCGGTCTCGATCTTTCGCGCACCAACCTTGCCGCGGCAAGGTTGGTCTGCTGCCGCCTCACCCGCACCAACCTGCGCCGCGCCTGGCTGCTTGCAACCGATCTGCAGGGCGCCAATATGTCGGAAGCGGATTTGAGCGGTGCCGATCTCCGCGGCGCCGATCTGCGCGAGGCGCATCAGCGCGGGCTCACCGCCGACGAAGCAAAGACCGGCGAGATTCCGGGAATCGGCATGAAGACGCGCGGCTTCCGGAGCTGACCGGTGCCCCCATCCGATACCCCCGGGTCCGATCTTTATGACTGGCTGGCCGAGGCCGGTCTCAGCAACAAGCCGCTCAAAGAAGTGCTGGAAGGTTTCTGCGCGCAGATCAATGATTCCGGGATCGACCTGTCGCGCGCGCTCATCGCCACCGCCGCACTCGACCCGTCGATCCGCGCGCAATCGCTGACCTGGGAGCGGGAGGGCGGCACGCAGCATGCGAATTTTCCGCACGGCGAATCGAGCATCGCCTGGCGCGATGGGCCGCTCGCCATGATGATCCGCACCGGCACCGGCATGTTGCGCCGGCATCTGGACCAGCCCCTGGCAGCCGATGATTTCCTGCTCTTCTCCGAATTGAAAGATCAGGGCCTCACCGATTGGGTGGCCTTTGCCCATTGGTTTCATTGGGACGCCGAGCATATCGAAGGCGGCGGCATGGGCATGGTGAGTTCCTGGGCAACGCGCAATCCGGAAGGCTTCTCCGAGGCGCAGATGGCATACCTGCGGCCGCGCGTGCGCGCCCTCGCCGCCACGGTCAAATCGCTCGTTGTCGTCGAGAGCGCCTGCGACGTGCTCTCCGCCTATGTCGGCGAGGATGCCGGCCACCGCGTCATGCGCGGCGCCATCACGCGCGGCAGCGTCGACAATGTCCGCGCCGTCCTCATGTTCGCCGACCTCCGCGGCTTCACCCGCTACAGCGCCGAGCAGCCGATCGACGAGACGCTGGCCACCCTCAATGACAGTTTCGATTGCGTGGGCGAGGCGATCGCCGCGCAAGGCGGCCAGATCCTCAAATTCATGGGCGATGGCGTGCTGGCGATCTTCCTGCTGGATCAGGACCAGCCCGACGAGACCGTCGCCCACAAGGCGATCACCGCCGCCATCGAGGCGCAACGCCTGCTCACCGCCGCCGCCTTGCCCCTCGCCCTCGACATCGCCCTCCATGTCGGCACCGTCAATTACGGCAATATCGGCACGTCCCGGCGTCTTGACTTCACCGTAATCGGCCAGGCCGTCAACGAAGTGGCACGCATGGAATCGCTCTGTGGTGCGCTGGGTGAATCGATTCTGGTGTCGGGCGATCTCGCCGCGCTGCTGCCGCAGAATGCAGAACGCCTGAGGCCGTTGGGGCCTCAGGCGTTGCGTGGTCTTGCGAACCGGATGAACGTCTACGCGATCAGCGCCGCTCCACCATCAGCTTCTTGATCTCGCCGATGGCTTTGGCGGGGTTCAGGCCCTTGGGGCAGGTTTTGGTGCAGTTCATGATCGTGTGGCAGCGATAGAGGCGGAACGGATCTTCGAGATTGTCCAGCCGCTCGCCGGTCGCCTCGTCGCGGGAATCGGCGATGAAGCGATAGGCCTGCAGCAGGATAGCCGGACCCAGATACCGATCGCCATTCCACCAATAGCTGGGGCAGGAGGTCGAGCAGGAGAAGCACAGGATGCATTCCCACAACCCGTCGAGCTTGGCGCGCTCCGCCGGCGATTGCAGGCGCTCGCGGGTCCCTGGGGGCGTGTCCGATTTCAGCCAGGGCTCGATCGTCTCATACTGCGCGAAGATATGGTTGAGGTCGGGCACCAGATCCTTCACCACCGGCATGTGCGGCAGCGGATAGATCTTCACATCGCCCTTCACTTCCGAGGTGAACTTGGTGCAGGCCAGCGTGTTGGTGCCGTCGATGTTCATGGCGCACGACCCGCAGACACCTTCACGGCAGGAACGGCGGAAGGTCAGCGTCGAATCGATCTCGTTCTTGATCTTGATGATCGCGTCCAAAATCATCGGGCCGCAGGCATCCATGTCGACTTCATATGAATCGATGCGCGGATTGGCGCCGGTATCCGGATCCCAGCGATAGATCTGGAATGTCTTGATGTTCTTCGTCCCCGCCGGCGCCTTCCAGAGCTTGCCGGTTGTGGGTTTCGAATTCGCTGGCAGTGTCAACTCGGCCATGATGCGGTCCTTAGTACACGCGGGCTTTGGGCGGGAAGACCTGGACGTCGTTGGTCAAGGTCGTCATGTGCACCGGGCGGGAGTCGAGACGGACCTTGCCGTCTTCGCCCAGCCACGAAATGCTGTGCTTCATCCATTTTTCGTCGTTGCGGTCCGGGAAATCCTCGCGCGCATGGGCGCCGCGGCTTTCCTCGCGGTTGGTGGCGGATTCGATCGAGACCTTCGCCTGGTACATGAGATTGTCGAGCTCCAGCGTCTCGGCAAGATCGCTGTTCCAGATCAGGGATCGGTCCTCGACCTTCACCCGGTCGCGCTGGTTCCAGACATCGTTGATCTTGGCGACACCTTCCGAGAGCGTCTTGCCCGTGCGATAGACCGCGCAATCGTTCTGCATGATCTTCTGCATGTCGAGGCGCAGCTTCGAGGTCGGAATATCGCCCTTGGCATTGCGCAATTTGTCGAGGCGCGCGATCGCCATGTCGCCGGCATTCTTCGGCAGGTTGCGATGGGCCTCGCCCGGCTTCACGATCTCCGCGGCCCGGATCGCGGCCGAGCGGCCGAAGACAACGAGATCGAGCAGCGAATTGGAGCCCAACCGATTGGCGCCGTGAACCGAGACGCAGGCTGCCTCGCCGATCGCCATCAGGCCGGGGACGACACTGTCCGGATTGCCGTCTTTCTTGGTGACGACCTCGGTCCGGAAATTGGTGGGCACACCGCCCATGTTGTAATGGCAGGTCGGCAGCACCGGGATGGGTTCGCGCGTCACGTCGACGCCGGCAAAGATGCGCGCCGTTTCCGAAATGCCCGGCAGGCGTTCATGAATGATCTTCGGGTCGAGATGCTCGATATGAAGATGGATATGGTCCTTGTTGGGACCGACACCACGGCCGTCGCGGATTTCCATCGTCATCGCGCGGGAGACGACATCGCGCGAGGCCAGATCCTTCGCCGACGGCGCATAGCGTTCCATGAAACGCTCGCCTTCGGAATTGGTCAGATACCCACCTTCGCCGCGCACACCTTCGGTGATGAGGCAGCCGGCGCCATAGATGCCGGTCGGGTGGAACTGGATGAATTCCATGTCCTGCAGCGGCAAACCGGCGCGCAGCGCCATCGCGTTGCCGTCGCCGGTGCAGGTATGGGCGGATGTGGCCGAGAAGAACACGCGGCCATAACCGCCGGTCGCCAGGACAACGAGCTTGGCGTGGAAGCGATGCATCTTACCGTCGTCCAAATTCCAGGCAACGACGCCGACGCAGGCGCCGTCATCATCCATGATGAGGTCGAGGGCGAAATATTCGACGAAGAATTCGGCGCGGTGCTTCAGCGCCTGCTGATAGAGCGTGTGGAGGATCGCATGACCCGTGCGGTCGGCGGCGGCACAGGTACGCTGCGCGATGCCCTTGCCGTATTCCGTGGTCATGCCGCCGAAGGGGCGCTGATAGATCTTGCCTTCTTCGGTGCGGCTGAAGGGCACGCCGTAATGCTCCAGCTCGACGATGGCGGGGACGGCCTCGCGCACCATATATTCGATCGCATCCTGGTCGCCCAGCCAGTCCGACCCCTTGATGGTGTCGTACATGTGCCAGCGCCAATCGTCCGGACCCATATTGCCCAGCGACGCCGAGATGCCGCCCTGTGCTGCCACGGTATGGGAGCGGGTCGGATAGACCTTGGAGATGCAGGCCGTCTTCAGGCCCTTTTCCGCCATGCCGAAGGCGGCACGGAGGCCGGCACCACCGGCGCCCACCACGACCACGTCATAGACATGGTCGACGAAGGGATAGGCGTTCCCCGTGATGTGCGGTGCGGTGCCGGTCTGGGTATTTGCTGTATCAGCCATGATGCTTCACTTCTTGATATGTACGGCTCAGCCGGCGAAGGCGATCACCAGCAGCGAGACGATCGCCGCGACGACCAGCGCCACGCCGCCCATCGGCAGCAGAATAAGCAGGATGAGTTTGGTCGGCTGGCCATGGATGTAATCCTCGACCACCACCTGCAGGCCCAGCACCGCGTGATAGACGGTGATGAGGATGGTGAGTCCGAGCGCCCCCAGGGTGAACGGGCCGGAAAGCCAGGCGCTGACCACCGCGTAATCGGCGCCCGCATTGCAGACCAGCGACGCCACCAGCCACAGGCTCAAGGGAATGAGCGCCAGCGCCGACATGCGCTGCGCCCACCAATGATGGACACCTTCATGGGCCGAACCCAGGCCCCGCGCGCGGCCGAGGCGGGAGCGCAGCGAATTCTCAGGACCGCTCATCAGAACGCCCCCATCTGGAAATAGCCGATGACCCAGGCGGCGATGGTGAGCACCGCCGTGCCGATCAGCACCGCATAGCCAGATCTGTAGGCAGCGGGCAGCTCGAAGCCGAAGCCCGCATCCCAGGCCAGATGCCGGATGCCGTTGAGGAGATGATAGAAGAACGCGACCGACCAGCCGAGCAGCAGCAGGCGCCCGATGAGGCTGCCGTTGAAGTCCTGCAGCCGGTCGAAGGTCTCGGCCCCGCCCGCCACGGCCAGCAGCCAGCACAGCAGGTAAAGAACGCCCGCCGAGAGCGCGATGCCGGAGAAGCGGTGCAGGATCGAGGTGATCGAGGTGAGCTGCGGCTTGTAGACCTGCAGATGCGGTGAGAGCGGTCTTGGATGGGGCTTCACCCCGTTCGACAGGCTTTCGGCCATGATATTTCCCGTCCGATGCCCTGCGCCGCCCCTTGGCAAGACCCTGAGCTGGGCCCTTTGGGTGGTGGCGACGCAAGCTGGTTTGCCTCAGGAATCCAACGCCATCCCGGACCGGATCCCCTGGGTCTTGAACCTTGATACGGTCCAAATGCTTCCGCGGTGCAGCAGAAGGCGTGATCTTGATACTTAATTGTTACCGCACCGTCAACGAACACACGCCGATAGCGACATTTAAGCGCCTAGCCGCGCCGTTTCATCAACACCGTATAGTCGAGGTCCAGCACGACGCAATCTGGATATTTTCCTGTCGCACCGGGGCTATTTGACTCGGCACCTGGGAAACCGGCGCAGGGCTGGTCCTTGGTGGCGATGGTGCGCAGGCGCAGCGCCCCCACATCGGGCCGCCCCGGCAGCTCGATCTTCTCGACCACCTCCGACCAGGCGTAGATCGTGTCGCCGGCAAAGCTCGGGTTCACGTGGCGCCCGCCATTGATGGCGGCGATCCGGAACGCATTGGCAAGCCCGTTGAACGACAAGGCGCGGGCCAGGCTGATGATATGCCCGCCATAGATGAGGCGCCGGCCGAACCGCCCCTGCCCCTCGGTATGCTGGTTGAAATGCACCTTGGCATTGTTCTGGTAGAGCCGCGTCGCGGTCATGTGGTCCGACTCTTCCAGCGTCATGCCGTCGACATGATCGATCCGCTCACCCGCCACATAATCGTCCCAGAGAAAGGGTGAGCCCGCGAGCTCGTCATCATAGGCGGCGAGATCCAGTTCCCCCGGCACCTCGATATCGGCGATATCGAGCACCGGCGGCAGATCCGGCACGGAAGGTTCCGGCGCCGGCGCCAGGCGATCGCGTTTCCGCACCATCACCCAGCGCACATAATCCAGCACGATCTCGCCCGCCTGGTTGCGGCCCACGGAATGCACATAGACGATGCCGGTCTCGTGGTTCGAGTTTTCCTTGAGCCCGATCACCTTCGACTGCGCGATGATCGTGTCGCCGGCATAAAGCGGCACGCCGAAGCGCCCGACCGCGTAGCCGAGATTGGCGACGGCATTGAGCGAAATATCGGCGACCGTGCGCCCGAAGATGAGATGGAAGGCCAGCATGTCGTCGATCGGCGCCGAGGGCAGGCCCAGGCTCTGCGCAAAACTGTCCGACGAATGCAGCGCAAAGCGCGATCCGGTAAGCCCGATATAGAGGGCCACATCCCCCTCGCTCACCGTGCGCGGAATGGCATGGAGGATATCCTGCCCGAGCCTGAAATCCTCAAAGAAGTTGCCTGGGTTGGTTTTCGGTGTGGTCACGCGGCGGCCTCGTATATGCTGGTCTCTGGTCAGGCTCACAGCATATCGCATAGGCTGTTGCAGCAGGCAAATTTACGTAAGGCAGCATCATGACCCGAACCATCCTCATCACCGGCGCTAGCCGCGGCATCGGGCGCGCAGTCGCCATCCAGTGCGGCAGGCGCGGCTGGTCGGTCGGCGTCAATTATGCCGGCAATGAGCAGGCGGCCATGGCGACCGTGACCGCAATCGAGGCGGCTGGCGGCAAGGCCATCGCCATCCAGGGCGATGTCGCGGTTGAGTCCGACGTCATCCGCATGTTCGATGCGACCGAAAAGGCCTTCGGCCCGATCACCGGTGTCGTCAACAATGCCGGCATCGTGGCGCCGGGCATGAAACTCGTCGACATGACTGCCGAGCGCTTTGCCCGCATGTTCGCCGTCAATGTCACCGGCGCCTATCTGGTGGCGCGCGAAACGGCGCGGCGGATGGGCACCGATCGCGGTGGCCCCCATGGTCCAAATCTGGGCGGCAGCCTCGTCAACCTTTCCTCGGCGGCGGCACGCCTCGGTTCGCCCAATGAATATGTCGATTATGCGGGCTCCAAAGGTGCCATCGACACGATGACCATCGGCCTCTCCAAGGAGTTGGCCCCCGTGGGCATCCGCGTCAACGCGATCCGCCCCGGCCTCATCGACACCGAGATCCACGCCAGCGGCGGCGAACCCGGCCGCGCCTTTCGCCTGGCCTCTATGGTCCCCCTCGCCCGCCCCGGCACGGCGGATGAGGTGGCGAACGCCATCCTCTTCCTGCTCTCCGACGAGTCTGCCTACATCACCGGGGCCCTGCTTGATGTGAGCGGCGGGCGGTAAGACCCCGACTGTATCCAGACATGATCGGCGTTGCGTGGGGTTCGGCGATTGCCTAGGCTCGGCGCCTGTGATTTTCGTCAAATATCGGCCCAGAACCAGCAACCATGCCCATTCTCTCCATCCAGTCCGAGGTCGTTTACGGCCATGTCGGCCACCAGGCCTCGCGTTTCATCCTGGAGCGCATGGGCCATCCGGTCTGGGCGGCGCCCACGGTGCTGTTCTCCAACCATCTCGCCCACAAGACGGTGACGGGGCGCGTGCTGCCGGCCGCCGAGGTACGCGAGCTCATCGACGGTGTCCGGAAGCTGGGCGTGCTCGGCAAAGCGAATGCGATCCTCACCGGCTATCTGGGGGCCGCCGAGACGGCCGCTTTGGTGGCCGAGGTGGTGGCCGAGGTGAAGGCGCTCAATCCGCATGCCCTCTATATCTTCGATCCCGTCATCGGCGACCAGGGCGCCATGTATGTGAAGCCGGAGCTGGCGCTGGCCTTGTCCTCGATCCTGGTCCCCATCGCCGACGTGCTCTCGCCCAATGTCTATGAGCTGGGACATCTCACCGGGCTGGAGGTTCATTCGCGCGCACAGGCGGTGGATGCACTCCATGCCCTGGCGAAACGCACGCCGGCCCGCGCCATCATCGGCACCGGCATCCCCGATCCCGATCACCCCGACGAACTCGCCGTGCTGGCCCTGGCGCGCAGCGGCAAGTGGGACCCCGGCACCATCTCGATGGCGGTAACCCGCCGCCACCCGATCTTTGCGTCGGGCACGGGCGACGCCTTCGCCGCCCTCTTCACCGCCCGCTACCTCCGCGACCAGAATCTGAAAAGCGCCATCGCGGCGGCCGTCGCCGGCATGAGCCACATCGTCGCCGAAACCGCCGCCACCGGCTCCGATGAACTGAAGATCATCGAGACCCAGGACAAGTGGGTGGCGGCGCTCGGGGCGTGACTGAACAACCCTAAATCATTGATATGAAGTTTTTTTCAGGGATTTTCATCGCGCAACCTCAGTTAGAACAAATAATGAACATTTCTCTTGCGTACGCAATAGACGTTTGGTAATTTACGTACTCCCTTTGGAGGAGTGAAACCATGCGTCCACCCGTGAAGAAGCCCCTCGACAGCCATCTCACCGACGCGCCCCAGGTTGAATCCCGGCGCGAGGGCCTCGCCGAAAAGCGGAAGCTCGCCCAGCATCTCCACGACCAGGGCATCAATCCGCTGCGCTGGACCGACGCCCATCCGGCGCCGCAATCCGATCAGGCGACATTTCGAACGACCGGCCGGAAGCCAAAGGACAACCAGTTCGAGGTCGGCGGCAAGCTCTACGATTGGTCGCCGGCCGTGACCGCAACGCCGCAACAAGCGAAGGCCATTGCTGACGCTTACATCGCTGAACGATCGGGCAAAGACGGCGGCGCTACGTCGACGCTCAAGATCGAGGATCTGGTCGACATTGGGGAGGTTCCGCTCAAGCATCCGTTCGGCACACCGCACCATGAACGTCCTGCCAATGATATGAGCCTTGCCGAAGAACGAACCGCCCTCATCCGCCACTATGCGCAAGCCGGCGTCGATCCTGATAAGGCGCATCTCGGCGATCCGGTGGATGTAAAGGGACAGGAGCGGATGAAAGCCCAAATCGAGAAAACACCTCCGGGCGACAAGTCGGAGATCAGCGGCCTGCCCCTCTTCTATCAGGGCTTCGACGATGGCTGGATCTACCGGCCCAACGCATCGACTCAGGAAAGCGAGGAGGTGCAGAGGATTCGGCTTGCGCAAGCCAGCGCAGAGAACGCCAATGACAACGATCCTGAATTGGTCGAGCGCGTTGTGCAGCATTATCTGGATCGCGATTCGCGATCGGGAGCCGCATCACCCCTTCCGTCGGGCGCAGCGACACCGTCTGATGATGATCTTGATGCTGTAGCGATGAACCGCCTGCGTAACGCCACGGCGCAGATGCCGCAGTTGATCGCCATCGTCAGAAAAACACAGGCCGGCGAGGATCTATCCGACGAGGAAGAAGCGCAGCTGGCCGATATCAAGGAGCGCTTCGCCCAAGGTGGCATCGTGTTCGCGCCGCTCGAAGCCAATCCCGACTATATGGAGGATGTGCTCAAGGCAATGCGGCTGGAACTCAACTGGGGTCCAGCTTCGGAGATGGCCGTGCCCTTCCATGTCGCTGTCGACAATCTCAATGTCGAGGTCTCACAAGGCTTACTCGGCGGCACGATCGCCGCCGCGCGCGTCGCAAGGGGAATGCCGCTGGACCGGATGAAAGCCATTGGCCAGCTGGTGCTCGACGCGCGCCTGAATCTGCCCGCAAAGGCCCTGCTCACCGCTCTCAACACCGATCGCGCCCTAGATGGTCCGCTAGAGATGCCGGATATTTTTGAGGGCTCTGAAGACGACGCGCAGAATTCTTCTGTATCAGAAGCGCTTCCAACCGACGCAAACATGGTGGGCGCAGAACTCACCGACAGCGCAACTCCCTCAACGGCTTCGGCAATGCTGTCTTCATCTCAAGTTCTGAACAGGCTCAGCAGCGACGATGTCGCCGATATCAGCCGCATATTTGTCAGCAAGCCTTCGACGTTCAATCGAACGCAAGCGGTTAGCATGCCTGCGGACAAGAAAGCAGACTTGCTCACCTCCGGCATGATTGATGAAATCGAGCTCTTTGGTCTGCCAATCTACCTGGCTGACCCGCGTGGTAACGAGCAAACCCAAGATCGCATCGACAAACTCAAAACAATGGTACGCAATAAGCTCGTCGAGTGCGGTATGGAAGAGAGTTTTGAATGGGGTGGGAGGATAGAAGATGAAATTTCCAAGAGAGCGAAAGAGCGCTTCGTTCCTCCAGGAGAAAAAAGGATTCAGGGGGCGAGTCGAGCCGATTTGAGTTTCAGGATCAGCTGGTTAGGAAAGACCTATATCATCGACATCAACACGGTCGACGTTCTCAAAAACGGCTCAATGACCAAGGCCGAGCGGGTAGCTGCTGAGGGATTGAGATTAAATCGTCTCATCCGGTTGAGCATAAATGAAACTTTGCCCGAAGACAGCAAACTCGACGAATTTGAAGGGAAAATTGGCACTGTTCCCAAGGGCAAAGACATGACTGACGAAGAATGGGAAGCTGCAGCGAAGGAATGGGTCGATAGCTTTCTGGACTGTGACGGACCTCTCGAAGCCGATGTCTATCTTGATCCGGAGTCAAAGCATCCCTGGCCGGGCAAGGAGTAACGAGTATGGCTATTTCAGTAGGCGACTTGGAAAATCATGCCTGGCAACGGCAGCGGGTGGCCGCTGACATTGCATCGGAACCAACCTTCATCGGCGATCACGCATACTTGCAAAGCGCCTATTTGAACTGGGCAGATCTCGATCGGATCGCGAAGGCCATACTTGAGCAGTTTCCGGAAGCCGTTTTCTTCCCTGCCTGTTACAACAATCGAAATCCCAAGTATGCGCCGCCGTCGACAGCCATTGTGCCGATTTACAAGAATATAGTCGAATGCGCTTTGGATAAGACCCATATGCGTAGGCGACGCGTAACGATTCGATGGCCCTGGGCTGATGAGTTTGATAGCAGGGAGCCAAATATTCTGGCGGGCCGCGTTGCGATAGACACCTCTCTTTCGCGCTGGGCGGCACAGCGCAAGATTGGCAGGGGCGTAAATATCGACATCCGCTTTGACGGATACTTGCGTTTTCAAGATATTAGGATACGGAATGGCGAGCCGTATTGGGGAGACCGATCGTTGGCCGATGGCCGCCGCATATCTGAACTTGTGCCTGAAAGCTGGTGCTTTCGAGAAGGCAGCGAGGCGTCTTTGCAATGCGGTTACCATAAGAGCAGTCCGGACGACATCTACTTCGTCTAGGCGGTCAAACGCATCTGGCGGCAAAACACGACCGATATCTATGCGCTTCATGATGTCCTGACTGGAGAGCTCTGGGACAATGAGGGGCGGAGCCGCGAGCGGCGATATGGCTTCAACGCGCTGAAGCATGCCGTTGATGGCACGCGCCGCTACATTTCTATCGGCCCCAACAAGGATTACACTCGCTTCAGCGCCATCGGCCCAAGAAAGGCGCATATCAAGAAGGTTATGGCTACCATCGACAATCCGCTTGACTTCGAAACACTGCAGACACCGGACAACGAGTTGGACTTCGGGTGACCGGACTAGCCACAAACGCACGCGCATGAAAGTCTAAGAGATGCCTGAGGGGAAACCAGGCTCTTCTAGAATTCTCTCAGATACCATTCATCCCTCGGATGGAACGGAAGGAACATGACCCGCATAAATCCCTTCGTGCGCATGAGCTGGATAGAAGACTATCCCTACTTGGTGCAACAGGACGTTGCCACCATTGAGGCCGAATTACGGAAGCTGTATCCAACGCTGGTCATGTTTCCTAGATCGTATCATTTCCATGAACTGGGAGATGAGCCACGGAAACCGACGTTCATCGACAATATGGTCGAGAATTTCATGCCGAAAATTGGTCCGGGAGGCGGGTACTCTTCAGGCAGAGCCATCGCGCTCCGCGTGCCTTGGCCCGAGGACATTGCAACAGGGAACCCGCAACGTCTGATCGGGCGGCCACATCGCCGGCCGTTCGATGATTCCAAGGACGCGTTCCGCCGCTTCGGGCGCAATGTCTATTTTGACACCCACACAAGCCATAGCGAAATGCTTCTCTGCGGCATAACGATCCAGCCGCCGGCGGAGTTGTTTGCCTCTTGCTACGACGTACCGGCAAAGGACATGCCCTCGTTCCGCTATCTTGGCGCCATAGACGGCTTCAAGGTTGAAATGCCATACGATACGGAGGACTCGGAGGTTGTCACTTTCGTCAAGACAGTTTCGAGTCTCATCAATCGTCTCACCGTAAGAACCGCATGCCTTTACGATGGTATTACGAAGGAACCGCTGGCTACTTGTTCGCATCCGCGGATAAGCAAGAACTTCAGCCAGCGCTGTGCTGTCGAGCCAAACCTCTATCGTGGTTTCTTCGGGATTTATCGCGGGCATCCGGCCTTCTTGGGTCCTACACCGGCGCAGCGCTGGAAATGGCGGCGGGAATTTGGATTGCCTGCAGAGCCAAAGCCGGCCGCGCTCTCCGTCCCCAAGTTTTTGCCTCATGAAATGCTCAAATGGACACGCGAGAATCTCGTATCGGTGCCGAACGAGTTTCGTGTCGAGGAGAACAAGCTCGCCAATCGCGCCATGTACGACTACGTCGCAGCGCATACGCCCGGCTTCGTGATGCCGGCAGACCCTGTCATCCCAAGAATTCTGGCTGAGACTGATATCTGGAGTGAGGTGCAAAGAAGCGCCCGCGAATCACTCCGCCGATACGCGGATATTGGTGAAGCAGCCTATGTAAGCCCCGAACAACTTGAGCAGCGCAATGCAGCCCTTCGCCGAAAGCCATCGCGCCGCAAAAAGCCGCCGGCGGACCCGAAGTAGATTTGGCGCGTCTGCCCCTCAGTCGCACAGGAACCAACTGGGATGGCAGCGCCCGAAGGTGAGCGTTTCAGGACATTGCTGCAACTTCATCAATGGAAAGTGAGATGACCTACGGAAATCCGCATCTGCGCATGCGGTGGCAGGACCTGAGTCCCCGCTTGTTGCGTGAGGATATCAGCGAGATCGTTGAGAGGCTGCGACTGATCTATCCTGACCTTGTGCTGTTTGGGCGCGGCCTGCATCTCCATGGCATACGTGAGCCTCGTTACGAAACGGTGCCGGTCAAGTTCTATGCGAACCATAGTGACTATGTCGACAATCCCTGGCTCGATGATGGTCTGTCCCCCTATGGCTTGGCATTGCGGGTGCCATGGCCGGAGGATATCGTAGATGGCGATCCTGAGCGCCTGATCGGTGGCCGCCAACGCCGTGCTTATGAGGATGATCGCGCCACCTACCGCCGCTTTGGGCGCGTTGTGTATTTGGGCTCTGGCATGAGCGAGGAGATTGTTTACGCCAATAAGAGCGTGATCGCAGGTATATCTGGTGTCACCGAAAGTGATATCCCTGATATTCGATACTTCAGGCATTCCACGTCCCAGGAAAGTATTGAGTTCCTTTTTGACGCAGACGATTCGGACCTATTGGCTTTCATTCGGAATGTCCGGCATTGCATGCACGGTCTTACCACATCGGTCGGGGCCGTCTATGACGTGCTGACCGGTGAGCCCATCCACGCATTCCCCACCCGACCAGCAAGCCTTCGTTGGCATCGGCAATGCGCCATTGAGGATCATCTTTATCTCGGGCCAAACGGGTTTACGGGAAGGCGCGTCGAGTTCATTGGCCCAAATCCACGATTGTTGAAAAAGTGGCGGGAGGAAGTTGGGCTTCCCTATGGGCGCAAGGCGGATCCAAAATCAATCAAGACTCTCGGCGGCTTGGCGCTCCGACAGGAAACGTCGTCGGCAAATACCAGGCGATTGCCCGACGCGATCGGTCCAACCTGGTAGAGTTCAGTCAACCTTCTTCCGCAGCCTCACACTGTCCTCCGCAAACCCCTGCCGCTCATAGAATCGCCGCGCGCCCTCGTTGCTGGCAAAGACGTCGAGGGTGAGAGCTGCATACTTCTTCTCCCGCGCCCAATCCTCCGCCGCCTGCATGAGGCTGCGGCCGATGCCCTGGCCGCCGGCATTCTCCGAGACCGCGATGATGCTGACATAGCCAATCGCGCGGTCGAGGACCTCGTCATGAATCGGCTGCAGGTGAATATAGCCACAGACGACACCCGCCGCATCGACGGCCGCGATCAGCCGGCTGTCGGGGTTGGTGTCGGCAAGAGCCTTGTCCGTGAAGTTGCGCTGGAAGCGGATGAAATCGTCGGGCGTGGCGCCGGGCAGCGACGCCTCGGCAATCAACCGTGCATCGAAGGCACGCAAGGCGTCGTGATCGGCGGGCGTTGCCGTGCGGAGGGTGATGGGTGGGGTTGGCATGATGGAAGCTTGAGCGTGAGATGCCCCCACCCCGACCCTCCCCCGCCTGCCGACGAATGTCGGCATTCGCCGACGGTGGGGGAGGGAGGAGATGAGGAGAGAGACTCTTACGCAGCCTGGCGCTTCAGGTAATCCTGCGCCAGCACTTCGGCGATCTGCACGGCATTCAAGGCCGCACCCTTCCTAAGATTGTCGCCGACGATCCAGAGGGCGAGGCCATGCTTCACCGTGGGGTCCTTGCGGATGCGGCTGACATAGACATTGTCCTCGCCGGCCACTTCCAGCGGCGTCACATAGCCTTCATCGGCGCGGTGATCCACGACCGTGATGCCGGGGGCCGCGCGCAGGGCGGCGCGCGCCGCTTCGACGCTGAGTTCGCTTTCGAACTCGATATGCACCGCTTCCGAATGGGCAATGAATACCGGCACACGCACGCAGGTCGCCACCACCTGGATATTGGGGTCGAGAATCTTCTTGGTCTCGACCGTCATCTTCCATTCTTCCTTGGTGAATCCGTCCTGCATGAAGACGTCGATATGCGGAATGACGTTGAAGGCGATCTGCTTGGTGAACTTGGTGCGTTCGGGCGACTGGTTCATGTAGACGCCGCGCGTCTGGTTGAAGAGCTCGTCCATGCCCTCCTTGCCCGCACCCGAGACCGACTGGTAGGTCGCCACCACCACACGCGTGATCTTGGCGATGTCGTGGAGGGGTTTGAGCGCCACCACCATCTGGATGGTCGAGCAGTTGGGGTTGGCGATGATGCCCTTCTTCTTGTAACCGGCGATCGCCTGCGGGTTCACTTCCGGCACCACCAGGGGCACATCCGGGTCCATGCGGAAATGGCTGGTATTGTCGATGATGACGGCGCCCGCCGCTGCGGCCTTGGGCGCGAAGGCTGCCGAGATCTTGGCGCCGGCCGAGGACAGCACGATGTCGGTGCCCTTGAAGTCGAAGCTGTCCAGGGGCCGCACCTTCAGCACCTGGTCCTCGCCGAACGAGACCTCGGCGCCGGCCGAGCGCTCGGAGGCCAACGGAATGACATCGTCGACCGGAAACTGGCGCTCCGACAGGATCTGCAGCATTTCCCGCCCGACATTGCCCGTGGCGCCGACCACGGCTACGCGATAACCCATGACACCCTCACTTCTCTCTTCGCTATGGCGTCATCTTGACGCCGGTCAAAACCGCCCAAAAACAAAAAGGCCGCATCTGGATGCGGCCTTTGTTCTGGGATGAAACCCCAAATGGCCGCGCGTCAACTCCAGGTCTTTTTAGTCCCGGTGGTCTTGGTGGTGGTGACGGTCGTGGCGGCAGAAGACGCGGCCGGCTGAGCCGTCCCGTCCAACATCGCCCACATCTGATCCGCAACAGCGCGCATCGCCATCATCATCCTGAAAACGGGCGGAACAAGTCCGCCGAAAACGGGCCATTTATACCGCAGGGCGGAAACTTGTCGAGAGACTTTGCGCCGCAGCGGGTTTTGGTAATTTTATTGCTGGACGAACAAGGGCTCCCAGCCCCGGGGCTGGGCCATTGGATCGAGGGCGCCTGCCGGACCTGCCCCGGTGATCTCCGCCATGCTGGGGAGGGTGGTGGCCGGCACCGGCGCCGCCTTTGCCGGCGCCACGGGCAAGCTCGGCTGGTGGCGCCGGGGACCGGGCAGTTTGGGCGGGAACATCGAGACGCTGCCGTAAAGCTCGACCATCTTGGCCTTGGGGCAGGGGCAGCCGCCGGCGGACAGCGGCGCCGCGCCGATCAGCATCCCCAATAGAACGATGCACAAGAAGCCCGCAGCCCGCATAACCGACCAATCGCTCCCGATATCGAGATCAATGCGCCATCAGCACCGGAATATCCGCAGCATCGATCATATGGCTGGTGACACCACCCAAGACTAGCTGGCGCAAACGGCCATGGCTATAGGCGCCCATGACGATGAGGGTGGCCTTCGCCTCGCGCGCGGCGTTGAGGAAATGCTCCGCCGTCGCCTTGTGGGCATCGGCCGGGGCTTCGCCAACCGAGGCGGCGACACCATGCCAGGCGAGGAAATGGGTGAGGTCGGCCGCGGGATGCGCCTCGCGCTTGCCTTCCTTGACCGAGAGCACGCGCACCTTGCCCATCGCCTTGATGAGGTCGAGGCCGGCGGTGACCGCCCGCGTCGCCTCGATGCTGCCGTTCCAGGCGACCAGAGCCGGACCCTCTTCGATCCGCGCCAACGCGTCGGGCGAGATGCCGTTGGGCACGAGGAGCACGGGCCGGCCGGCGCCGAACAGCACGTCCTCGATGCGGACGGCGATAAGGTCGGCGGCCTCGTTCTTCTTCGGCCGGGCCAGCACGACAAGATCGGTCAAGCGCCCGAAACGGCCGATGAGGTCCTCCTCATTGCCCTTGATGTTCTGGAAGGCGGTCGTGACCGCCGGATGCACAGTCGGCGTGCCGTCGATCGGCACGGCGGTCGCGGACTGCCACTCGGCGAAGGTCTTGGCGGCGTTCTTGGCGCGGTGCGCCGCATGGCGCTCGGCCGCTTCCACCAGTTCGGTGATGGCGACACCGACATCGACCATGAGGGGCGTCTGCTCCAGCGGATCGGTCTCGACATGGAGAGCTGCGATATGGGCGCCGTGCCGCTTGGCCACGACCAGCGCCGCGTCGAGCGAGGTACGGTCGCCGTCATAGCCGAACAGCGGCACGAGGATATGTCGGATGGTCATGACTTCATCTCCCTGTTGTCCGTGCGCCCATTCGGGGCGGATCGACCTGCCATCTCCTGGCATCTCGACAGGATCAATTAACTATCACGAAAACTCAGCCTTAGTTTGACTTAGATCAGGCGCGGGCGGCAAGCACCCCCGCAGGCTGTCGGGCGCGCAAGCAACCCCGTCCCAAATGCAAAGGACCCGCCGATCGGGCGGGTCCTCGCGAACAAAGGGCAGCTTGCTGCACTGCGTCGTCGATCAGGCGCCGAGCCGGTCGAGCTCCTTCAGGATCTCGTCGCCCATCTGCGTGGTCGAGACCAGGGTGCAGCCCGGCGCCATGATGTCGCCGGTGCGGAAGCCCTTGGCGACCACGTTGCTGGCCGCCTTGTCGAGGAGATCGGCATCGGCATCCTGGTTGAACGAATAGCGCAGCATCATCGAGAGCGAGAGCAGGCAGGCCAAGGGATTGGCCTTGCCCTGGCCGGCGATATCCGGCGCCGATCCGTGCACCGGCTCATAGAGCGCCTTCCGCTTGCCGCCGGCATCGGCCGCACCCAGGCTCGCCGAGGGCAGCATGCCCAAGGAGCCAGTGAGCATCGCCGCGCAATCGGAGAGAATGTCGCCGAACAAATTGTCGGTGACGATGACGTCGAACTGCTTGGGCTGGCGCACCAGCTGCATCGCGCAATTGTCGGCATACATATGCGAGAGCTGCACGTCCTTGTATTCGGTATCGCCCAGCTTCTGCACTTCCTCGCGCCACAGCACGCCCGATTCCATGACATTGGCCTTCTCGACCGAGCACAGCTTGTTGCTGCGCTTGCGGGCGAGTTCGAACGCCACCCGTGCGACGCGCTGGATTTCGCTCGTGGTATAGACCTGCGTGTTGACCCCGCGACGCTCGCCATTGGGCAGGGTTTCGATGCCGCGGGGCTGACCGAAATAGACGCCGCCGGTCAATTCGCGCACGATCATGATATCGAGGCCCTTGACCAGTTCGGTCTTCAGCGACGAGGCCTCGGCCAGCGCATCGAACACCAGAGCCGGGCGCAGATTGGCAAAGAGCGCCATGTCCTTGCGCAAGCGCAGCAGGCCACGCTCCGGCTTGTCGGCGAAGGGCAGGTTGTCCCATTTCGGCCCACCCACCGCACCCAGCAGCACGGCATCGGCATCGATCGCCTTCTGCATCGTCTCGTCGGTGAGCGGTGTCTTGTATTTGTCATAGGAGCAGCCGCCGACCAGCCCGTCCTCGGTTTCAAAGCCGGTACCACGGCGCTTCTCGAACCAGCCCAGCGTGCGCTTCACTTCGCCCATCACTTCGGGGCCGATGCCGTCGCCGGCCAGGATCAGGATTTTCTTCGAATTGCTGGACATGATTTTTCTCTTGGGACGAAAGCCGGGTTGTAAGGATGTCTCCCGCCACCGGGGCGAGAGAAGGGTTCGGGCGGGCTGGAAGCAAAAACGCCCCTCCGGTTGAGGGAGAGGCGTTCAGATCAGCGGCGTCAGTTCCACAGCCAGGGCTGGCTGAGCTTGTTCTTCATCTCGAAATCGTCCATCGACGCCTTCTTCTCGAGGCTGAGCGCGATGTCGTCGAGGCCGTTCATGAGGCAATGCTTGCGGAAGGCATCGACCTCGAACTTGATCGTGCCGCCATCCGGGCCCTTGATCTCCTGTTTCTCGAGATCGATCGACACGACAGCGTTGGCGCCGCGCTCGGCGTCGTCCATCAGCTTCGCCACATCTTCCTTCGAGAGCTTGATCGGCAGGATGCCGTTCTTGAAGCAGTTGTTATAGAAGATGTCCGCAAAGCTCGTGGCGATGATGCAGCGGATGCCGAAATCAGCGAGCGCCCAGGGCGCATGCTCGCGCGATGAGCCGCAGCCGAAATTGTCGCCGGTCACCAGGATCTGCGCCTTGCGGTATTGCGGTTTGTTGAGCACGAAATCCGGGATTTCCTTGCCGTCCGGCGTATAGCGCATCTCGTCGAACAGGTTTTTGCCCAAGCCGGTGCGCTTGATGGTTTTCAGGAACTGTTTCGGGATGATCATGTCGGTGTCGACATTGCGGATCGGCATTGGTGCCGCGATCCCGCTCAACTGTGTGAATTTGTCCATAATCCGCCAACTTGTTCTGGGCGTTCCGGCACGTCCGGAACAGGCGGCGGTTGTTATGTCACGCGAGGGACGAGGGTGCAAGATTGTGCGGCGCATGGCACCCTTCCGGTGCGTGATCGCGCGCCTCAAAAATGCGTCATGCCCGGACTTGATCCGGGCATCCACGACTTCAGCTGCCGCACCCGATCCCCGGGTCCCCGCCGACGAATGTCGGCATACGCCGACAGGGCCCGGGGATGACGATTAAATATATGATTCACAATGAGTTTAAGCCGCCACGAACTCCCCGATCCGCTGCCTGTGCCAGGGCAGCAGCGGCTTGGGCGGCGGGGCGTGGAACAGAGGGACACCGTTGGGGATGCGGTCGCGGCGCGCGATGCCGGCAAAGCGCTCGATCGCCCAATAGATCCCGCCATGGGCGACGATGAGGACCGGTCCCGGATTGCGCAGCGCCTCATTGATGCCATCGAGCGCGCGCTCCATGAAATGGACGAAGCGCTCGGCGCCCAGCGGCGTTTCACCCTGCCTCCAGGCATCGTACCAGGCGCCCTTGGGATGGCCCTCGCGGGCGCCGAAATTGCATTCCTTGAGATTGCCGATCTCGCGCACCGGCACATGGAGCCCGGCTGCGATGATGTCGGCGGTAAGGCGCGCACGGTCGAGGGGTGAGGTGCAGATCGTGCCGATGCCCTGATCGGCCAGCACATGGCGGGCAGCCCGCGCCTGGGCGAGGCCATTGCCGTTCAGCGGCATGTTGACCTGGCCCTGGACGAGACCGATGCGGTTCCAATCGGTCTCACCATGGCGCAGAAAATAGAAAGGCAGAAATTCGAGAGTTTGGCGGAGTAGCTGCATGGGGATTTCCCCTTCCCTCGGTGGCGATTCGTGATGTGCGGGAGAGTCGCCCGCAATCGGGGCGGAAATGGGGCAGCGTCATGAAAATTCAGGGAAAAGCGGTCACGATCCCGTCAGCTGCGCGACAGGTCACAGACTTAGTCGGCCTTGTGATCGGAATGCCCCAGCGGAAGATCGGGCGCCACCACATCGCGCACCCGCTGCTTGAGTTCCTTGAGCTCCGGGAATCGACCCTCGACCTTGCGCGACCAGACAAGCGTGCCATCGACCGTCACGTCGAACACGCCGCCGGTGCCGGGGATGAGCGTCACCCCACCCAGCTCATCCTCGAACGTCACGAGCAGTTCCTGCGCCGTCCACCCGGCCCGCATGAGCCAGCGGCATTGCGTGCAATAGGTGATGGCGACGATGGGTTTGCCTGTCAAAAGACACTCGTGTCGGTGACGGGTGCCGGAACTGCCCTGCTGGTGAGCCCCTGCGGATAGAGCCGCGCAATCCACATCAGCAGCAGCAGACCGGGCACGGCCATCAGGGCCGTGAGCGCCCAGAAGCTGATCCAATCCATATGATCGGCGAGCCACCCGGAGCCGCTCGACATCACCGTGCGCCCCTGCGCCATGAAGGAAGTCAGCAGCGCATATTGCGTGGCCGTGAAAGCGACGTTGCAGAGACCCGAGAGATAGGCGACGAAGGCTGCGGCGGCGATGCCGCCGGCCAGATTGTCGGCCGTGATGGCAACGCCCAGCCACAGCAGATTGTTGCCCTTCAAGGCGAGATAGCTGAACAGCAGATTGGTCACCGCCTGCAACACGCCGCCGATGAGCAGGGTCTTGAAGAGGCCGATCCGCGCCACCACCAGGCCACCGAGTACGCCGCCGACCAGTGAGGCGATGAGGCCGTAGACTTTCGACATCGCCGCAATCTCGGTGCCGGTGAAGCCGAGCTCGTTATAGAAGGGAGTTGCCATCGTGCCGCCAAAAGCGTCGCCGAATTTGTAGAACAGGATGAACAGCAGAATGACGACCCAGCCGCGCCGGCCGATGAAATCGGCAAACGGCCGGATGACCGCATCGGTCAGCCATTGCGCATAGCTGCCCTGCCGATCAGCCTGTACCGCGACCTTGGGTACCGGAATGAAGAGCGTGAAGACCGCGCAGACCAGCATCGCGCCGGCGAGAATGGCGAAGATGGTCGGCCAGGCGATGAAATCCGACATGGCCACGGCGCCCGCACCCGCCAGCAGCATGCCGATGCGATAGCCGACCTGAGTCGTGCCGGCACCGGCGCCCTGCTCGGCATCTTCCAGCAATTCGATGCGGTAGGCATCGATGACGATGTCCTGGCTGGCGGCAAAAAAGGCGACCAGGATCGTCATCAGCGCCGTGGCTGTCGGCGCGCTCACGGGATCGGTCTGCCCCATGCCGAAGATTGCCGCGGCAAGGGCGATCTGCAGGACCAGCAGCCAGCTCTTGCGCCGGCCGAGGAGCTTTGTCAGCAGCGGGATCGGCGCCTGATCGATGATCGGCGACCAGGCGAATTTGAAGGTATAGGGAGCACCGACCAGCGCAAAGAGGCCGATCGTGGTCTTGTCGACGCCGAGCTTCGATAGCCAGTAGGAGAGGGTCGACAGCGTCAGCAGCAACGGCAGGCCACTGGCGAAGCCCATGACCAGGATGATGAGCTGGCGCGGCGTGAAAAAGACTCCCATGGCCTCAAGCCAACCGACCGACCGTTCCACTGCCATCATCATTCCTTGGGTTCAGCACGTCCCACGACTCGGACGTTTTCCGCGCCATGCTGAATCATCCGGGCGGTGAGGGCAATGCGCAGCTATTTCGGCTTCAGCTGCTCGTTGAGGCTGGTCAAGGTGGCGGCGTCGAGATCGCCGATGCGCTGGGCGAGGCGGTTGGCGAGTTCGGTGGCCAAAGGCGAAAGGCCGCCGGTATCGATCGTGACCTTGGGTTGCGATATGTCGGCCAGCGCTTTCAACTCATCGACCTCGTCCCAGGCGAGGTTGAAGAAGGCCGCCACCTGCTGCACGAAGCCGGTCTTGGGCTGCGCCCGGTGGCCATGTTCCAGCGCCGAAAGATAGGCCGAGCTGACCCGGAGCGCCTTCGCCATATCCTTCAATTGCCGGCCATGGGCCTGCCTGAGCTCGCGCAATCTGTGTCCGAAGGGTGTCATGCGGGGTGGAGCTTAGAGATAGCACGCCTCTTTCAGCAACCTCAGACCGCGATCTGGTAGCGGGGTGACCGGGAGCCGCCTTCCAGCGCCGGTTCGCCGCCGGCCTGGCGATAGGCGCGGTCGGCCGCCTTGACCGGCGGATCATAAAGGCCCGGTGCCAACTGCTCCTGGGCGATCAACTGTGCCAGGAACGGGGCCGAAGGTGTCCCGGCCGGCACAGCATTGCCGCGCTGGCTCCCCGCATTGGACGCCTGGGCGCTGCGGGCGGTTGTTTCGGTATCGGTTTCCGGAGCCTGCCCCGTCGTTCTGGCCGTGGTCCTGGCCGGCACCTCGGCATTGCCGGCCAGCTGGTCGCCGCGCCCGCCATCCACCACCCGGAAGCGGAACTGCTTGGCGCGACCGCCGCTGGTGGCATCCGCGGTCTCGTCGACCCCCGCATCCACCTGGGGCACCAGGCTCAGCTCATCGCGCGCGGCATCACCGCCCTTCCCGTCCCCGTTCTTGTTTTCCGGGACGCGGACAAGGCCGGTCCGTCCGGTGACGATGGACGGTGGCGGCAGAAGGAGGCGACCGATATCGGCCATGCAGTCCAGCTATCTCCAGAATCAGAACCAGAAACGAAAAAACGATCAAAAAACCATGATCGAGAGAGCGGCATCGAACTCTCGTTCAGACCCTGTTCGGGAGCAGCGCACGCGGCGTCACCCCCGATTTCAGGAATAGATAGAATTTTAGATAAATTGGAGGTAGGCACAAGCCGATTCAAGGGTCGAGTCGCCGAATCTGCGCACATCATCGTGAGTCGCTTGTTCACATTTGTTGAGATTTACCAAATATTTACCATGATTCGACAAACCTCGCCGACCCATCCGGAACCTGGCCCGGCCCGCGTCCAGCCAGCCCGACATCCCCCGAAAAATGCCCGATCAGTCAGGTTTTAGGACTTTGTTTAGACTCTGGCGTTAAGGTTTGCGGATGGTACCGGGTGGCGGCGACACAGGAGCGCTCGTGACGGCTTTGAGGAGCGAGCAAGGACTGAGTTCCCTGACACCGGTAACGGGTCAGGCTTCCGGTCTTGCCGATTCCCTGCCGACGCATCCGGACGGAGCCGCGCCGGGAACCCCGACCGCCCCCGACTGGCTTCGCAACGCGATCAGAGCCTCCGGCGACATCCTCTACAAATGGGACATCCTCTCCGACCGGCTGATCTGGGCCGGTGAGATCGAGGAAGTGCTGGGTGAAGGCGAGAACGCCATCGCCAGCGGCCATGGTTTCAACAACCGCATCCACCCGGAAGATCTGCCCCGGCGCCTCAAAGCGCTGTCCGACCATTTCAGCCAGGGCGACAATTACGATTGCGAATACCGCGTCCGCAACGGCCAGGGCCTGGTCATCTGGGTGCATGACCGCGGCCGCGTCGAGATCGACGCCAACGGCATGCCGGTCGCCATGTCCGGCGCCATGCGCATCATCACCCAGCGCAAGCAGAACGAGGCGCGCCTCGAACGCATCGCCAATTACGACGAGCTCACCGGCCATTTCAACCGCGCGCGCCTGCGCGACGAACTGGAACAGGCCATCTCCTTCAGCCGCCGCTTCAAGGTCGAGGGCGCTTTCCTGGTGATCGGCGTCGACAAGCTCGCCATGGTCAACAATGCCTATGGCTACGAGATCGGCGACGCCGTGCTGGTGGCGATCGGCCAGCGCCTCGACCGCACGCTCCGCGCCGCCGATATCATCGGTCGCTTAGGGGGCGACCGCTTCGGCGTGCTGCTCAGCAACTGCCCGGAAGATTGCGTCGTCAATTGCATGGACCGCATCATCGAAGCGATGCGCGACCAGGCGATCGAGATCAACGGCCAGTCGATCCCCATCACCGTCTCGGTCGGCTGCGTGCTGTTCCCGGGCCTCGTCAACACCGCCTATGAGGTGATGACCAAGGCGGAATCGGCCCTCACCTACGCCAAGAAGGCCGGGCGCTGCTGCTACAATGTCTATCGCCCGTCCGAACAGCAGACCCTGCTGCATCGCCGCGCCATGGATGTGGGCACCCAGGTCCAGCAGGCGATGCGCGACCAGCGCCTGATCTTCACCTATCAGCCGATCATCCACGCCCAGTCGATGACGGTCTCGAAATATGAATGCCTGATCCGCATGAAGGATCTGAAGGGCGACATCCTGCCTGCCGGCGCCTTCATCCCGGTGGTCGAACAATTGGGCATGACGCGGCTGCTCGACCGCTACGTGCTCGACATGACGGTTGCCGAACTGCGCAACGATCCGGCAGCCGTGCTCTCGCTCAATATCTCCGGCCTCACCGCCACCGACCAATCCTGGCTGCGCGCCCTCATCGCCGCCGTGAAAGCGACGCCCAGCATCGCCGCGCGCCTGATTGTCGAGATCACCGAGACGGCAGCGCTCCACGACATCGAGGAATCGGCGCGCTTCGTGAACCTGGTGCGCGATGTCGGCTGCCGTGTCGCGATCGACGATTTCGGTGCCGGCTTCACCAGCTTCCGCCACCTGAAGGCCCTCACCGTGGACCTCGTCAAGATCGACGGCTCCTTCGTGCGCAATCTCGCCAACAATGTCGACCAGCAGCTGTTCATCCGCAACCTGATGGGCCTTGCCGGCACCTTCGGCCTCGAGACCGTGGCCGAGTTCGTCGAGAACGAAGCCGACGCCCAGGTCCTGATCAAGGCCGGCGTCCATTACCTCCAAGGCTATCATTACGGCCGCCCGCAATTCGACCGCCCCTGGGCCATCGGCCAGCGCATCCTGTCGACGTAGGGCTGCCATTCCAAAATAAAGCGTCATCAACTCTGTTGTGCTTTGAGGTCGTCTCTGAGGCGCGCATTGAGGATGACGATCATTTTGCGCATGAGGGCGGTAAGAGCGACTTTCTTTCTTTTGCCGCGCTGTAGCAGAGAATTGTACCAATCCTTGAGAGGACCGTTGG
>NZ_CAMDRA010000002.1 GCF_945906275.1 Dongia mobilis
ATCTCCGCCACCATCATCGTGGGCGCGTTGGTGTTGGCGGACGGGATGCCGGGAAAGATCGAGGCGTCGATCACACGGAGCCCGCTTATCCCATGCACCCGCAATTGCGGATCGACCACGGCGCCGGCGGCATCTGGCCCCATGCGGCAGGTGCCGGATGGATGGAAGATCGAATAGGCCGATTCCCGCACATAGGCCGCGAATTCCGCATCCGATTGCGCGCGCTTGCCCGGCTTGGTTTCGCTGCGGATGATGGCGCCGAGGGCCTTGGTGGCGGCAAAGCGGCGCATCAACTGCGCCGCCTCGACGATCTCCGCCATGTCTTCCGGTGCCGAGAGCAGGTTGGGCTGGATTTCCGGCGCCACATGGGCATCCGCCGCGCGCAGCTTGAGATGGCCGCGGCTCACCGGGCGGCAGGGCGAGGCGCTGAGCGAGAAGGCCGGATCCGATGTCACCTTGATCAGTTCGCGGCTGTCCGGCGTCGCCTTCTCGTAATAAAGCGGGCAGAAGTAAAGCTGGATGTTGGGAAGCAATCGGTCCGGCGAGGAGCGCACGAAACCGCCCGCCTGGTTGAGGCTCATCGACAGTGGCCCGCGCCGCAGCAGCGCATATTGCATGCCGGCCTTGATGCGCCCGAGCCAGTTGCCAAGATCGCTGTTGAGCGTGCGCACCCGCGCATCGAAGTAGTGATCGTAGCAGATATGATCCTGCAGATTCCGGCCGACCGCCGGCGCGTCCAGCTTCACCTCGATGCCGAGAGCGCGCAGCTCATCGGCCGGCCCGATGCCGGACAGCATGAGAAGTTGCGGCGACCCGATGGCGCCCGCCGACAGGATCACCTCGCGCTTTGCGCGGACCTCGCTCTCCACCCCATCGCGCCGGTAGCGTAAGCCCACCACGCGATTGCCCTCAAGCACCAGCTTCTGCACATGGGCGTTGGTCAGCACTTCGAGATTGGGGCGCGCCAGCGCCGGGCGCAGATAGGCCTTGGCCGAGGAATGGCGCTGGCCTTTCTTGGTATTGATCTGGTAGTGCCCGACGCCCTCCGCCTCGGCGCCGTTGAGATCGGCGAGATGCTTGTAGCCAAGCTCCGCCGACGCCTTGAAGAACGCGTCGCAGATCGGATGCGCATCGCGCCCGATCTGCGTCACATGAATCGGCCCATCACCGCCATGTAGCTCGCTTGCGCCGAAATCATGTTCTTCCATCGCCCGGTAGACGGGCAGCACGTCGCGCCAGCCCCAGCCCTTGTTGCCGGCCGCTTCCCACCCGTCATAGTCGGCCGCCTGGCCGCGCGCATAGACCATGGCGTTGATCGAGCCAGACCCACCCAGCACCTTGCCGCGCGGGTAATAGATCACCCGGTTGCCGAGCGACGGCACCGGCGCGCTGTCGAACATCCAATTGACCCTGGGATCGAAATAGGTGCGCGCATAGCCGACCGGCACATCGATGTCGAAGCGCCGGTCGCTCGGCCCGGCTTCGACCAGCAGCACCTTGTGGCGGCCATCGGCGCTCAGGCGATTGGCCAGCACGCAGCCGGCGGAACCGCCCCCGATGATGATGAAATCGGCGGCATTGGCATTATGGTCCATGGGAACTCCGTCGGCGCCCGGCCAAACTCTTGGCGGCCGGTCCTGGTGAAATGGAAATCGGTGATCTGGTGGCGGCCTCTTCCAGCAATTGCTGGCGCAGCCAATCGGCAAAGAGTGCTGCCTCCGCGCGCGGCGCATCGAGGCTGTTGGGTGTCAGCAGGTAATGCGACTGGTCCTGCGGCAATTCGATGCCGGGTACGCGGCGCACCCGGCCGGCCTTTTCATAGGCCGCGGCGAAACGCGCCAGCACCAGGGCGGCGCCATGGCCGGCGGCCACCAGTTCCAGGGCGGCAAGGCTGGTATCGACCGTGATCCCGGCGCCGCCCGGCGGCAGGTTGAGGCCGGCGGCTTCGTAAAGATGCAGCCAATCGCTTTCGACGCCCATGATCTGCACCAGTTCGGCGGAGCTGATGTCACGCGGGCCGTTGATCCCTGAGCGTGGCGGCGTCACCAGCACGATGGGATCGTTGACCAGCAATTGCGCGGTACTGCCCGGCCAATTGCCATGGCCGAAGCGGATATCGACATCGGTCTTGTCCGCCGGCAGCGCATCGGCCCAGATCGCCGAAAAGAGGCGGATGCGGATGCCGGGATGCGCCCGCGCAAAGTCGCCCAGGCGCGGTGTCAGCCACAGCACGGCGAAGGAAACCGGCACGCGGATGTTGAGGGTGGTTTCGCCCACCGGTCCGAAAATGCTGAGGGTCGAGATGGAAAGCTCGCTGAAGGCCTGGCGCACCGGCACCAGATAGGCCTTGCCCATGTCGGTCACGCGCAGGCCCCGGGCCAGGCGCTCGAACAGCGGATAGCCCAATTGGCTCTCCAGGGCCCGCACCTGATAGCTCACCGCCGCCGGGGTCAGCGCCAGTTCACCGGCGGCGGCCGCGAAGGAGCCACGCCGCGCCGCCGCCTCGAAGGCGCGCAACCAGGGCAGCGGCGGCAGATGGTAGGACATGGCGGAGGTTGACCGACAAATAGATTTAGGCCTTAGGCCAATAATACATCGTTTTACTTTCCACCCTGTCAAGGGCGGAATGGTGCCGTTCTCCGTCTTAAGCCACCGGCCGGGCGGCGTGCCAATTCAGAAACCGCAATCTCGAGGGAGAAAAGCTCCATGGATATCAAGTCGATGACCAAGTTGGCGGCGAAGGGGAAAATGTCGCGCCGTGATTTCGTGCAGTTGGCCATGGGTGCCGGCATCAGCGCCACGATGGCGCAGACCATGTTCGTGAAGGCAGCGCGCGCCGAACCCAGGAAGGGTGGCAAGTTCCGCATGGCCCTGGGGTCCGGCTCGACCACCGACACGCTCGACCCCGCGACCTTCCCCGACACCTTCAACGGCGTCTTTGGTTGAGGCTCGACCCGCTCCAGCCTCACCGAGGTGACGCCCAAGGGCGAGATCATCTCCGACGTCGCCGAAAGCTTCGAAGCCTCGCCCGATGCGAAGACCTGGGTGTTCAACTTGCGCAAGGGCGTCGAATTCCATTCCGGCAAGTCGTTCGATGCCGAGGATGTCGTGGTCTCGCTCAACCATCATCGCAGCGACGAGTCGAAATCAGCCGCGAAATCCCTGCTGGCCACGGTCAAGGACATCAAGGCCGACGGCAAGGACAAGGTGGTCGTGACCTTGAGCGACGGCAATGCCGACTTCCCCTTTGTCATCTCCGACTATCATCTTGCCATGATGCCGGCCAAGGACGGCAAGGCGGATTGGCAATCGGGCATCGGCACCGGCCCCTATGCCATGACCGGCTTTGATCCCGGCGTGCGCGCGACCGGCAAGCGCTTTGCCAATTACCACCGCGAAACCTATTTCGACGAGATCGAGATCCAATCGATTTCCGACGTGGTGGCGCGCAGCAATGCGTTGACCTCGGGCGATGTCGACTATATCGACCGTGTCGACCTCAAGACCGTCGACCGCATGGCCGGCGGCGGCAATGTCGACATTTCCGAAGTCAGCGGCTTCGCCCATTACGTGGCGCCGATGAACTGCACCATGGCGCCGTTCGACAACAAGGATGTCCGCCTCGCCCTCAAATATGCGATCGACCGCGAGGAGATCGTGAAGAAGGTGCTGCGCGGCCATGGTTCCGCCGGCAATGACAACCCGATCGCCGCAGGCCTGCCCTTCGCCAAGGACCCGGCGGTGAAGCACAGCTTCGATCCGGACAAGGCGAAGTTCCACCTGAAGCAGGCCGGACTCGACACGCTCAAGGTCGATCTCTCGGCCTCGGACGCGGCCTTTGCCGGCGCCATGGACGCCGCCCAGATGATGAAGGAATCGGCCGCCAAATGCGGCATCGATATCAACGTCATCCGCGAGGCCGAGGACGCCTATTGGGACAGTGTCTGGATGAAGAAGGCCTGGTGCCTGTCCTACTGGTCGGGCCGACCGACCCCGGATCTGATGTTCACCACCGCCTATGCGGCGGACGCTGCCTGGAACGACAGTTTCTGGAAGAACGACCGCTTTAATGCGCTGCTGGTGGCGGCGCGGGCGGAACTGGACCAGGCCAAGCGCGCCACCATGTATGCCGAAATGCAGGATCTGGTCGCCGAGGATGGCGGTGTCATGGTCCTGATGTTCTATAATTACATGAATGCATGCGCTAAAACCGTTGCACATGCGGATTTGGTCGCGCCAAACTGGGATGTCGACGGCATGAAGATCACCCAGCGCTGGTGGTTTGCCTAAGACCCAGATGACCGGTTGCGGGCCGATCAGTCATCCGGCCCGCAACCGCCCTTCTTTACAGAAGCAAGACGGATCCCATGAAAATCGCCGGTCTCAAGACCTTCGTCGTCGGCAATCCGCCGCCCTCTTTCGGCGGCCAGTATTTCATCTTCGTGAAGCTCGTCACCGATGACGGCATCGAGGGCGTGGGCGAGGTCTATGGCACCGCCTTTGGCCCGAAGGTCATGGTGGCGGCGATCGAGGATATCTATCAGCGCTATGTCGAGGGCATGGACCCGTTCCATATCGAAAAGCTGTGGCGCCTGGTCTATGGCTCGGGCTACACGCTGCGCCCCGATGTGACGGCGATGAGCGTGCTCTCGGCGATCGAGATCGCCCTGTGGGACATCAAGGGCAAGGCCACCGGCAAGCCGGTCTATGAACTCCTCGGCGGCAAGGTGCATGATCGCCTGCGCTCCTACACCTATATCTATCCCGACACGGCGAAGGGCCAGGACAGTTCCATCTATTGGAATGCCGAGGCCTCGGCCGAACGTGCCGCCCACTATGTGAAGATGGGCTTCACCGGCATCAAATTCGATCCCGCCGCCCCCTACTCGCCTTTCGATCCGCGCCAGCCCTCGCTGGAATCGATGGATCTCTGCGAGAAGTTCTGCAAGCTCATCCGCGAGGCGGTGGGCTCCAAGGCCGATCTCCTCTTCGGGACCCACGGGCAATTCACCACGGCCGGCGCCATCCGGTTTGCCCAGCGCCTGGAAAAATACCAGCCGCTCTGGTTCGAGGAACCCACCCCGCCGGAAAAGCCCGAGGACATGGCGTTGGTGGCCCGCGGCACCTCGATCCCCATCGCCACCGGCGAACGCCTCGTCACCAAATACGAATTCGCCCGCGTGCTGGAAAACCGCGCCGCCTCGATCCTGCAGATGCAGGTCGGCCGCGTCGGTGGCCTCCTCGAAGCCAAGAAGATCACCACCATGGCGGAGAGCTATTACGCCCAGATCGCCCCGCATCTTTATGCGGGGCCGGTCATCGGCATGGCCAACGTCCATCTCGCCGCCTGCAGCCCCAATTTCCTGATCCTGGAAAGCATCGAGACCTGGGGCGGCTTCCACGGCAAGATCATCAAGAAGCCGGTGCAATGGGAAGCGGGCTACGTCATCCCGCCGACGGAACCCGGATTGGGCATCGAGCTCGACGAAGACGTCGCCCGCGCGCATCCTTATACGGGCAGCAATCTGCACCTGGAGATGACGAACAAGGTGATCCAGTAAGAGTCATTTTGACCGTCATTGTCGGCCCAGTCTTGAAGCATGGGGGCCGACCATGACGAATGGGATAGAACGGGGAGGATGTTGATGCGTTACGGGTTCATTGGTCTTGGGAACATCGGTCGATATCTCGCCGCAAGCCTGCAACGTGGCGGCTTCTCCCTGACCGTCCATGATCTGAACGAGGCCGCTGCCAAGCCGCTGCTCGATCTCGGGGCTGTCTGGGCCAGTAGCCCGCGCGCCGTCGCGGAAGCCTGCGATACCGTCATCACTTGCCTGCCCAGCCCCAGCGCCACACAACACGTCCTAGCCGACAAGGACGGAGTCCTGGCCGGCCTTGAAGAGGGCGGGCACTGGATCGAGATGGGGACCCTGGGGCGCGAAGAAATCCTGCGCTTTGCCGAAATGGCCCAACAGCACGGTGTCCGCACCATGGAATCGCCGGTGACAGGGGGCGTGCATCTGGCCGCCCATGGCGACATGACCATCCTCGCCGGTGGCGACAAGGACATGTTCGATACTCATTTGCCGGCCTTCAAGGCGATGGGCAACAAGATTTTCCATATGGGGCCATTGGGATCGGCGGCAGTGATCAAAGTGATCACCAATATGCTCGCTTTCATCCACCTCAAAGCCGTCGGCGAAGCGCTGATGCTGGCCAAACGTGGTGGCCTGGACCTCGCCCAGGCCTATCAGGCCATCGCAGCGAGCTCCGGCAACTCGTTCGTCCACGAAACCGAGGGTCAGCTTGTCCTCAGCGGCAGCTACGACATCGATTTCACCGTCGATCTGGCTCTCAAGGATCTTGGTTTTGCCATGGGCTTCGGGCGCGAATTCGGTGTGCCGCTCGATCTTGCCGCGCAAACCATGCAGACCTACATCCAGGCGCGCGAAGTCTATGGCGGCAAGGCGCAATCACCGATGATCGTCAAGCTGCTGGAAGACGCGCTCAAGACCGACCTGCGCGCGCCAGGTTTCCCGGCCAAGCTTTACTGACGATTGCCGCGGATCTTGGCATGTTCCGGCAAGCCGGGGATGTCGCTTCTGGGCTCTTCTTTCTCGAGGAATCCGACAGCATGAGGAAAGACGCCGGTCATTTTATCGACACCGACCGCTATCCAATCGGCGAAGCCGGTTCTGCGCGCGACGCCCTCATCGCCGATCTGCGTGCCGCGATCGAGAGGGAGGGCTGCGCGGTCCTGAAGGGCTTCGTTCGGGCCGAACGTCTGGGCGAATTGGTCGCCGAGAGCGACCGCGTCGCAATCCACGGGCATCGCAACTTCAACCGCACCAATCCCTACTTCACCAAAGACCGCCCGGATCTTCCCGCAAGCCACCCGCTGCGACGGTTCTACGATCGATCAAACGCCTTTGTGCCGGCCGACAATTTCGGCCCCGAGAGCATCCTGAGGGCAATCTATGAATGGCCGGCCTTCGCGCCCTTCATTCAGGCGGCGCTGGGCGAGGACAGGTTCTATCGCTACGCAGATCCATTGGCCGATGTGATCGTCAATCTGGCCGAAGCCGGCAATGGCTTTCCCTGGCATTTCGATACCAACAACTACACTGTGACACTGGCGATCCAGAACGCCGAAGCGGGTGGGGATTTCGAATACAGCCCGCATCTGCGCTCGCCCACGGACGAGAACTATGCTGGCGTCGAGGCCGTACTGGATGGCGACAGCAGCCTGATCCGAACCCTGCACCTTGAACCGGGCGATCTTCAGATCTTCAAGGGGCGCTATTCACTGCATCGCGTGACGCCGATGGAAGGTGCAAGAGCGCGCTATGTCGCGATCTTCAGCTTCACTGAGGAGCCGGGCATGGTCGGCAGTCCAGAGCGCACCCGCCAGCTTTACGGCCGCGTCCTCCCCGTCCATATCGAGCGCGCCGGCTTGCGCCGTGACACGCTGGTCGACTGATTGCCATGGCCCCTAGTGATCGCTTTGACCTGAAACCCGCCGGCAGGACGATGATGGCGGTGGTCACCACCGGCAATGGTGGTTACGACAAGCTCGTCTATCGCGAGGTGCCCATTCCGTAACCGGCCGCGGGTGACGTGCTGATCAAGGTGCTGGCCGCTGGCGTCAACAACACCGAGATCAACACGCGCCTGGGTTGGTACTCCTCCAGCGTCACCGACAGCACAGCAGCGACGGCAGCAACAACAACGGATGTCGCACGATCGGATGGCGGCTGGAACAAGGCAACGCCTTTCCCCTTTATCCAGGGGACGGACTGTTGCGGCATTGTCGCCGCAATCGGTCCCGGCGGCGATCCGGCCCTGATCGGCCGGCGCATCCTGGTCCGGGCCTGCATGCGCACCAATGGCTTTGCCTCCATGGAAACCATTTGGATGGCCTCCGATTTCGATGGCGCCTTCGCCCAGTTCGTCAAGGTGCCGCAGGCGGAAGTCTTCCCGGTCGATTGTGCCTGGAGCGATGCGGAACTGGCCACCATCCCCTGCGCCTATGGGACCGCCGAGAACATGCTGCACCGGGCCGGTGTCGCGGCGGGCGACCATCTCCTCGTCACCGGTGCCTCGGGTGGCGTTGGCTCCGCGGCGGTGCAGCTTGCCAAGCGGCGCGGCGCACGGGTGACGGCGGTAACCACCGCCGAAAAAGCCGGTGCGCTGCGCAACCTCGGCGCCGATCATGTTCTCGACCGCGATGCGGGCATCCCGGCGGACCTCGCCGGGACCCATGACGTCGCCATCGACAATGTCGCCGGTCCCGGCTTCGGCGCCGTGCTGAAGGCCCTGCGACCCGGCGGTCGCTATGTCTCCTCGGGCGCCATCGCCGGACCCATGGTGGCGCTCGACATGCGCGATTTCTATCTGAGGGACCTCACCCTCATCGGCTGCACGGCCTGGGACGAGCCGGTCTTTCCCAATCTCATCGGCTATATCGAGCGCAACGAAATCAGGCCGCTCGTCGCCGCGACCTATCCGCTCAAAGCCATCGCCGACGCGCAGCGCGCCTTCCTGGAAAAGCGCCATGTCGGCAATTTTGTGCTGATTCCACCGGCCTGATACCTACAGCAGCAGGGCTTCGATCCGCCGCGCTTCGCGTTGCAGCGCCTCCAGCAATGCCGGCCTGCGCGCCGCACTGATCCTGGCCGATGAGCCATGAATGCTGAGCGTCGCCTGGATGCGGCCCAGCGAATCAAGGAGCGGCACCGCGATCGCCACCGTATCCGGCGTGAACTCATCCTCCTCGGTCGCATAGCCCTGGCGGCGGATCTCCCTGAGCTCCTTCTCCAGCCGCTTCAGGTCACTGATCGTGCGTGCCGTCATCCTGGTGAGGTTGAGCGTCTCGAAAATGGCCGCCCGCACATCGATGGTCGAGAAGGCGAGGAAGCATTTGCCCGACGCCGTGCCATGCATCGGCAAGTCCCGGCCCTTGAGCGGCGTCGTCTTCAGCACGACATTTCCCTTGAGACTCTCGGCCACGATCATCGAGGTGACGGAGGGGACCAGCAGATTGACCATCTCCCCGGTCTGCTGGCAGAGGCGGATGAGGGAGGGACACGCCAGCATGATGATGTCGAGCCTTGCCTCGACCTTGCGCCCCAATTGCAGCAGCCGGAACCCCAGCCGGTAGCGGCGCTCGCCCCGGACCTTTTCCACCAGTCGGAGGTCGGCGAGGCTTTCGAGGAGGGTGAAGGCGGTGGTGGGCGCCAGATTCACCGCCCGGGCGATGTCGCGCAGCGGCAATCCCTCGAAGGGTCCCGCCAAAAGGACCCCCAGGATGTCATTTGAGCGTTTTAGGGCCTGGATTCGGACCGGTTTCACCACCCCATTATTCGACATTGTCGAATAAATGTCACTTCCCTCTTTGGCCGCCGGCGGTGGCGTGGTCCGGTGGGACGACCCTGTTCTTGCCGGAGTTGACCCATGCCGCTCCATTTCGACCGATCCGAACTCGCTGCCCGCCGCGCCATCCTGCGCCGCCGATTGGCCGCCGAAAATCTCGACGGCCTGCTGATCTTCCGCCAGGAAAGCATGTACTACCTCACCGGCTACGACACGTTCGGCTACGTCTTTTTTCAATGTCTCTACATCGGCGCCGACGGTGACATGTTCCTGCTCACCCGGAAGCCCGACCTGCTGCAGGCGCAGCTTACCTCCGACATCGAGGCCATCCACATCTGGAAGGACGAAGACGGCGCCGATCCGGCCAGCGATCTGAAAAGCCTGCTGCACAAGGGCAAACATCTCGGCATCGAACTCGATGCCTACGGACTCACCGCGCAAAACGGGTTTCGCCTGAAGGATGTGCTCGACGGTTTCTGCACGCTCACCGATGCATCGCGCCTCGTGACGGAACAACGCCTGATCAAGAGTCCGGCGGAGATCGTGTATGTTCGCCGCGCGGCCGAGCTCGCCGACGATGCGCTCGATGAAGCGCATCGCTTGACGAAACCCGGCGCCGATGAAGGCGAGATACTGGCGGCCATGCAGGGCGCCGTGTTCAAGGGTGGCGGCGATTATCCGGGCAACGAGTTCATCATCGGATCGGGACCACAGGCGCTCCTCGTGCGCTATGCCGCGGGCCGGCGCAAGCTCGACGCCCAGGACCAGCTGACCCTCGAATTCGCCGGCGTCTACCGCCATTATCATGCCTGCCTCATGCGCACGATTCTGTTGGGCGAGGTCAGCCAGCGACAGCGCGACATGCACAAGGCCGCTGTCGATGCGATGGCGGCCTGCATCGACGCCATCAAACCAGGCCGGACATTCGGCGACGTTTTCGCCGCCCATGTGATGAGTGTGGAGAAATCAGGCTTCGCCGACAGCAGGCTCAACGCTTGCGGCTACAGCCTTGGTACGACATTCTCTCCCAATTGGATGGACTGGCCGATGCTCTATGCCAACAATCCGGTGGAACTCCAACCGGGCATCGTGCTCTTCCTTCATATGATCCTGGTCGACGGCGCGCGCGGTCTAGCCATGAATCCGGGCCAGACCGTGCTGGTGACGGAAGATGGCTGCGAGGTTCTGTCGCGCCACGACCTGGATCTGGTGGTGAAATAAGTGAGTGACGAGTGTGTGATGGGCAACTGGCAGTTCTGGATCGATCGCGGCGGCACCTTCACCGACATCGTGGCGAAGGCGCCGGATGGCAAGCTCATCACCCACAAGCTGCTCTCCGAGAATCCGGAGCGCTACCGCGACGCCGCCATGGCCGGCATTCGCGCCATATTGGGTCTTGGCGCTGACGACGCGCTCCCGGATTCAGTGAGCGCCATCAAGATGGGGACGACGGTCGCCACCAACGCCCTCCTTGAGCGCAAGGGCGAGGCGGTCGTGCTGGCGGTGACAAGGGGCTTCAGGGACGCGCTCCGCATCGCCTATCAGAACCGGCCGAAGATCTTTGCGCGCAAGATCGAGCTGCCCGAACTGCTGCACCGGGATGTGATCGAAATCGAGGAACGGGTCGATACGCATGGTGAGGTGCTGACCCAACTCGACCTTGCCAAGGCGTGGGCCGATTTCAAGGCCGCTTATGACAAGGGCTACCGCGCCATCGCCATCCTGCTGATGCACGGGTTTCGCTATCACGCCCATGAAGCGGCGCTGAAAGAACTGGCGCGGGAAATCGGCTTCACGCAGATATCGGTCAGTCACGAAGTCTCGCCGCTGATGAAGCTGGTGAGCCGGGGCGACACCACGGTGGTCGACGCCTATCTCTCGCCGATCCTGCGGCGCTATGTCGACCAGGTAGCGCGCGAGATCGGCAACAAGACCACGCGCCTCATGTTCATGCAGTCGAATGGCGGCCTGACCGATGCCGGCAATTTCCAGGGAAAGGACAGCATCCTCTCCGGGCCAGCCGGCGGCATCGTTGGCGCCGTTGAAACGGCGCGGCAGGCGGGCTTCGACAGGATCATCGGCTTCGATATGGGAGGCACATCCACCGACGTGTCGCATTACAACGGCCAGTTCGAGCGAACTTATGAGGCGCAAGTGGCCGGTGTCCGCATGCGGGCACCGATGATGCTCATTCACACGGTCGCGGCCGGCGGTGGCTCGGTCCTGCATTTCGATGGCAGCCGCTTCCGCGTCGGCCCGGATTCCGCGGGGGCCAATCCGGGGCCGGCGAGCTATCGCCGCGACGGGCCGCTCGCCGTCACCGATTGCAATGTGATGATGGGCCGGCTCAACCCGGATTTCTTCCCGAAAGTCTTTGGCCCCGAAGGTAACCAGCCGCTCGACCGCGCCGCGGTGGTGGCGAAGTTCACCAAGCTGGCAACAGAGATTTCCAAGGCCATCGGAAATGAACGCCGCCCTGAGGATGTCGCCGAAGGCTTCCTCGACATCGCCATCGCCAACATGGCCAATGCGATCAAGGAAATCTCGATCCAGCGCGGCTATGACGTTTCCAAATATGCGCTCGCCTGTTTCGGCGGCGCCGGCGGACAGCATGCCTGCCGGGTCGCGGACGCGCTGGGCATGACACGCATCTTCCTGCATCCGCTGGCCGGCGTCCTCTCGGCCTATGGCATGGGCCTCGCCGACATGCGCGCCATCCGCCACAAAACCATCGAGGCAGCCCTCGACCAGCATTTGGTGACGGCGCTGGCGGTCGAACTGGAAGCGATGGCGGAGACGGCCCGCAGCGATATCGCGGCGCAAGGCATCGACGCAGGCAACATTCACACGCTCCTGCAGGTGCATCTCAAATACGCCGGGACCGACGCCTCGCTCATCACCAATTTCGGCACGGCGGCGGAGATCCAGGCGGGCTTCGAAGAATCACACCGCCAACGCTACGGATTCATCGTCCCGCACAAGACGTTGATCGTGGATTCGATCTCGGTCGAGGCCATCGGCAAGACGGAGCAGGTCGAAGATGCACTTGTCCCCGCCGGTACGAAGGATGCAGTGCCGCTGGCCAATGTCCCTTTCTGGGCGCAGGGCGAGTCGCTCACCGCACCGGTCTATGACCGAGCCAACCTTCGTCCCGGCCAGCGGATCGATGGGCCAGCCATTGTCCTGGAACCGATCTCGACCAATGTGGTGGAACCGGGCTGGCGCGCGGTGCTCAATGATCGCGGCCATCTCGTCATGGAGCGCTATATTGTCGCCGTCCGCACACATGCCATCGGCACCTCGGTCGATCCGGTGATGCTGGAGATCTTCAACAATCTGTTCATGTCGATCGCCGAGCAGATGGGCTCGACCCTGGAGAAGACCAGCCATTCGGTGAACATCAAGGAACGGCTCGACTTCTCCTGCGCTTTGTTCGATGGCCAGGGTCACCTCATCGCCAATGCGCCGCACATGCCGGTGCATCTGGGTTCGATGGGCGAGAGTGTCGAAAGCGTCATCCGCGCGCATCAGACGCCCACCGGCACGGACATGCGACCCGGCGATGTCTATGTGCTGAATGCGCCCTATAATGGCGGCACGCATCTCCCGGACATTACGGTAGTGACGCCCGTGTTCGACGCGGCGGGAAAGGGCATCATCTTCTACGTGGCGAGCCGTGGCCATCATGCCGATATCGGCGGACTGACGCCGGGCTCAATGCCGCCTTATAGCCGCACGGTCGAGGAGGAAGGTGTTCTCATCGACAATGTAAAGCTGGTCGATCGCGGCATCGTGCTTGAGGCAGAGATGCGTCAACTGCTCGGCTCCGGCAAATATCCGGCACGCAACATCGACCAGAACATCGCCGACCTCGGCGCGCAAGTGGCCGCCAATGAAAAGGGCGTCCAGGAACTCCACCGCATGGTCGGCCAGTTCAGCCTGCACGTGGTCCAGGCCTATATGGGCCATGTGAAGGACAATGCCGCCGAGCAGGTGCGCCGTGTGCTCGACCGCCTGACCGATGGCCGCTTCGCCTATGCCATGGACGATGGCGCGGTGATCAAGGTTTTTGTCACCGTCGATCACAAAGCGCGGCGCGCGAAGATCGACTTCACCGGCACCTCTCCGCAGCTCGGCACGAATTTCAACGCGCCGTCTGCGGTGGCGAAGGCGGCCGTGCTCTATGTCTTCCGCACCCTCATCGACGATGACATTCCGATGAACCAGGGTTGCCTGGAACCGCTCGACATCATCATCCCCGATGGCTCGATGCTGAAGCCAGAATATCCGGCAGCCGTGGTGGCCGGCAATGTCGAGACCTCGCAATGCATCACCGATGCGCTCTACGGTGCCATGGGGGTGATGGCGGCAGCACAAGGCACCATGAACAACTTCACCTTCGGCAATGACCGGCATCAATATTACGAGACGATCGCCGGTGGGTCCGGCGCCGGCCCAGATTTCGACGGGACGGACGCCGTCCAGACCCATATGACCAATTCGCGCCTCACCGACCCCGAAGTGCTGGAATTCCGCTTCCCGGTTCTGCTGGAAGATTTCCATATCCGCAAAGGAAGCGGCGGCAAGGGCCAGCACCGCGGCGGCGATGGTGTCGTGCGCCGGGTGCGCTTCCTGGAACAGATGACCGCCGGCACATTGTCCGGCCACCGCGTGATCCCACCCTATGGCCTGAAGGGCGGCGGTGAGGGTCAGTTGGGGCGAAATTCCGTTATCCGGAAGGACGGGCGGGTGGAGGTGCTGAAGGGCACCGATGGCGCCGAAATGTCGCCGGGCGACGTATTTCTTGTCGAGACCCCGGGCGGTGGGGGGTATGGTAAGCTTACGTGAGCTAATCGCCAAAGGATAACCGCCATGACCGCCGCCCCCTTGCGCAAGCAGCGCAACCTCAACGTCCCCGATCTCGTCCTCGCGTTGCAGCGCGTGCTGCAGCCGGACCAGGTCAGCACCAATGCCGGCATTCGCGAACGCCATGGCCATGACGAATCCTATCACGAAGCCCACGCCCCCGACGTCGTGGTGTTCCCGCAGACGACCGAGGAAGTCGCCGCCATCGCCAGGATTTCGGCCGAATATGGCGCGCCGATGATTCCGTTCGGCGTCGGCACCGGACTCGAAGGCCATGTGGCAGCGATCGAGGGCGGCATCTGCATCGACATGGGCCGCATGAACAAGGTGCTGGAGGTCAATGCCGACGATCTCGACGTGAAGGTGCAGGCCGGTGTCACACGGAAGGCCCTCAACGCCTATATCAAGGACCAGGGCCTGTTCTTCCCGATCGATCCGGGTGCGGACGCCACCATCGGCGGCATGACGGCGACGCGCGCCTCAGGCACCAATGCTGTTCGCTACGGCACCATGCGCGAGAACGTTCTGGGCCTCACCGTGGTGATGGCCGATGGTCGCATCATCCAGACCGGCGGCCGGTCGCGGAAGTCAGCGGCTGGCTATGACCTCACCCGGCTGTTCGTCGGATCGGAAGGCACGCTCGGCATCATCACCGAAATCCGCCTGCGCCTCTATGGTGTGCCGGAAGCGATGGCGTCCGCGGTGGCTAACTTCCCCGATATCGGGTCGGCGGTGAACACGGTCATCCGCATCATCCAGAGCGGCATCCCGGTGGCGCGCATCGAGCTCATCGACGAGGTGCAGATCGACGCCATCAACAAATACTCGAAGCTGAGCTTCCCGGTCCGCCCGACTTTATTCTTCGAATTCCACGGCACCGAGGCCGGTGTCGCCGAACAGTCGGAGATGGCCAAGGAGATCGGCGCCGATTACGGCATGAGCGATTTCGCCTGGACCCTGAAGGCCGAGGAACGCAGCAAGATGTGGCAGGCGCGCCACGACGCCTTCTATGCCGGCCTTGCCTTGCGCCCTGGCGCCAAGGGCTGGCCGACCGATGTCTGCGTGCCCATTTCGCGCCTCGCCGATTGCATATTGGAGACCAAGGCGGATGTGGCGGCCTCCGGTCTGCTCACACCTCTGGTCGGCCATGTCGGCGATGGCAATTTCCACCTCTGCATCATCCTCGATCCGGAAGACAAGGAAGAGGCCGCGCGTGCCCAAGCCTTGACAGATCGCCTCGCCCACCGGGCGATTGCCATGGGCGGCACCTGCACCGGCGAACACGGTATCGGCTTCGGCAAGATCGCGTTCCTGGAGGCCGAGCACGGCTCGGCGGTCGCGGTGATGCGGCAACTCAAGACCACGCTCGATCCCGACAATCGGATGAACCCGGGGAAAATATTCCGGGCGTAAGCCTGGTTGCGCTTTCCCAACGCGTTAAGCAGATGGGCGGGTGCTTACATCGCGCCCGCGCAGGCTTGGACATATGGGCCGCATCGACGCTAGTCTCACCTGCGATCCTTTGGTGATCGGGTGACCTGATGCTTGATCAAGAAAATTGGAACGGCGGTGGCCAGTTCTATGTCGCGCGACCGGCGCGACCGTTGATGACCCGACGACGTTTCGTGACGGCGTCGGCAGGGATTCTGTGCCTCACCAGTATAGGTGGCCGGGGTCTCGTCAATAGGGCGCTGGCGGATAGCCTGCCTGGCGCCGATACGCTGGCCGCCGGTTTGCGTTTCCGCATCCGGTGGAAAGGCGATGAGATCGGCTATCACCGCATATCGTTGAAGGCCGCCGGCGACCAACTTACGATCACCACCAGCATCAGGATGAAGGTCAAGATGGCCTTCGTCACCGCCTTCCGCTACGAGCATGATTGCACGGAGGCCTGGGCCGGCGGACGATTGACGAGCCTTGACTCGCGGATGGACAAGAACGGCGACAAGCTCAAGGTGACGGGCAAAGCGACGACGGATGGATTCGACATGGACGGACCGTCCGGACCTTTCACTGCGCCCGTCGATGCGTTGACGACCAATTCCCTCTGGTCCCCGGCTTTCGTCACCCAGACCGATCTGATCGATGCGCAGAATGGCGGCATGATCGGCCTGGTGTCGAAGGATCTCGGCAAGAGCGATGCAAAGGTCGCGGCGGCGCGTCAGCCGACCGAGGGCTTTGATCTGGTGACGCCCTATCTCAGCGGGCGGGTCTGGTACGATGCGGATGCGCGCTGGGTCAAGGGCGAGTTTGAGCGCGAAGGGGAGCGGATCAGCTATGATCTCGAGACGTAGGGCGCTGGGCCTGGTCGCTGCACCATTTCTGCTGCGTGCCGGCGGGACGGCACGGGCGGATGATGGCAATACCATCACGATTGCAACCGGTCCCTATGGCGGCATCTACTATCCGCTCGGCAATTCGATCTGCCGCCTGTTCAATCTGGCGGCGACGGAAAGTGGTCCGGTCTGCGTGGCAAGCGATTCCAAGGGCTCGGTCGAGAATATCCGCGCGCTGCGCGCTGGCACGGTCCAATTCGCGCTGGCACAATCGGATATCGTCACGCATGCCCTGACTGGAAAAGGCGATTTTGCCGGTGATGCGCCTGCCGACGATCTGCGGGCCCTGCTGCTGGGACATGCCGAGACGTTCACCTTGCTGACGCGTCCCGGCTCGGCCATTGACGACGTCACCGATCTTCCCTGGCACCGCCTGGCCACGGGTCCGATGGGGTCAGGCCAGAAGGTGACGGCGGCCATCATGCTCAATGCCTTTGGCCGGCAGGATGCCGATTTCGGCGGCTTGCCGGCCATGACCCGCGACGAGGAGGTGGCCGCCTTGTGTGACGGCAAGGCCGATGCTGTGACACTCTATTTCGGCCACCCCAACGGCTATGTGCAGGAAGCGATCGAGCGATGCAATGCGCATATCGTGCCCGTGACGGGAAGGCAGATCGACGAGATCGTCGCAGCGCACGCCGAATACTTCAGCACCACCATTCCTGGCGGCATCTATGAAAATCACCCTGACCCTATACCGACATTCGGCAGCCAATCGGTGCTGGTCACCAGCATCAGCGCCGACGATGAAATGGTGAACGCCCTGCTCGCGGCCGTCTTCGACAATGTCGATATCCTGAAGCGGCTGCATCCCGCCTTTGCCGGATTCACGCCAGAGACAATGGTGCCGAGCGAATCCTGGGCGAGGCTCCATCCCGCCGCCCAGGCCTTCTTTACCAAGCGGAAGCTGCTGATCGGGCCTTGAGTCGCGGCTCGAATTGAAGGTCGCGCGTCAGATTCCCCGCGTCGCCTGCTGCAGCCACGCAAGATCATCACCCGAAAGCTGCGGCGCCAGCGCTTCACGCACCCGCGCATGATAGGCATTCAGCCAGGCTGTCTCGTCGGCGGTGAGCAGCGATTTCTCGATCGCATTCAAATCGATCGGCGCCAGGGTCAGCGTCTCGAATTCGAGCCAGCTGGGATAGGATTTGCTTTCCTGGACCACGACGAGATTCTCGATGCGGATGCCGAATTCGCCTTCCTTGTAGTAGCCGGGCTCGTTCGAGATGATCATGCCGGGTTCAAGTGCCACGCGGTTCGGTACTTTCGAAATGCGTTGCGGGCCTTCATGGACCGAGAGATATGAGCCGACGCCGTGGCCGGTGCCGTGATCGTAATCGAGGCCCACTTCCCATAAGGGACGACGCGCCAACGCGTCCAAGGCCGAGCCGGTCGTGCCGCGCGGGAAGCGCGCGGTGCCAAGCGCGATATGGCCCTTCAGCACCCGGGTGAAGCAATCCTTCATCTCCTGCGTGGGCGTGCCCACCGCGACCGTGCGCGTGATGTCGGTCGTCCCGTCGAGATACTGTCCGCCGGAATCGATGAGGTAGAGCGAGTTCAGCGGAATCTCGCGCTGCGTGTCCGGCATCGCATGATAGTGGCAGATGGCGCCGTTGGGTCCAGCGGCCGAGATGGAATCAAAGGAGAGGTTGCGGAAATAATCATTGGGGTGGCGGAAACTCGCCAGCTTGTCCGACGCCTCGATCTCCTTGAGGCCTCCTTTGGGGGCAGCCTTGCTCAGCCAGGCGAGATAGCGCGCGACAGCCGCGCCATCACGCGTATGGGCGTTGCGCGAACCCTGTACCTCGACCGCGTTCTTCGCGGCCTTGGGCAGCGCGCAGATGCATTCGGCAACGGTTACGCGCGCGCCCGACTTGGCGAGCTTGTCATGGACCCATTCCGAGGCGGTTGCCGCGTCGATCGCAACGACGTCCTTGGCCGCCCCCAGTGTGGTGAGGCCGTCGGCGAATGAGTCCGGTGATGCCACCGCGACCTCGTTGCCGAGATGGGCAAGAGTCTGCGGCGTCAACTTGCGGCGGTCCATGAAGAGATCGACGCGGGCATCGTCATGGAGAATGGCAAAGCCGAGGGCAAACGGCGTCCGCGGTACATCGGCGCCGCGGATGTTGAGGAGCCAGCACAGGGAATCGGGGCCAGAGATGATTGCAGCCGCCTTGCCCTCGGCCTTCAGCTTGGCTGCGAGCGTCCGGCGCTTCTCGGCGGTGCCTTGGCCCGCGAATTTGAGGTCATGGGGCAAGACGGGCGAAATCGGGTCGGCGGGACGGCCGGCCCAGATCTCATCCACGGGGTTGCTGTCGACCGCCACCAGTTCGGCGCCGACCTTGTTGGCGGCAGCGCGGAAACGCTGGGCCTGGTCCGGTGTGAAGAGTTTGGGATCGAAACCGATCTTGTCGCCCTTCTTACCTTCAGCAGCGATATAGGCATCCGCCGGCTCGGTCACGAGGTGGCGATATGTATAGAGCGACGGATCGACCTGCTCCTTCACCTGGATGGTGTAGCGGCCGTCGACAAAGATCGCCGCCTTGTCGGCGAGGACCACCGCCATCCCGGCCGATCCGGTAAAGCCGCTCACATAGTTGAGGCGCTCGGCGTTCTTGGGAACATATTCTCCCTGATGGTCGTCGGCCCGGCCGATGATGAAGCCGGCGAGGCCTCGCCTGCCGAGTGCCGCCCTGAGCAAAGCAAGGCGCGCGGCGATCGGCGGTGTTTGTACCTGCGCCTCGTGGGATTCGCGGTCGCGGCGGAAGGCCTGCAACTGTGCCACCAGGGCCGGGCTCGGATTTTCGGCCACCAGATCGATCCAGTCGTCCGGCCGTTCGCCCGCGGGCGCGGCGCCGATCCCCGGCAGAAGTTCAGTAAGAGTGTTAATATTCACATGGGATTGGTGTCTTTTAAGCAGTCCAGAGAGGGCCTCATCCCCTTGATAGGTCTCGCGGCAGGCAGAATCAGGCGACGTCACCATCTCAATCTCCAAATTAACCATAAAAAGTGTGACAGCTAAGTCACTATTCCGTCTTAATTACTTCTTAGTGATATGCGTCACACTGCCATCTTTACCATTTTGCATGCATCAGACGCATTGCTGCGATGCGGCGAAACCACTACTAAATGGGTCGGGTTAAAGCTACATTCCAGTCGTCCGCAAAACACGCGATGGCAACGGTGCCACCTGAATTTAGAGCCGGATTGGAAGGTTACTATGAATCGGATCGTGATCAATCAGAACGTGACGTCGCACGGGGCGCAAATGCCCGCCGTCACTTCTCGTGAAATTGGTTTTGCCGCGTTTGCAGGCTTCGGCAAGGCCCTCACCGACACGGCGCGCCGCATCTATGCGCGCACCCAGTTGGAAAACGAACTCTACGGCCTCGATGACCGTTCGCTGAACGACATCGGTGTTGCCCGTGGCGCCATCCCGGCCCTGGTCCGTGATGCCCTGCCGCATGGCGAAGAAGGCAATCTGTTTGCCGAGTTCAGTCGCCTGGTCGTCAACGGCATCCTGCGCCCGGCGATCGATTGGAACCGCCGCCGCAAGGCGCGCGCGATCCTTTCGGCCCTTGATGACCGCTTGCTGGCTGATATCGGTCTCGCCCGCTATGAGATCGATGCCCATGTGGCCCGCCTCTCCGGCGCCATCAACGGCCCGCTCCCCGCGGCTGTTGCGGCGATGGAAGAAGATGTTACCGCCCCGCTGAAGGCCTGGTCGGCCGCGCGTGCGACGGTGAAGGAATTGTCGCGCCTGACCGATCGTCAGCTGATGGATATCGGCGTCATCCGTGGCGACATCAGCGACCTCGCCGGCGACCTCGCCGAACGTGGCCTCGCTGCCAATACCAATATGCAGGCTTCCGCCCCGAAGGCTGCGTAACGACCTACCAGAGTTTTCCCTAAGTAGTGCGCCGAAACGGCGGTCCGGGTAACCGGGCCGCCGTTTCTGTTTTCAGCTATTTTTTGCCCGGGCCTTCCGCTTCAGGACCAGCACCGACCAATCATTTTGCCGGATGCGGAAGTCGAGTTCGAGTCCGACGGCCGCATGGGCAGCGAGCACGTCCTTCTCCTGCGTCTTCAACAGGCCGGAGAGAATGGCCCGGCCATTCCTGGCGAGGCATTTCGAGAGATCCGGCGCCAGCGAGATGAGCGGGTTAGCCAGGATGTTGGCGGTGACGAGATCATAAGGCCCGCCGTTGCGGATCGCCGCCGCCCGGTAGCCGTCGGAGGTCACGATTCGGATCGCCTTCTTCAGCCCGTTGATGGCGGCGTTCTCGCGCGCGACGCGGACCGCGTCCTTGTCATTGTCGCCGGCCAGCACCGGCACATGGAAGAGATGATGAGTGGCAAAGGCGAGGATGCCGGTGCCGGTGCCGATATCGAGGGGCTTCTTCACCTTCATCGATTTCGAGAGACGCAGCAGGGCCTTGACGCAGCCGCTGGTCGTCTCGTGCCGGCCGGTGCCAAACGCCATGCCGGCATCGATTTCAAGCGGGATGGCGCCCTTCGGTGCCCGGCCGCGATCATGTTCGCCGTGGATATAAAATGGCCCCATGCGCAAGGGCGCGAGGCCCTTGCGGCTTTCAGCCAGCCAATCCTTGTCCGGCACCAGGCCGATCGTTGTCGCGAGCTTGCCGAACGGTTTCAGCGCGGTCTTGACCGCCGCCGCTACCGGTTTCGTTTCGCCGATCACCTCGATATGCCAGCCCTTGCCGCCATCGGTCTCGAAGCTGACCAGCGCCTCGCCGAACGGCTCCAGCGCTTCCTCAAGGGCAAGACGCCAGGAGGGTTCCGGCTTGAAGTCGAAATCGACATTGACGGCATAGAGCTTCACTTTGGTTTTCATAGCATCCTCTTTTACCCGGCCTTCTCGGCCGGGACCACGAAGCCGGCCATGACTTTCTTGACACCTGCCTTGTCGAAGGAGATTTCGAGCTTGTCACCTTCCGCGGTCAAGACCTTGCCGTAGCCGAATTTCTGATGAAACACACGCTTGCCCGACGGATAACTGCCGCTCGACATGGGCAGGATCTCGGCGTCGAGATCGATGGTGGGCGGCTTCGGGCGCTGGGTGAAGGAACGGCCGTTACCTGTCCAGCCACCCTTGCTGGAGTCACTGGCATTGCCCCCAAAGGTCATCGTGCCGAAGTTGCTGTTCTGTCTGGGTGCGGCGAAGCCGGCATGATCCTGCCGCTCGACATGTTCCTTGGGCAATTCCGCGAGGAAACGTGAGGGCAGCGAATTCTGCCACTGGTTGTGGATGCGCCGGCTGCCGGCATAGGCGACGATGGCGCGCTTCCTGGCGCGTGTCAGGCCGACATAAGCGAGGCGCCGCTCTTCTTCCAGCCCCTTGATGCCGTTCTCGTCGAGAGCGCGGGGATGCGGGAACAACCCCTCCTCCCAGCCAGGCAGAAAGACAGTATCGAATTCGAGACCCTTGGCGCCGTGGAGCGTCATGATCGAGAGCTGATCGCGGGCACTTCCTTCGGTATTCTCCATCACCAGCGAGACGTGATCGAGGAAACCTTCGAGGCTTTCGAAATCCTCAAGTGCCCGGACCAGTTCCTTGAGATTCTCCAGCCGGCCCGGCGCCTCGATCGATTTGTCCTGTTTCCACATGGCGGTGTAGCCGCTCTCGTCGAGGACGATCTGCGCCAGCTCTGCATGCGGTGTCACCTCGGCCATCTGCCGCCAGCGGCCAAGATCATTCATGAAGGCGGTGAGGGCGCGGCGCGCGGCAGGTTTCAACTCATCGGTCGAGATGATCTGCCGCGCCACTTCCGGCACGGAAAGCGATTGCACGCGCGAAATCTCGTTCAGCTGCTTCAGGGTCGTGTCGCCGAGGCCCCGTCGCGGCGTGTTGACGATGCGCTCGAACGCCAACCCATCATCCGGCTGATGGATGAGGCGCAGATAGGCCAGCGCATCGCGGATCTCGAGGCGCTCATAGAAACGCGGGCCGCCGATGACGCGGTAGGGAATACCCAGCGTGATGAAGCGCTCTTCGAACTCGCGGGTCTGGAAACCGGCGCGCACCAGGATGGCGATGTCCTTCAACTCAGAGCCGTGGCGCTGCAGCGTCTCGATCTCCTCGCCGATCATGCGCGCTTCTTCGGTCCCGTCCCAGGCGCCGAGGATACGGACCTTCTCGCCCTCGCTCTCCTCGGTCCACAGGGTCTTGCCGAGGCGGCCCTCATTGTGGGCGATGAGACCGGAGGCCGCCGCCAGGATATGCGGCGTCGAGCGGTAATTCTGTTCCAGGCGGATGACCTTGGCGCCGGGAAAATCCTTTTCGAACTTCAGGATGTTCTCGACCTCGGCGCCGCGCCAGCCATAGACCGATTGATCGTCATCGCCCACACAGCAGATGTTCTTGTGCGATTGGGCCAAGGCACGCAGCCACAGATACTGCGCCACGTTCGTGTCCTGGTATTCGTCGACCAGTATGTAACGGAACTGCTGCTGGTAGCGCTCCAACTGCTCAGGCGCCGTGCGGAAGATGGTGAGATTGTGCAGCAGCAGATCGCCGAAATCGCAGGCGTTGAGGGTGAGGAGCCGCTGCTGATAGGCGTGATAGAGATCGAGAATGCGGCCGCTCGCCACTTCGGCGAGTTCGGCGCGGCTGACCTTGTCGGGGGTGAGACCACGATCCTTCCAGCGCTCGATAAGGCCCAGCACGACGCGCGACGGCCAGCGTTGGGAATCGAGCCCTTCCGCTTCGATCAATTGCTTCACCAGGCGCAATTGGTCATCGGTGCTGACGATAGTGAAGTTGGGTTTGAGGCCGACCAGTTCCGCCTGGCTACGCAGGATGCGTGCGGCCAGCGAATGGAACGTGCCAAGCCACCAGCCTTCGACCGGCCGCCCGATGAGATGGCCGATGCGTTCCTTCATCTCATTGGCGGCCTTGTTGGTGAAAGTCACCGCCAGAAGCTGCGACGGCCAGGCGAGGCCCGTGGTCAGGATATGTGCAAGGCGCGTGGTGAGGACTCGGGTCTTACCCGTGCCGGCGCCGGCCAGCACGAGCACCGGACCATCCAGAGCCAGCACGGCGTCGCGCTGTCGGCCATTGAGTCCAGCCAGATAAGGCGCCTGCAAAATGCTGGTAGCCGGGGTGGCGATTTCAGTCGAATCGGTCATGCGTCCTTATAGCATTCCGGCACGAATGTAAGAGTCCCCGCGATCTTGACAGAGCGAGGTCGGATCGGCCCAATGCGGCCGCAAGATTGGGAGAATTTGCGATCATGACCAAGACGATCGAACGGATTTCACTGGGCTCGATGAGCCCCGGGACAGAGCGCTTTCTGGGCGTCCACCGCTATGGCCAAAAGGGTTCTCGGCCAAAGGCTTATGTCCAGGCCTCACTGCATTCGGACGAAATTCCCGGGATGTTGGCTGCGCATCACCTGCTGCGCCAGCTCGATGCTGCCGATGCGCGCGGCGAGATCAAGGGCGAGATCGTCGTGGTGCCGGTCGCCAACCCGATCGGCCTTGGTCAGATCGTCAATGGCAGCCATAGCGGCCGCTATGAATTGCGCGGCGGCGGGAATTTCAACCGGCAATGGCCGGACCTCTGCGAGGGACTGCTCGATGCCGTGCGCCCGAAACTCGGGCCGGATGAGGCGGCCAATGTGAAAGCCGTACGCGCGGCGCTCGCCGCCAAGATCAACCAGATGAAGCCCGACACGGAACTGGCCCTGCTGAAGGTGGAACTGGCGCGCCTTGCCTATGATGCCGACATGGTGCTCGATCTCCATTGCGACGATGAAGCCCTGATGCATGTCTACATGCAGCCTGTGCACTGGCCGGATTTCCAGGACCTCGCCGCCGAGCTTGGCGCGGTCGCCAGCCTGCTCTGCGCCGATTCCAAGGCCTGCAGCTTCGACGAGACCTTCTCTTTGCCCTGGACCAAGCTGATTGAGGCGATTGGCGACAAGTTCCCGATCCCGGCGGCGTGCTTTGCCACCACGGTCGAGTTCCGCGGCCAGGCCGACGTGTTTGATGAGATGGCAAGTGCCGATGCCGCCGGCCTTTATCGTTTCCTGCAGCGCCACGGCGCGCTCGCCGGCGATCCTGGCCAGGCACCGGCGCTGCTCTGTGCTGGCACCGACCTCGAAGCCACCGATATCGCGCGGGCGACCAAGGCCGGCATCATTGCCTATAAGGCGGCGCTGGGTGCCACGGTGAAGAAGGGCGATCTCATCGGGGAACTGGTCGACCCACTGGCCGACGATCCCGCCAAGGCCCGCACCGAGATCCGCGCCGGCACTGACGGGCTGGTCCTGTCCCGCTGCCTCAATAAACTGGTCGCACCCGGCGATGGTATTGCCATGATCGTCGGCACCAGCAAGCTTGCCCATCGCAAGCCCGGCGCGTTGCTGGGGGATTGAACGCGATCCGCTCCCTTCGCCTTCAGGGGAAGGGAGCGGAAATCACCCGGCGATCTTCGCAGCGACAGCCCACCATTTCGGGAACTGCGCATTGATCTGCTGCCGTGCTGCATCTGCCGTCGCGGCATCGGCATAGATGCCAAAGCAGGTGGCGCCGCTGCCGGACAGACGCGAGAGCAGGCAGTTCTTAGTCTCGGCAATCGCCGACAACACGTCGGCCACGACCGGCGCGACGATGATGGCCGGAGCCGTGAGGTCGTTCTTGCGTGAAGCGAGGAAAGCCGCGAGTTCTTGCGCCGTCTTTGGCGCTTGAGCCCAGCGTGATGCGGGTGAGAAATCGCCGCGCCGCGCCTTGAACACCGCCGGCGTCGGCGTTTCCACCAATGGATTGACGAGCAGGATATGCGCCGGCGGCAGTTTGCCCGCAGGCTGGATATCCTCGCCGATGCCGCCGACAAAGCTGGGGTTGCCATCAAGGCAGACCGGCACATCGGCACCGAGTTTTTCGGCCAGTTGGTAGAGTGCCGCGCGGTCAGGCGTCACCTGCCACAGATCGATCAGCGCCAACAGCGTTGCCGCCGCATCCGCCGAGCCACCACCGATGCCGGACGCAATCGGCAGGTTCTTCTGGAGGTGGATGGCAGCGCCCTGTTTGGCGCCCGTGAGATCGCGGAGGCCGCTGGCCGCGCGCAGCACAAGGTTTGCAGGTCCAGCATCAAGTCCGGCGCCGAAAGGCCCGTCGATCGTGAGCGTGAGATCGGATGCCGCCTCAACCGCGATCTCGTCGCCGGTTTCGGCAAAGACTATGAGCGAATCCAGCAGGTGATAGCCGTCGGCACGCTTGCCTGTAACGTGCAGATAGAGATTGACCTTCGCGCGCGCGAGCATGATGGATGCCAACAGCAGGGGGCGATCAGCCGCCGGACGGCGTCGTGGTTTCCGCCTTGGCGTCGCCGAGGCCGCTTTTGAGCTTTTCCTCGATGACGCTGATCTGGTCCTCTTCCGGCTTGAAAGAAAGCGAGCGGTGCCATTGGAAGCGCGCCTCGTTCTTGCGTCCGACGCGCCAATAGGCGTCGCCCAGATGGTCGTTGAGGACCGGGTCGGTCGGCTGCAATTCAACCGCGCGCTCTAGATACGTGACCGCTTTCTGGAACTCTCCCAGCTGGAAATAGGCCCAGCCTAGACTGTCGACGATGAAGCCTTCTTCCGGGCGCTGCTCGACGGCGTTGTTGAGCATCTTCAGCGCTTCGTCGAGGTTTTCGCGCCGCTCGACCCAGGTATAGGCGAGGTAGTTGAGCACATAGGGCTGGTCGGGCGAGAGCTCCAGTGCCTTCTTGAAATCCGGCTCGGCCTTGTCCCACTGCTTGTTGCGCTCATGCGCCACACCGCGTGAGTAATAGAGGGTCCAGTCGCTGGCGGCCGGCTGCTTGATCGCGCCGATCACCTGGTCATAGGCGTCGACCGCTTCGGCAAAGCGCTTTTCGCGGCGGAACAGATCGCCAAGTTCCACCACCGCTTCGGTGCGGTTGGGGCGCGCCTTGACCAGGCCCTGCAAGGTGGCGATGGCGCCGTCGAGATCCTCAAGCGATTGCTGGCATTCGGCGACCGAAATCTCGGCCGACCAGCGATAGATCGAGCTGTCGCGGATGGTGCGGTACATGTCGATCGCTTCGGCCCAGCGCTCGCGCTGCTGCATGAGATTGCCGATCAACAGGCGCGAGATGTCGAGGTCGGGATCGAGCTCAAGGGCCAGACGTGCAAACACCTTGGCCTGGTCCTCGATGTTTTCCGACTGCAGGATCGTGCCCAGGTCGAAGAAGGCTTCGGCCAGACCCATCGCCGGCGTCTTGAGGATCGGCCCTTCTGCCGGCGGCTGCGCCAGGCGCTCGGACAGAGGATCGGCGATGGCGCCGGCAATGCCGGCATTAGCCGTACGGAACTGATCGATATAGGCCCTGGCATCGTCGACCTTGCCGCCGCGATGCAGGAACTCGACATAGAGTTCGATGAAACGGGCGCTGGCGGCGCCGGCATCGGCTGCACCCCGCATGTGCTCAAGGCCCTGTTGCGAACGGCCCAGCTGATCTTCCATCAGGGCGGTATGCTGCGTCACCGCGGCGCCGAGGCCGTTAAAATCGTTGAGCGGGGTCAGCGCCGCGATCGCCGGTTCGAGCTTGCCCTCGAGGCCCAGGACGATCCAGGCCGCAAAGAACGGCTTGGCGATGCGGCCGATACCATCGTCGCTGACACTGTCGAGCGCCGCCTTGGCGGCTTTGAAATCGCCGGCCTTGACCCGGTCGACCATTTCGACAAAGCCGATATAGGGCGTCTTGGCTCCCTGTGTCTTGATCTCGGCCGCGAGCGCCACGGCGCCCTTGAAATCGCCGCTGGCGAGCAGCGCCGAAAGGGTGCGGGCCGCCAGCATCTGGTCGCCGGGGGCTGCTTCCCGGGCCAACCCCAAGAGCTTCGCCGCCATCGCATCGTCGCCTTCGCTATAGGCGAGGCGGCCGGCGAGCAGGGCCCCCGAAAGCGACCAGTCCGGCTCTGCCGCCTGATCGGCGATCACCTGGGCCGTGCTGGAATCAGCCCGCGCGGTGCCGTCGCCATCTTCCTTGCCGGCGCAGGCAATCATGGCCGGCAGCAGGGCCAGGGCGAACAAAGCCGGTTTGAATCGCAGCGCGCTGAGAGCAAGGGTCATGGGCGGCAAGGGCCTTGGATCATGAGTGAATATCGAAGTCTAACAATACTCTTAGCAGGAAGTGCCCAAAGCAGAAAGGGGCCGTCCTCACAGTTGAGGGCGACCCCTTTAGGTCCCAATTCGGGCATTTTGGCGGCGGACCTCAAGCAGGAGAGGTCGTCAGTTCCCCACGGTCATTTTTCGGTATCCAGTTCCGGATGCTCGCGAAACAGCCGAAAAATGAACTTGCTCGCGATCAGGCCCATGATTTCGCCCAGAGCTGCGACATATTCCTTCTTTTCCTGCTCGTCTTCGATCGACGAGACAATCGCATCCATTGCGCCAAGCTCGCGGTCCAGATTTATCGCTGCCTTCAGCATCTGTGCCGCATGTGCCCTATTCATTGCGTGATCCGTTTGATTCTGGGTCAGTAGTTAAAGCATCCCGCGGCGTGCATGCATTCTCGGACGCACTTCCGATACAGTTGCGGTGCATCACTATTAAATCCTCGTCCCGTATACAGGTAAACGCATTCATCGTGACACAGCTTATGAATTTTATCGCAATCTGGTTCCTGGCAACTAGTGGGTTCAGGTGCGTCGGGGCTTCTTGGCCCCTTGAACAACCAATCCCATAAGCCTGTCGGTGAGTCTTCAATCGAGCCCTGCGCTAGAAGCAGTGCATTACCGCCGGCAGGTTGCTTGGCCCACTCAACTCTCGCATCGTGATCTGCGGTTTCCTTTTTTGTGCAAGTGGCGCAGGTATGATTTGACCGAAGTGTTGCCGGGCGAAAAGCGTTACTCTGATTGTCATTGGCGGCCGGCAGCCGTGAAGCACGGCGAGCCTCAACTAATTCGTTCTCACCCGGCGACACCTCTGCGCCCAAAATCTGAGCCATTGTCTTGCCCGCAAAATGCTTTGATCGATGGTTTCGTACCAGTTCATTCTCGATCGTGTTTGCATTGGCGAAGCGATACTTGCGGTCTGGTCCCTGGAAAATTGGTTTCGTGGGTCCTGCGATCCCTGCAAGGACAAGGTCCCGCGTTTTATCGTCAAGTTCGTCACCCAGATGCCATTTTTCATCATGCACCGCTTGCTTATAGGCCTGCCGGGTCCAAGCCTCTTCGGCTTCGGGTGAACTGAAGCGAAAAACCCCGTTGTCCCAATGACCCAGCCCCTCCTGACGACGCTTGTCCCTGGTGTTCCTGGAAATACTCGACAATGCCGATTGCTGATGTGCCATTTGTCTGTCTCCGTGAAATACGTCTAATATGTATAACACGTAAACAAGTAATTGTACAGAACAAAAAGGGAACATTTATCGTTAAGGTTCTTCGAACAGATGGGGCGCTTTTTTGCGGGGCGTTCTTGCCAATTGCAGAAACGGTGGATGCTGGTCCTACATATTCGGGTAATTCGGCCCGCCGCCGCCTTCCGGCGTCACCCAGTTGATGTTCTGGGTGGGATCCTTGATATCGCAGGTTTTGCAGTGGACGCAGTTCTGGGCGTTGATCTGCAGGCGCGGCTTGCTGCCATCTGCCTCGCGCACGATTTCGTAGACGCCGGCCGGACAGTATCGCTGCTCGGGCGCGTCATAGAGGGGCAGGTTGATCTCGATCGGGACCTTGGGGTCCTTTAGCGTCAGATGGCAGGGCTGGTCTTCCTCGTGATTGGTCGAGGAAAGGAAGACCGAGGACAGGCGATCGAAGGACAGCTTGTTGTCCGGCTTCGGATAGGCGATCGGCTTGAATTTGTCCTTGTTCTTGATCTTGGCGTTGTCGGGCACCTTGTTGTGGAGCGTCCAGGGTGCCTTGCCGCCGAACAGCTTCTGATCCATGCCGGCCATGATCGTGCCGATGATGAGGCCCTTGCTCATCCACGGCTTGAAGTTGCGGGCCTTGTAGAGCTCTTCATGCAGCCAGGATTTCTCGAAGGCATCCGGGTAGGCCGCAAGCTCGTCATGCGAACGGTCGGCACCCAGCGCCTCGAAGGCGGCTTCGGCGGCCATCATGCCGGTCTTGATCGCGGCATGGCTGCCCTTGATGCGCGGCACGTTGAGGAAGCCCGCATTGTCGCCGACCAAAGCGCCGCCGGGGAAGGTGAGCTTGGGGAGCGCCTGCAGGCCGCCCGTGACGATCGCACGCGCGCCATAGGCGACGCGACGGCCACCTTCGAGCTGCTCGGCGATGGCCGGATGGTGCTTGTAGCGCTGGAATTCCTCGAACGGATAGAGATAGGGATTGTCGTAGCCAAGGCCGATGACGAAGCCCACCATCACCTGGTTGTTGTCGCCGTGATAGAGGAACGAGCCGCCATAGGTGCTGGTATCCATGGGCCAGCCGGCGGTGTGCATGACGAGGCCGGGCTTATGCTTGGCGGGATCGATGTCCCAGAGTTCCTTGATGCCGATCGAGTAGCTCTGCGCGTCGCGGCCTTCATCCAGCTTGTAATGGGCGATGAGGCGCTTGCCGAGCGAGCCGCGACAGCCTTCGGCAAAGAGCGTGTATTTGCCGGTCAGCGCCATGCCGGGCGTGAACTCGCCCTTTTCGCTGCCATCCTTGGCGCGGCCCATATCGCCGGTGATGATGCCCAGCACCTTCTTCTTGTCGTCGTCGAACAGGATGTCGGCAGCGGCAAAGCCCGGGAAGATCTCGACGCCTAAGCCTTCAGCCTGGGTCGCCAGCCAACGGCAGACATTGCCGAGGCTGACAATGTAATTGCCCTCGTTATGGAGCGTGTCCGGCAGCAGCGCGTTGGGGAAGCGGACCGAATTCTGGTCATTGGTCAGGAACAGGAAGCGGTCCTCGGTCACCGGGCAGGTGAGCGGCGCCCCCAATTCCTTCCAATCGGGAATGAGTTCGGTGAGCGCCTTGGGGTCCATGATGGCGCCCGACAGAATATGGGCGCCGATCTCGGAACCCTTCTCGATGACGACGACGGAGATTTCCTTGCCCGCCTCGGCCGCCAGCTGTTTAAGACGGATCGCGGCGCTGAGGCCCGCTGGGCCGCCACCGACGACGACCACATCATATTCCATCACTTCGCGGTCCATAGGCCCCTCCCCTCGGTCTCAATGCGGCTGGGCTGGTCGCCTGATGTGGCGCCGCCCTGGCGACCTGTGCTTACAACGGCCGGCCGCGCGCATGCAACCGGTCGCACTCACTAAATATAGGAGTTCCCTTAACTGGACCTTCCCCTGCCCCGGATGCTAGCCTCAGCCCATGACTTCGACCGGCCCCGTTTCCGACAATCTCGCGTCATTTTCCGACGCGAATCAAGCGATTGCCCTCCTGAAATTCTATCTGGACTCGGGCGCCGACGCGGCTGTCGAGGACGTGCCGCGCAGCCGTTTCGGCGTTCCCGGCATGGCCGTGGAACCGGTGGCGGCGAAACAGCCAGCACCGCCGATCAGTCCGGCCGGCCCGGCCCCGGCAAAGTCCGCCCCGCCGCGCGCCATCATCACCAGTCCCGCCGCTGTGCTGGCAGCCGGCGACCTCGCCCTGGCGGAATCGGCGAGGGTCGCAGCGGCCGGCGCCAACAGCCTGGCCGACCTGCAGGATATCCTCCGCCGGTTCGATGGTGTCGAATCCTTGCGGGCACGGGCCACCAACATGGTCTTTGCCGACGGCAACCCGGAAGCCCGTGTGATGCTGGTGGGGGAAGCGCCGGGCGCCGATGAAGATCGCCTCGGAAAGCCCTTTGTCGGCGTGTCCGGACAGCTGCTCGACCGCATGCTTGGGGCGATCGGCCTCGACCGCACCAGCTTCTACATCACCAATGTCTGTTTCTGGCGCCCACCCGGCAACCGGAAGCCAACCGAGGCCGAACTGGTGGCGCAGGCGCCCTTCGTGCAGCGCCATATCGAACTCATCAAGCCAAGAATTCTGGTGCTGGTGGGGGCGGCGTCAGCCCATGCGCTGCTGGGCACGAATGATGGCATCACGCGGTTGCGCGGTCGCTGGTTCGAGTATCAGTCGCCGGGCTTGCCCGGCCCCATTCCGACCCTGCCGATCTTCCATCCGGCCTATCTGCTGCGCCAGCCGGCCCAGAAGCGCGAGACCTGGGCCGATCTCCTGAAGCTCAAATCCCGCATCGCCGAAATCATTGATTAACCATAGCACGGCGAATTTCGCACACCCGGCGAATCGTCGGCATTTTAGCTATCTGCCGGCGTTAACGAATTTGACCATTCTGTGACATAGCCGCGACCAAAAGCCCGTTCACCTAAAATTTTACCGATCAAATCAATATCTAGTGGTTAACATTGACCATGACACCATATCTGTAGATTGCGACGGGCTTTTTTTCTGGACGCCGCCGCTTCGAATCGGTAACGCTGGGAACCAGAAAACATGAATGTCCGTTAACGACGGGTGGCTTCGGAGTGTCCGAGGCATTCGCTCTAAGGGGGGCGACAGATTGCAGAGTAAGATTCAACAGCACGGCTGGCGCCGTCTTCTGGCGTCGACCGCGATGGTGGCCCTTTTGTCGCCGATCATCCTGATCGGTGCGAGCGCTGCCAAGGCGGATGAGCTGAGCGCCGCCACTCTGGGCGATGGTAGCAGCACGGCGTCGCTGCAGACCGGCCCGGAAGTGTTCGGTGCAACCGTGCCGCAGCCGCTCGATGCGGTGAATGCCGATCGCTACCGCGAAATTTTCCGCCGTCAGGCGCAGGGCGACTTTGCCGGCTCTGACCGCCTGATCAGCGACCTCACCGATCCTGCCTTGCTGGGCCATGTGCTCGCCAACCGCTATCTGGCGCCGGGCTACAAGAGCAAACCGAAGGAACTCACAGACTGGTTGAAGGCCTATTCGAACCTCCCCGAGGCACCTGCCATCTACAAGCTGGCCGGCATCAAGGGCGTGAAGAAGGCGGCGCTCACCAAGCCGAAGTTCGATATCACCCGCGTCGGGTCGCCGGATGAGAATTCCAGCGACAACGATCCGAACTGGAAGGCCGGCCTCGATTCCTGGCGTGCCAAACAGTATGAGCAGGCCGCCTCGCAGTTCGAGAAAGCCGCCATCCGAACCTCATCCTCCGCCTGGGACCGTTCGGCTGCCGCCTATTGGGCGAGCCGCGCGCATGTGCGCGCCCAGCATCCGGACAAGGTCAGCCATTGGCTGAAGGTTGCCGCCGAATTCCCGCGCACCTTCTATGGCCAGCTCGCCACAAGGGCGCTCGGCATCGAGCCGCAATTCGACTGGCGCGTGCCGACGCTCACCGGCAGCCATGGCACGCAGCTGATGACCTCGCGCATCGGCAAGCGGGCCCTTGGCCTGTTGCAGATCGGCCAGACCGACCTCGCAGAAAAGGAACTCCTCGTCCTGCAGAGCGAAGCCGGGCCTGAAATCAGCGATGCGCTCATCGCGATCAGTCAGGCCTATCGCCTGCCATCGCTCGCCCTGAAGATCGGCGCCTGGCGCCAGCTCAAAGGCGGTACGCGCATGGATGCAGCGCTCTATCCGCTGCCGTCATGGAAGCCTGCCCATGGTTTCACCGTCGACCAGGCCTTGTTGTTTGCCGTCATGCGTCAGGAATCGGGCTTCAACCCGAACGCCGTTTCAGGCGCCGGTGCGGTCGGCCTCATGCAGTTGATGCCGGGCACGGCGAAGGCGATCGGCGCACCTGGGGGCATGCGCCTCAAGGATCCGCTGACCTCGCTCGCCTTTGGCCAGAAATACATCCAGCGCCTGCTGGAAGATCCGGCGGTGAAGGACGACCTGTTCATGATGGCGGCCGCCTATAACGCTGGCCCCGGCAACCTCGCCAAGTGGAAGAAGAGTATCCGCGGTTCCGAAGATCCGTTGCTGTTCATCGAAAGCATGCCGTCGCGTGAGACGCGCAACTTCGTCGAACGCGTGATCGGCGCCTATTGGGTCTATCAGGCGCGCCTCGGCCAGCCGCAGCGCTCGCTTGAAGCGGTGGCGAATGGTGCTTGGCCGACCTATCACCGCGGCGACAACATCTCGGCCGCTGCCAACTAAGCGAAAGCTCCGCGCAGATGTCGCGCATCGACGAGCAGCGACCCTTCCTTGCGGTCAGGATAGCGATCCTGACCGTGTCCGACTCACGCACCGCCGCCGATGATCGTTCCGGCGACACGCTGGTCGAGCTCCTGCAACGTGACGGTCACATGCTGGCCGGCCGCGCCATCGTCAAGGACGAGGTCGCCAGCATAGCCGGCCAGCTTTACGATTGGATCGATAATCCGGAAGTCGACGTCGTGATCTCGACCGGCGGCACCGGCGTTACCGGCCGCGACGTGACCCCGGAAGCCTTCGAGAGCGTGTTCGAGAAGAAGATCGACGGGTTCGGCGAATTGTTCCGCTGGATCTCATACCAGAAGATCAAGACCTCGACGATCCAGTCGCGCGCCGTGGGCGGTGTCGCCGGCGGCACCTATCTCTTCGCCCTCCCGGGCTCGCCCAGCGCCTGCCGCGACGGCTGGGAAGAGATCCTCAAATGGCAGCTCGACTACCGCCACAGGCCCTGCAATCTAGTTGAACTGATGCCGCGCCTGACGGAACATTTGAAATAGTCCGCCAACGGTATTTGTTCTTGTAATGTTCTCTTTGCCGTGGCACGATTTTGCCATGCGCTACGAACGTGATCCCGTCGATCCCTTCGACGATTCTCCCCCACCCCAGATGGCCCGCAAAGGGCGCGGCGCGGTCACCAACCGCGCCGGCCGTTTCGAGCCAGGCCAGCGGCCGCTGGAAGATGATGGCTGGTCCCATGGCGATGCATTCTCCGGCCTCACCTTCAATGGCGCACCGGTCAATCTTGCCGGCAGGAAGCCAGCGCCGAACGCCGATGACGATCTGCCGCCGCTCAAGACCACCATCGCCCTCGACAATGCGCGCTCGATCATCAGCCGCAACCAGTCGCCGGACATTCCCTTCGACCAGTCGATCAATCCCTATCGTGGCTGCGAGCATGGCTGCATCTATTGTTATGCGCGGCCGACCCACGCCTATCTCGGCCATTCACCCGGCCTCGATTTCGAGACTAGGCTCTACATGAAGGCGGATGCCGCGAAGCTCCTTGAGAAGGAACTGCGCAAACCCGGCTACAAGCCCAGCGTCATTGCCTTGGGCGCCAACACCGATCCCTACCAGCCGATCGAGAAGCGCTTCGGCATCACGCGCGAGATCCTGCATGTGCTCTCCGCCTACAACCATCCGCTCGGCATCACGACGAAATCAGCCAACGTCACGCGCGACATCGACATATTGGCGCCGATGGCGGCGAAGAAACTGGCCAAGGTCTATCTGTCCGTCACGACCCTCGATCGCGATCTTGCCCGCGTGATGGAGCCGCGCGCCTCGACACCGCAGAAGCGGCTCGACGCCATCCGCCAGTTGAGGGCTGCCGGCATTCCTGTCGGCGTCTCTGTGGCGCCGATCATCCCGGCCCTCACCGATCACGAGATCGAGCACATCATTGAGGCAGCAACGGAGGCCGGCGCCAGCAGCGTCAACTGGACGCTGCTGCGCCTGCCGCTCGAGATCAAGGATATTTTCACCGAATGGCTCGAGGCCCATCACCCGCTCCGCGCCAAGCGCGTGCTCGACATGGTCCGCGAATGCCGCGACGGCGCGCTCTACAGATCGGATTTCGGCGAACGCATGAAGGGCAGTGGCCCCTATGCCACCTTGATCCGCCAGCGTGTCCAGGCCGCGGCCAAACGCTGCGGTCTCAACGGTTATCGCTGGGATGTCGACACCAGCTTGTTCAGGATCCCGGCGGACCGCATGGCCGGGCCGGAAAAACCAGCGGAACGGGCGCAGCTCAGCCTGTTCGGGTAGAAAAGGCACGGGGAACAACCACCTCGCCCGACTGTTTATCCCCACAGATCAATTTCCCACGAGGCCTATCATGCGCGCGACCTTCAGAACCATCGCCCTTTCGGCCGGCATGATTGCCGGTATCACCATCGGACCGGCAACGGCGGAAAACGCCCTGCCCACGGCGCCCACCGATCTCAGCCAACCCGGCAACAATTGCGTCAATGGCGAGATCATCGACGGCTCGACCGCGGAGCAGGCCGTTACTCGGTTCCAGGCCGCGGGCTACAGCGATGTGAAGATCGTGCGCAAGGGCTGCGACAATTTCTGGCATGCGACCGGCACCAAGGGCGGCCAGAGCGGCAACATCCTGCTCTCACCAGATGGCGCGGTGATGCCGGAAGGCGAGTGAGGCATCATCTCAGCTTGATAATTCTTCGCAGGTGCCGCCGACCAGGTTCTGGATCTTGAACGGGTCCCCGGCAAGCTGCCCCAGGATGGTGACGGAGCTGACATCGGCGTCGGGATCGCCGCGACCGGCTAGGTCATAAGTACCATCGCCTTGCGGAAAGACGGTGAAGCAGAAATGTTCACCGGGGTCGAGTTCGTCATAGGTGTAGCAGATCTCGCTGCCCTCCAGCCACCATCTGCCGCGGTAGATATCGCTGCCCCGCAGATAGACTGAGCGGCCGTTCGGGCAGTGATACTCGCTCCATTTGAAGTCGACGGCACCCTTATAAAGGTTGGCGCCATAGACCGTGTTGCCGGCGAAGAAATTGCGCAACGCCACGGCATCGCGCCACGCCGCGCCGGCATCCTGCGCGATGGCGCGCCCGTCCCAGGCTCCCAAGGCCAACAGCAGAGCCGGGACCAGCCACAATGACCGCCACCAGCCGCTATGCGACCCCTCAACTCGTCGGATCCTCACATCTGCCCCCGTCGAGCTTCTGGACGTTGAGCGGATCGCCCGGCAGTGGATTGACGAAGACGACGAAGCCAAGGTCAGGCTCCATCGCGTCGACCAGTTTGTAGCCACCGCGTCCGTCATCATAAACGTCGAAGCAGTACATCGTGCCTTCTGCGATGTCGTCATAGGCGAAGCAGACATGTCCGTCCAGGATGTTCCAGCGGCCTGGATAAAGCCTGCCGTCGAATGCCCAGCGTGTCTGCCCGTTGCGACATTGATACTCGCTCCATTTGAACTCCGGCCGGTCCGGGAAGCGATTGACGCCGATCATGGTATTGCCGGCATAGATTTCTCGGAGCTTCGCCAAATCCGTGATCGGGGTCGCGCCGACGGGGACGGGCTCGAGCGCTGCCGCCCAGTCGCCACCCATCATCCCATGACAAACACCACCAGCGGCGCAATCCCCCACCGCAAGGATCGCCGAAATCCGACCAGCTGCAACCAGGCCTCCCACGTATCCATCCAACCATTCTTTTTAGTCGCAAGCCATGGTCCGCAGCAACCTGTAGTTATGCACTGTGGCCTCTCCATTTTGATTGCTGCTGCCCTGCCACACCAGCATGATGCGGCCGACATGCTGGCAATCATGCCCATGCTGGCAATCAGGGCCGGGAGCCGTCGGACGTGCCGGATTGGTCTTATGAAATCGCTGCCGGACTGCAGCACGGGCAGATCATCTGCGGCGTCGATGAAGTGGGGCGCGGACCGTTGGCGGGTCCTGTGCTGGCCTGTGCCGCCATCCTCGATCCTGACCGAGTACCTCCGGAACTGCTGCGGCGCCTCGATGATTCCAAAAAGTTGAGTGGCAAGGCGCGTAGCGAGATCGCCCTGGCCCTGCGCGAAGTCGCCATCTTCGCCATCGCCGAAGCGAGCGTCCTCGAGATCGACACGATCAATATCCTGCGCGCCAGCCAGCTCGCCATGCGCCGCGCCGTCGACGCGCTTCCGCAAAAACCGAGCCATGCGCTGGTCGACGGCAACTTGGCGCCGGGTCTTTCCTGCAACACCACCTGCATCGTCAAAGGGGACAGCAAATCCCTCTCCATCGCCGCCGCCTCGATTCTCGCGAAGGTGGAGCGGGACAAGATCATGAGTCAGCTGGCCGAGACGCATACCGTATATGGTTGGGAGCGCAATGCTGGCTATGGCACAGCCCACCATCTCGATGCCATCAAGACCCATGGCATCACCCCCCATCACCGAAGGTCATTTCGACCTGTATCTGAGAACATTACGATAACCAACTGACTCATAACACTTTCTCGTTGACACGCGGAGTCGCGTGACTCAGGATCGGCGTCATGACAAAGAAAGCGCCGAAGACAAACCTCACCACTCTCCCCCTAGATTCCATCATCGGCGGGGACAGTATCGAAGCCCTGAACTCGCTCCCTGAGCGGTCGATCGACATGATATTTGCCGATCCACCCTACAATCTTCAGTTGAGCGGCGAGCTGCACCGGCCGAATAACAGCCGTGTCGACGGGGTCGACAATGACTGGGACAAATTCGCCGATTTCGCCACCTACGACAAGTTCACCGAAGCCTGGCTGAAGGCCGCTAGGCGTGTCCTCAAGGAAGACGGTTCGCTCTGGGTGATCGGCTCCTACCACAACATCTTCCGGGTCGGCGCCAAGCTGCAGGATCTCGGCTACTGGATGCTGAACGACGTGATCTGGCGCAAGACCAATCCGATGCCTAATTTCCGCGGCCGTCGCTTCACCAATGCCCATGAGACCATGATCTGGTGCGCCAAGTCGGCCGAGAGCCGCTACCAGTTCAATTACGAGGCGATGAAGACGCTGAACGATGATCTGCAGATGCGCTCCGATTGGCTGATGCCGATCTGCAGCGGCTCGGAACGTTTGAAGGGCGAGGATGGCGTCAAGAGCCATCCGACCCAGAAGCCGGAAGCCTTGCTCTATCGCATCATGATGGCAGCAACCAAGCCCGGCGACGTGGTGCTCGATCCCTTCTTCGGCAGCGGCACGACCGGCGCCGTCGCGAAGAAATTAGGACGCCGCTATATCGGCATTGAGCGCGATCCGGGCTACATCAAAGTGGCCCGCGCCCGCATCGCCAAAGTACAACAGGTTCCTGAAAGCGAAATGCTGCAGATCATCTCCAAGCGCGAAGAGCCGCGCATTCCCTTCGGCTGGCTGATCGAACGCGGCCTGCTCGAGCCCGGCACCGTGCTCACCAGCACCAACGGCCGCTTCACCGCCAAGGTGCGCGCCGACGGTACTCTCATCTCATCCGATCACCGCGGCTCGATCCACCAGGTGGGTGCCGCCGTGCAAGGCGCGCCCGCCTGTAACGGCTGGCAATTCTGGTGTGTGCCGCGCGAAGGGCAGCTGATCCCGATCGATTATTATCGCCAGCAGCTGAGGGCGGAACTGCACTGAGGCGGCCGGCGGCGCCCTGGAGACTGACCGGGGGACAGAGATGAAACTGGGATGAAACGGGCGCTTGGCGGCATCGTGGTAGCGTTCGCGGACCGGAATTTCCGCATCTATTCCATTGGCGCCATTGTCTCCTGGCAGAGCTTCTTCATCCAGTTGGTCGCTGTGTCCTGGACCACCTGGGAACTCACCCATTCGACGACCTGGCTGGCGATCGTCGCCATTCTCGACATTGCCCCGAATATCATCTTTCTGCCCTTGGGTGGTGTGCTTGCCGATCGCTACGACCGCTATCGCATCGTGGCCATCACCCATGTGCTGGGGCTTCTCCAGGCCGCAGCCCTCGCGATCCTCGCCTTCTCAGGGCACCTGACGATCATGGCGATCGCCATCCTCGCCTTCCTGCACGGCCTCATTCACAGTTTCAGCATGCCGGGACTGTTCGGCATGCTGCCGCGCTTCGTGGCCCGTGACCGCCTGTCTTCGGCCATTGCCGTCAGTTCGGCCTATACGCAACTGGCGATCTTCGCCGGACCCGCTATGGCCGGCTGGATCATCCTGCATCATGGCGTGGCCGTTGCCTTTGCCGTCAATGCGCTCGGCTATGCGGCCTATCTGGGTTCGATCGCCTTCCTGCGGACACCCGCCGATTTCATACCACAGGCGCCGACCGGCAAAAGCATCCGCGCCGATCTCGGCGACGGCCTGCGCTACATCACCGGCCATCACGGCATCAGCGCCCTGCTCCTCCTGATGCTGGTGGGCGACGCCCTTTCCGCCGCGATGTATCAGATGCTGCCGGCCTATGCAGATGACGTTCTGGGGATGGGTGTCGACGGCATGTCGGCCATGATGGCTGCGGCGGGATTCGGCGCCACCTTGTCGGCGTTGTGGTTGGCCCAGGGTGGTACCTCGCGCGCGACACCTTTGCGGGTCCTCTGGGCGTTCCTCGCCTTCGCCGTCGCGGTGGCCGTCCTGATGATGACCGAGAGCCTTGTTCCCGCCCTGGCCGCGATGGTGGCCTATGGCATCGCCGGCGAAATCCGGCGGACCGGCACGATCTCGTTGCTGCAGATCGCCGTCGACGACACGCAGCGTGGCCGGGTCATGAGCACGCAATTCCTGTTGCAACGGATCGCCGGCGGCATCGGGACCGTTCTCATCGGCCTCGCGGCAGAGAGCGAAGGGTTGCGCATGCCGATGTTTGTGGCCGCCTGTCTTGCCATGGTCGCCTGGGCCATCGCCTTCAAAGCCCGGCACCGCATCATCGCGGCATTCAAAGTATAGGCGCGCGAGCGTCGCGGGCACCCAGCTCGGTCAACTTCCCCAATCCATGCTCAACGACCTTCCGCATGACGGTCGGCAGCGCTACGTTCCCGAGGTTGTCGATCTCGATCCACTGATAGCGCGTGTCGGACTTCACAGCGGTCGCCGCGAACACCACGAGATGCAAGGCGAAATGGGTGAAGACATGCGTGACGCTTCCTTCCAGCCGCCGCCATTTGGCCTTGAGGGGTGCCAGTTCATCAGCCTTGCCTTCGTCGAAGGCATCCCCCAGCCAGTCGCTGGTCGGCACCTGGACCATGCCGCCGAGGAGACCTTTTTCCGGGCGTTTCTCGATCGCGATGCGGCCTTGTTTGTCGATCATCACATAGCAGAGGCCAAAGCGCTGCGGCCGCGCCACTTTGGGCAATTTCTTGGGGTAGGCCTCCATGTCGCCCGCCGCATGCGCCGCACAGATCTCGCGCCAGGGACATGAGATACATTTGGGCTTCGTCGGCGTGCATATGGTGGCGCCGAGATCCATGATCGCTTGCGCATAGTCGCCCGGCCGCTGTTGTGGCGTGAAGCGCGCCGCCAGCTTGCACAATTCTTCCTTGGCCTTGGGCAAGGGTGTCGCCACCCGGTGCAGCCGCGCCATGACGCGCTCGACATTGCCATCGAGGATCGTGGTGGGCTGGTCGAAGGCGATGGCCGCCACGGCGGCGGCTGTTTAGGGGCCGATGCCCGGCAGGCTGCGCAATCCTTCCTCGGTACCCGGAAAGACGCCGCCGTGATCCGTCACCACGACTTCCGCGCACTTCTTGAGGTTGCGGGCGCGGGCGTAATAGCCAAGCCCTGCCCAGGCGGTCAGCACATCATCGAGCGGGGCCGCCGCCAGATCGTGGACGCGCGGCCAGCGCTTCAGGAAATCCCGGTAATAGGGACCGACCGTCACCACCGTCGTCTGTTGCAGCATGATCTCGGAGAGCCAGACATGATAGGGATCGGCGGGCTCGCCCGGGGCGGAGCGCCAGGGAAGGTGCCGCCGGTGGCGGTCATACCAGGCAAGAAGCTGAGATGCTGGCGATGGTGTTTGTTTGGGCGGCCCGGATTTGCGTGTCATGGCGGGCGACCTTAGACTGAGGCCCATGAGCGACCAAGAGAGAAAACCGAAGCCTGGGTTGGAAGCCGAACGCCGCAACCGGCTGTCGGCCCTGGCCAGCAACGTCCCCAATCTCACCAAGCTCGCCCTCGGCCGCAAGGGCTTTGCCGAGGCCGGCCTCATCGGTGCCTGGCCCACCATCGTCGGCGAGGAGATCGCGCGCCTCGCCATCCCCGTGAAGATGCGCCTGCCGAGACCCAAGGGCGAGAAGGCCGCGACCCCGGCTATTCCTTCCGGTGTCGTCCCCAATGTGGCGGGTGGCACCCTCACCTTGCGCGCCAGTTCGGCTGCCAGCCTGGAGGTGCAGCATCTCAAGCCGCGTATCCTGGAACGCATCACCCGCTATTTCGGCTATCCCGCCATCACCGAAATCAAGATCGAGATCGGCGACCGGCGCAAAGCCGCGCCCAAGGCGCGCCGCCCGGCACCCGGACCGGCTACACCCCTCGACCTCTCAAAGGTCAGTGATCCGGAGATCCGCGAGGCCCTGCAGCGACTCGGGGCGGCGCGGGCCAAGCGTCCCTAAAGCCCCGGAAACATTGGGCTGCAGGCAGAATCCGACTGGACAATGGGCGACTCGCCAGAATCCAACGGCTTACGCGGCGACTCTCCAATTGTGGCAGCGGCCCCACCGGCAGGTCACCGATCCCTTGCTTGCAAGCCCCTCTGAATCCTGCCAAATAGCGGCGAAATCGGGCCTCATTCTTGAGGCCCCGAAATGGAGGCGATGTTGAACGCGCGCAATCTCGTGATCGGTGTTGTGGTTTTGGCCCTGGCCGGTGTCGGCGGTTTTTATGCCTGGACCCATTACGGTCCCAGCGCCGCCGCCACCGCGAGCGACAATCCGGCACTGGCGGGCCTCCCCGCCCCGATCGACAGCCCGATGAACCAGGCCCAGGAAGGCGACATGGTCATGGGCGATGCCAACGCGCCCATCACCTTCATCGAATATTCCTCGCTCTCCTGCCCGCATTGCGCCCGCCATCACATGACGGTGCTGCCGGAAATCAAGAAGCAGTATATCGACACCGGCAAGGTGAAGCTGGTGCTGCGCGACTTCCCGCTGAACGGTCCCGCCGTCCAGGCCTCGATGCTGGCCCATTGCGTCTCGCCACTTGCTTACTGGGGCATGGTCGACCAGCTGTTCGCGACGCAGCAGGCCTGGGTCGTCGAGAATTCCGGCCCGGCCTTGGCCGTCATCGCCGCCGCCGCCGGCATCAACGGCCAGGATTTCCAGGGTTGCCTCAGCGACCAGGCCATCAAGGACAAGATCATTGCCTCGGCCGAAAATGCCGACAAGGCGTACAAGGTGGAATCGACCCCGACCTTCGTGGTCAACGGCATCGTCATCAAGGGCGAAAAATCGTTCGAGGAATTCAAGAAGATCTTCGACGCCCTCGCTCCCGCTGCCAACTAAGATCCCAGCCAAGATCACTGCCAGTTAAGGAACGCTTGCCTTGGTCCAGTTCAACAAAGTCCGCCTGACCGGCTTCAAATCCTTCGTCGAATCCACGGAGCTGTCGATTCAGGCCGGGATGACCGGGATCGTCGGCCCCAATGGCTGCGGCAAGTCGAACCTGGTCGAGGCGTTGCGTTGGGTGATGGGCGAAACTTCGGCCAAGCGCATGCGCGGCGGCGAGATGGACGATGTCATCTTCGGCGGCAGCGGCAGCCGGCCGGCGCGCAACGTCGCCGAAGTGGTGCTGACCCTCGACAATGCCGATCGCCGCGCTTCCGCCCAGTTCAACGACAGCGATGACCTCGAAATCTCGCGCCGCATCGATCGCGGCGAAGGCTCGACCTACAAGGTCAACGGCAAGGAAGCCCGCGCCCGCGACGTGCAGCTGCTGTTCGCCGACATCTCGGCCGGTGCCCATTCGACCGCCCTGGTGAGCCAGGGCCGCGTCGGTGCCATCGTCAACGCCAAGCCCACCGACCGCCGTTCGCTGCTCGAAGAAGCAGCCGGCATCACCGGCCTGCATACCCGCCGACATGAAGCCGAACTGCGCTTGAAGGCCGCCGAAGCCAATCTCGCGCGCCTCGACGACGTCATCATCACGCTGGAAAGCCAGCTCGGCCAGTTGAAGAAGCAGGCGCGCCAGGCCTCGCGCTATCGCAACCTGCAGGACCATATCCGCCGCGCCGAGGCGATCCTGTTCCACATCCAATGGCAGGACGCACGCCAGCGCCTGTATTATTCCGAAAAGACGCTGATGGCGGCGGAAACCGCCGTCGTCTCGCTGACCTCGGCCGCGGCCATCGCCACCACGCGGCAGACCGAGGCCGCCACGATCCTGCCCAGCCTCCGCCAGGCGGAAGCCGAGGCCGCCGCGGAACTGCAGCGCCTGACCATCGCGCGCGGCGCCCTCGACAAGGAAGAAGAACGCATCGCCCAGGCGCGCGCCGACGCCGACCGTCAGTTGCGCGAGAACGAGGCCGATCACGGCCGCGAATTGGCGCTCACCACCGATGCGGTCGCCGCCGCCGAACGCCTTTCCGAAGAACGCGCCATCATCACCGAGACTGCCAGCGAAGAAGCTGCGATCTCCGAGGAAACCCAGCGCCGCGTCGAAGGTGCACAAGCCGAGGTCGATGAGAGCGAAGCCGAACTCGGCCGCCTCACGCAGGATCTGGCCGCCGCCGAAGCCCGCGCTCACGCCCTCACCCGCCGCCTTGATGAACTGGTGCAGCGCCGCCAGCGCCTCGCCAACCGCGCGCAGGAAGTGGATGCCGAGCGTCAGCGTCTTTCCGCCGAGATCGAAAACGATACCGAGACTCAAGGTGCCCGCGCCGCCGTCGCCGATGCCGAAGCAGCCCTTGAGGAAGCCCAGGCAATCCTCGCCGAGATCGAAGCCCAGCGCGGCCTTGCCGGCGAAGCAGAGACCAATGCCCGCGCCCAGCTGCAACAGGCCCAGGATGCGCGCCAGCGCCTGAAGGCCGAGGCCGACGCGCTCTCCTCGATCTTCGCCACCTCGGATTCCGAGATGTGGCCGCCGATGATCGACAGTCTCACCGTGGCCCCCGGCTATGAAACGGCTCTCGCCGCCGCCTTGGGTGATGATCTTCAGGCTTCGGCCGATCTCGGTGCCCCCGCGCATTGGCGCGAAGGCGATACCGATGACAACGCCACCGGCCTGCCCGTGGGATCGGCGCCACTGTCGCGTTTCGTCACCGGCTCGGTAGCGCTCGGTCGGCGTTTGGCACAGATCGGCGTGGTCGACGACGAGGCCTCCTGCCGGGCGCTCGGCCTGCAGTTGAAGCAAGGCCAACGCCTCGTCTCCAAGGACGGCGCGATGTGGCGCTGGGATGGCTTCACCATCGCCGCCGGCACCGAAACCGCCGCCGCCACGCGCCTCAAGCAGCGCAACCGCCTGCGCCAGCTTGATGATGAACTGGGCGCGGCCGAGGCAGCCCTTTCGGAAGTGGAAGCGCAGTTCGGCACCGCGCGCGACGAAGCGCAAAACCTCATCGACCGCGAGCGCAGCCAGCGCCAGACCCTGCAGGCGGCCTATAACGCCGCGCGGGCTGCGCGCGATGCCGCCGCCCGCGTCGAGCAGCGCGCGACCCAGATGCAGTCGCGCCTCGCCGCCGTCGGTGAACAGGCCGAGGCCGTTGCCGGCGACATCGCCGAACTCGAAGGCCAGTTGGAAGCAGCGGCCGCCGAGCGCGCCGAACTGCCGGATCTAGATACCGCCCGCCACCGCATCAACGAATTGCGTCCCGAAGTGGCCGAGCGCCGGACGCGTCTCGTCGAAGCGCGCTCCGCCCTTGATCGCCTGCAGCGCGAGGCGCAGCAGCGCCAGACACGCCTCCTCGCCATCGCCGACGAACTCCGCTCCTGGGAGCAGCGTGGCCAGCGCGCGCAAGCCCATCTCGACGAACTGGTCGAACGCCGCGCGCATATCGAACAGGAAATCGAGCGCCTCTCTGCCCTGCCTGGCGAGATTGCACAGCAGCGCAGCGACCTCATGGATCTCCTGGAAGTCTCCGAGGAAAAGCGCCGCGATGCGGCCGACGCGCTGGCTGCGGCCGAGACTGCCCTCAATGAGGCTGATCGCGGCCTGAAGGGTGAAGAACACAAGCTGATCGAAGCCCGCGAGCAGCGCGTGCGGGCCGAGGCCGCCATCGAGCAGGCCAAGGAAGCGGCGGCGACCCTCACGGAACGCATCCGCGAAAAGCTTGAATGTTCGCCCGAAGAAGTTCTGGCACTGGCCGAACTCGATCCCGGCGAGGGGTTGCCGGGCCGCGAGGAGACCGAACAGCGCCTCAACAAATTGCTGCGCGAACGGGAGAATATCGGCCCCGTGAACCTGCGCGCCGAGACCGAATCCAACGAGCTCGACCAGCAATTGTCGGGCATGCAGACCGAGCGCTCCGATCTCATCAACGCCATCTCACGCCTGCGCCAGGGTATTGCGTCACTCAACCGCGAAGGCCGTGAACGGCTGCTCGCTGCCTTCGAACTGGTGAACGGCCATTTCACCTCGCTGTTCACGCGCCTCTTCGGCGGCGGCAAGGCGCATCTGCAATTGACCGAGGCCGAAGATCCGCTCGATGCCGGCCTCGAGATTTTCGCCAGCCCGCCCGGCAAGAAGCTCCAGGTTCTTTCGCTGCTCTCGGGCGGCGAACAGGCACTGACGGCGCTTGCCCTGTTGTTCGCCGTGTTCCTCGTCAACCCGGCACCGATCTGCGTGCTGGACGAGGTCGACGCACCGCTGGATGACGCCAATGTCGAGCGCTTCTGCAATCTGGTTCAGGAACTGGCCGAAGCCTCGGGCACGCGCTTTCTGGTCATCACGCACCATCGCCTGACCATGGCCCGCATGGACCGCCTCTACGGCGTCACCATGGCGGAACGCGGCGTCAGCCAACTGGTATCGGTGGATCTCCAGGAAATCGCGCATCTGAAGGCGGCATCGTAAGTCGACGCCAGGGGATTGAGGACGACTTAGCCCAGCCCCTTGCTCATATGCACGAGAAACCCGCCCTTGAACGGTTCCTCGCGGTCGATGCCATAGCCGAGTTTGAGGTAGAGGGCGATGTTCTCGGCAAAAAGCTTGTTGGTATAGAGGCGGATAAGTTGCAGACCGGCTGCCCGCACCAGTTCCTCGGCATGCTGGACGAGGCGGCTTCCATAGCCCTTGCCCTGCTCGGCCGGGTCAACGACGACATTCTCGATCAGCCAATGGTCGGCCTGCGGAATCAGTTCGACCAGGCCGACCACAGTCCCGGAATCGTTGACCAGCAGTTCGACCACATGATGGCGCACCACCTCGCGGTAATCCGCCGTCATCGGCTTGGGCAGGCGGCCCAGGACGGGAACCCACTTCCCATAGGCAAGATGCGTCATGGCCTCGACCATGGCCGCATCCAGCACGCCAGCGCGTTGGAATTTCATGAAGGCCTATTCCGTTTCCGCCAGTTCGACCGGGCCGACCCAGGTGCGGTGACGTAGATTAACGCGCCCAGCGCCGCCATGCACCCCTACTGCCAGTGCATGGGCGAGGTGAGCACATCGGCCACCCCATAGCCCCAGAATCCGCTGACGGCAAGCTCTGGAAACGGCCCAGGCGATCCGTGTCCAGAGCTTGCCGTTCGGATGAGCGGGATAGAGCCAGGACGGGACCCGACCCATGAGCCAGGCGGTGAACAGTGCCGCAGCAAGGCCCAAGGGCGCGAAGGCGGCCCAGAACGGAGAGAATGGGTCCGTGATCAGCACAGCGAGGATGCCGGCCAATACCATAATGACCATGCCGCCGACACAGATGATGGCAGCCACGACAATTGCAGCGATTTTTCTCAAATCATCTCCGCCTCGGCCCTTCAGTCAGGCCGGTCGATTCGTTCCCCGCAAGGGCGGCAGGGTGTCGCAAAACGGCGCCCCGGCCAAGGGCGGCGCTATTGATGGGTCGGCAGGTTCGGTGCGTCGCTGCGGCTGTCGCTGGCCAACGCCAGTCATGCCTTGCCCCGTCCTTTCCTGCAGCGATTCCGGCAGCATCCGCGTGACCCTGTCGCAGGGCTCCCTACAATCCAATTTTTGCAATATCTTTCAATCAGTTAATATGCCTCAAATCGCCTTGACAGCCTATCCCCCCTTGCCTATGTTGCGCGCGCTTCCGCCGATCCTCCGATTGGCTGGGGTAGCGGCTTGTTGCTCGGGGGATACCTTGAGGATCGGCGACAATGACCGAACAGAACCCCGGTGACCTGAACCAGTTCGACGCGAAGCTGAAGGCAGCGCGGGAACGGATCGGGGAATCGGATTCCGGTGACCTGGCCCGCGAGGGTACATCACTGGGATATGGCTTCCGCCTCAGCATCGAACTGCTGGCGGGGCTGCTGGTCGGTCTGGGGATGGGCTATGTCATCGATGGATGGCTGGGCACGCGCCCCTGGTTGATGCTGGTTTTCATGATCCTCGGCCTCGGCGGCGGCATCCTCAATGTGATGCGCGTGACGAAGCAGATGGAGCAATTGGAAGCTTCCAAGAAGGATCAACGTTAAAGCGTCGCCCCTTCGGGCCTGACCAGGACACATGTCCAGGCAAGGTTCGCGGGCGGCAACAACCGGGGATGACATCGTGGCCGACGCCCATTCACCACTCGCCCAGTTCGAGATCAAGACGCTGATGCCGCTGGACCTCGGCGGCGTCGATGCCTCCTTCACCAATGCCTCGCTGATCATGGCGGTGGTGGTCGGTCTCGTGACGATCTTCATCGTCGCCGGCATGAGCAAGGCCACCATCATCCCGGGTCGCTTCCAGGGCATGGTTGAGTTCTTCTACGAATTCATCGCCAATCTGCTGAAAGAGAATACCGGCCCCAAGGGCAAGGCCTTCTTCCCGCTGGTCTTCTCGCTGTTCATGTTCATCCTGGGCTGCAATCTTATCGGCCTGTTCGGCGCCATCACCGTCACCAGCCACATCATCGTCACCTTTGCGCTGGCCTTCATGGTCATCACCGTCGTGACGGTGGTCGGCTTCGTGAAGCACGGCACGCATTACTTCAGCTATTTCGCCCCGGCCGGCGCGCCGATGTGGCTGATGCCGCTGATGATCCCCCTGGAAATCATCTCCTATCTCATCCGCCCGATCAGCCTCTCGGTCCGACTGTTCGCCAACATGGTGGCCGGCCATGTCATGCTGGGCGTCCTTGGCACCTTCGTGGTGGGTCTCGGTGGCCTGTTCTTCGCGCTGGGCGCCATTCCGCTCGCGGCCATCCCGCTGATCTTCGCGCTGGAGGTGCTGGTTGCCCTCCTGCAGGCCTATGTGTTCGCCATCCTCACCTGCATCTACCTCAACGACGCCATTCACCTGGCGCACTAGAGGCGGCAGGCGAAAAACCCTTCCATCAACACCAAGCAACGTTTTAATCCCAAGAAAGGACATCCATCATGGAACTCGAAGCCGCGAAAATGATCGGCGCCGGTATTGCGGCACTCGCCCTCGGTGGCGCTGGTATCGGTCTCGGTACCCTGTTCGGCAGCTACATGGAGGGTGCGTTCCGCAACCCGGAAGCCCAGAGCAAGTTGAAGGTCAACCCGATGCTTGCCTTCGCGCTGATCGAAGCCACCGGTCTGTTCGGCTTCGTCATCGCCATGATCATCCTGTTCGGCTAAGGCCAGAACGGACGACCTCTAAGAACGTTGCGATCTTGCGACCGGCCGGCTCATTTTCAGAAGCCGGCCGGTTCGTAATCTCAGTTAGAAGATTTGGGAGGGGATGATGCCCCAATTCGATCCCGCCATATTCTCGCCGCTGCTGGTCTGGCTGATCCTGACCTTCGTGGCGCTCTATCTGCTGATGTCGAAGCTGGCCCTGCCCAAGGTGGCGGCGATCATCGACCAGCGCGCCGAGCGCATCGAGGGCAATCTCGCCAAGGCGGAACAGCTGCGCGCCGAAGCCGCCAACGTGCTCCTGGCCTACGAAAAGGCGATGGCCGATGCCAAGGCGGCGGCCCAGGCCGAACTCGCCAAGGCCGGCGCCGAGATCGCCGCCGAGACCGCCAAGCGCGAGGTCGAATTTGCCAAGCGCCTCGCCGAGCAGACCAGTGTCGCCGAAGGCCGCATCAAGGCCGCCAAGACCGAGGCCCTGGCCCAAGTCAAGGCGATTGCCACGGATCTGGCCGCCGGCATCGCGGGCAAGCTGACCGGTGCCGGTGTGGATCAGGCTGCGGCGGGCGCCGCGGTCGATGCCATCGTGAAGGAGCGTGCGTGATGGAAGTCGAACATGAAATCGGCATGATGGCCGACCCGCATTTCTGGGTCAATGTCGGCGGCCTGATCTTCCTGGCCTTCGCCGGCCCGAAGATCTGGAAGGCGCTCGTCCAGATGCTCGACCAGCGCGCCATCAAGATCAAAGCCGATCTCGATGAGGCGCAGAAGCTGAAGGACGAGGCCCAGGCCCTTCTCGGCGAATACCAGCGCAAGCAGAAGGATGCCCTGCGCGAGGCGGCCGAAATCATCGAAACCGCCAAGGCCGTGGCAAAGCGCCAGGCGCAGGATGCCGCCACCAATCTTGAAGCGGCCCTCGCCCGCCGCGAGAAACTGGCGCTGGAAAAAATCACCCAGGCCGAAGCAGCCGCCATCGCCGAAGTCCGCCGCGAGGCGGTCGATGTCGCGACCGCCGCAGCCCGCAGGCTGATCGTCGGCAGCCTCAACGATGCCCGGGCGGCAGCCTTGGTCGATGCGGCCATCAAGGAAGTCGACACAAGGCTCCACTGAGCTGGTTGATCCGCTGAAAAATCAAAGGCCCGGGATGGCAATATCCCGGGCCTTTTTCTTTGCGTTCGATCCATCTCCCGCCCCGGCCTCCCCTAAAGGAGAGAGCTAGAGGGGCGGCCCCGGTCTACCCCCAAAAGCAAAACCGCCCGGCATCTTGCGACACCGGGCGGTTGAGCGGCGCGGCTAAAGCAGCCGGCGCTGATAGCAGCAGCGGAGTTTACTTCTTCGCGGCCTTGGCGAGAACCGCCTTCACTTCGTCGATCTGGGCGACAAAACGGCCCTGGATCAGCGAGGCGACTTCGGTGTTCGACTTCTGCACGAGATCGGTGATCTCACGCACATTGGCAACGGCCTGCTCGAAACCAGCCTTGGTCAGTTCGGCCTGCTTCACGAGCTTCTCTTCGGCACTGGCCGGCTCGACCAGTTCCTTGGCGACCTTGCCGAACTCTTCAACCTCCTTGCGGGCGATCTCGGCCTGGCGCTGCGCAACGGCCTTGACGCCTTCAAAGGCGGCTTGGTTGGCGGCGGTCAGAACTTCGAAGTTCTTCTTCTGGGCGGCAACGACGCCTTCGAAATCGAAGAGGCCGGCTTTGCCGTTGGCGAAGGTCTTCGTGTAGTCACCGAACCACTTGCCGAAATCGGCCTGGATCTTGGTGAAGTCCATCTTGGTGAAATCCGGGAAGGCCGGGGTCGGGGTGACGGTCTCAAAAGTGGTCTTGGATTTGGCCATGGTGGCGTCTCCTCAGTAAAAGCGGTTCTAGAGAAAGTGTTTTTTTGTTGTGCAGTGCACAATCTGAAGGTCTATATGAGGCAGTCACGACACGAAATCAAGGGCTTTTTTGCTGCACCGCAATAACATATATCAATTGCATGACATATCAATGACTTAAACTATATCTTAGGATGACAAAATCAGGCCTTTTCAGGCGCTAAACAGGCGATGCTGGCCGGGCGCCCCGACGCCGGGCTCATTCGCTCGGTGGCGGGTCAGGCAAAAAGGCAGCAGGAAGCGCGGCATACGGGAGAGCAGGACCGAGTTCGTCACCAGCGCTCCATATAAGGAGCGACCGGGGCACCGCCCGCGGCGCAACCGACGAACGGCGTGGTGCCGAACTGCACCGGTCCCCGGACTGGATCCGCGTCTATGGCAACGGCAATCTGCGGGGCTAGACCGGGATGACGGCGCCGCTCTCTTTGAGAAAGAGATGCATCTTTTCGGCGTCGATCGGAATGAGGGCGGTGTCGTCTGCCGCTGCCTTGGTCTGCGCGGCGACCTGGGCGGTGAAGGGGGCGCCGCCGGCGGTGCCGATAAGGAGCGTGTGGGGCCCCAGCGGCTCGACGTCGCGCAGCTTCAATTCGATCGTCGGCAGGGGTCGCCCGCCGGAAACGGTATGTTCAGGCCGTATGCCGGCCACCACCTTGGCGCCGACATGGGGCGCATAGGCTCCCTGGCGCGCAGCCGGAATCGGGATGTTCACGCCGGCGGCACGGAAGCTCAAGCCGCCATCGCCGGCAATGAGTTCGCCCTCGATGAAATTCATGCTGGGCGCGCCGATGAAGGCCGCCACGAACAGGTTGCGGGGCTTTTCATAGAGCGTGATCGGGTCGGCCGCCTGCTCAATGCGGCCGCCATTCATCACGACGACGCGGTCGGCCATGGTCATGGCTTCGACCTGGTCATGGGTCACATAGACTACCGTGGTCTGCAGGCGCCGATGCAGCGATTTGATCTCGGTGCGCATCTCGATGCGCAGCTTGGCATCGAGATTGGAGAGCGGCTCGTCGAACAGGAACACGTCCGGGTTGCGCACGATGGCGCGGCCGATGGCGACGCGCTGGCGCTGGCCGCCGGAAAGCTGCTTGGGGCGCCGCTCAAGATAGGGATCGAGATTGAGGATGCGGGCGGCATTCTTCACCGCCGTCTCGATTTCATTCTTCGAGGTGCCGCGCACCCGCATGCCATAGCCGATATTCTCGGCCACCGTCATATGCGGATAGAGCGCGTAGTTCTGGAACACCATGGAGCAGTTCCGAAGGCCCGGCCGCAGATTGGTGACGTCGCGGTCGCCGATCTTGATCAAACCCGAGCTTGCCGTTTCCAGCCCCGCGATCATGCGCAAGGTCGTGGTCTTGCCGCAACCGGACGGCCCGACCAGGACGACGAATTCGCGCGAGGCGATTTCCAGATCGAGCGGCGGGATGACCGTGACGTCGCCGAAGGATTTGGTGATGCGTTCGAGGCTTACGCGGGACATGGCATGCTTCTTCTATGATGCGAAAGATGATCCCGCCCCAGCCAGGAGCCGGGGCGGGATCTGGTCAACCTTACTTCGCCGGCAGACCCATCGCAGCGCGATAGGCGGCCAACTGCTTGTCACGGCCGAACTCGTCGGTCAGACGATTCCATTCCGCGGCAACGGTATCGAGCGCCTGCTGGGCAGTGACTTCACCCGCCAGAGCCTTGGAGAGCTCAATCTCCACGACTTCGGTATAGGAGAAGTAGCCCGGCAGACGCATGTCGAGGACCACGTTCTCGGCAGCCAGCGAATCAGCCTGGCCGGCGAGATATTCCTTGGCCTCACGTTCGCTGAACAGCTTCGACCACAGCGCAAGATCGGTCGTGTGCGAGATGCGGTAGGGGTTCACACCGGTACCGCCGGTGATCGCCGCCTGTCCCGAAACCGCCGGGCTGGAGAGGAACTCGATATAGTTCCAGGCCGCTTCCTGGTTCTTGGACGAGGACGGAACTGCCGCCTGCCAGCCGCCGAACGCCATGAACGGCGATTTGACGACGTGATCGAACTTCTTCCATTCCTTGGTCTTGTAGTCCCAGATCTCGGAAGCGCCCGGCAGTATGGCGGAGCCGACCTTGCCGAAGATCTTCGACTGCTTCGGATCGGCGGCGATGACACCCGTGTCACCCCAGCCGATCGACTGGGCCACCTGGCCACCGGCCACGGCCGCGTTCACTTCGCCGAACGAGAAGTTGAGCGCGTTGGGCGGCGCCAGCTTCGAGGACTTCACATATTCCTCAAGCCCGCGCACCCAGCCCGGATTGTTGATTTCCGCATCCATGGTCTCCGGATTGAAGAACATGGCGCCCTTCTGGCCGGGGATGTTGGTGTAGGACGCCGCATGGCTGAAGAAGAACCAGAATTGCTGGCCACCGCGACGATAGGCTTCCGCCGTGCCCCACAGGCCCTGGTCCGGGCGCGTGAAGAATTCGGCGATGTCGAGATACTGCTTCCAATCCTGCGGTACGGCGAGGTCGTAGCCATACTTGGCCTTGAACGCTTCCTTCTCCTTCGGATCCTCGAACAGGTTGATGCGGTAGGTATAGGTATGGACGTCGCCGTCGATGGTCTGCGACAGCGTCTTGCCGTTCCACACCATCAGCTGCTCGCGGTAAATCGGCGCGATGTCATCCCAGGCAGCACCCTTGCGCATCGCTTCGGGCACTTCCGAGAGATAGTCGGTGAAATCAGGCGACCACGCCGGGGCGAAGCTCACCACGTCGAAATTGGCTTCGCCAGACGAGAGCGAGGTCACGATCTTCGGATAGAGTTCCGACCAGGGGAACTCGACCACATTGACCTTGCCGCAGGTCTTCTTGGCCCAGGCTTCGCCCGCCGTCTGCAGCGCCGAGGCGATGTAAGGGCCAGTCTGCGAGGCAGCGGTCAGGGTAACACCCGTATAATCCGGCTGGCACGCACCGGTTGCCGGAGCCGCCGCCGTCTGGTTGGTGGCTTCCGTGGCCGCGGGTGCGGGGGCGGCTTCAGTGGTCGCGGTGGTGTTGGAAGCGGCTGCCGCCTCTTCCTTCTTCTCCTCGCCGCAGGCACTCAAGGTGAACGACAGCGCAATCATCGCCGTCGCTCCGAGCAGCATCTTCCTCATGTTATGACTCCCATTCTCTCTCTTAGTTGTTGGTTGGCTTGGTTGATGATTTTTTTGACAAACGTCGGTCATCAAAATTCTTGGGCAGGGGCGATCACTTGATGGCCCCGAGCAGCAGGCCGGACCGCATGAGCCTGCTCAAGAGTGCCGCCATGATCATCATCGGAATGATGGCAACCAGGGCAGCTGCGGAAATGGACCACCATTCATCGCCGCGCTGGCTGTTCTGGCCGGCGACGAGAATGGGCAAGGTCTGCCATTTGGCATTGGTGAGGAAGAGCGCGAACAGGAACTCGTTCCAGACGAAGGCGAGCGTGATCATGAAGGTGGCGATGAGGCCCGGCACCGACATCGGCAGCACGATGCCGGTGAAGATGCGCCAGCTCGGCACATTGTCGACCATCGCCGCCTCTTCCACTTCGAGCGGCAGGGCGGCAAAGAAATCGCGCATCAACCACACCACGATGGGAAGCGAAAAGGCGATATAGGCCAGCACCATCCCGACATAGGTGTCGACCAGCTTGAAACCCATGCGGCCCACTTCGGTGTACATGAGAAAGAGCGCGAAGGCCGTTACGATGGGCGGGAACATGCGCTGGCTGACGAACCAGAAGATGATGTCCTCATTGCCCATCACCGGCCCCGGCACCTTGAGGCGGTTGGTCACCAATGACACGACCAGGGCCACGATGAAGGCGATCAGCATCGAGGCGGCCCGACCAAAACCCAGCACGTAATGCCCCAGCAGATAGCCGCTCAGCGCCACAAAAAAGAAGGCCAGACCCGAGGCCAGCTTGACCTTGAAGGGGAACCGCACCAGCGCATAGGCGGCCATCGCGCCGATTGCCGTCGCCAGTACCGCGGATGAAAGGCCGATCACGGTCGAGGCGATGACATTGTTGAAGAACTCGCCGCGCTCGCCGGAAAACAGCTCCCGCCAAGCCTGCAAGGACGGCTCGAAATCGACGAAGGGAATGTAGGTGGCACCACCCACCACCGAGATCGACGTCTTGAACTAGGTCACCGCCACCCAGTAAAGCGGGAACAAGGTGAACAATGCCCAGAGCAGACAGCCGAGCAAAGCGAAGTGGCGCGGCGCGCCTTTGAGAGTGCGGATGCTCATCGATGCTTCGCCAGATAGGGTTTGAGGATCGCGAGATAGACGACGCCGATCACCGTGATGACGATCAGGAACAGGAACGACAGGGCCGAGGTATAGCCGAGGTTGAACTTCTTGAACCCTTCCTGATAGGCGAACAGGGTCAAGGTCTCGGTTGAAATGCCCGGCCCGCCACCGGTCATGACGAACACCGTGTCGATGATCTTGTAGCTCTCAATGAGGCGGATGAACACGACGGCGACCGAGATCGGCAGCATCATCGGAAAAGTGATGTCCCAGAACTGTCGCCAGGACGAAGCGTTCTCCAGCGCAGCCGCCTCGTAGACATCATCGGGCAAGGTCGCAAGGCCGGCCAGCAGCATCAGGATGATGAACGGCGTCCACTGCCACACCTCGACCGTGATGAGGGCGCCGATCGCCCAATGTGTTTCGGTGAGAAAGGGCAGGTTGGGAAAGCCCAGCGCCGTCATGAAGTGGTTGAGCGGGCCCACCGTCGGGTTGAAGATCTGGCGAGCGATGAGGGCGACGGCCACGGGGGCGATCAGCATCGGCAGCAGGAAGCCGACGCGGAAGAGTTTTTCGCCCGGCACCTTTGCGAAGAGGGCGAGCGCGACCGCGAAGCCCAGCACATACTGGATCACAACCGAGACGAAGGCGATGATGCTGGTGGTCCAGGTGACCTGCCAGAAACGCGGATTGATGAGCAGGTTGCCGTAATTCTCGAGACCGACAAAGCGTGGCGGTGTCGGCGGCACCAGGCGGAAGCTCATGAAACTGGTGGTGAGCGAATAGATCAGCGGAAAGATCGCAATTGCCAGCACCACCAGAAGCGCCGGCCAGATGAAAAAATACTTGATCGGATCGTTGCGCATCCTGCTTACCCAATCACTTTCCGACTGCCAGCATCGCGTCGATTTCGGCCCGCGACGGCATTGCCGGCGCCGTGCCCCGCCTGGTGACGGAGAGGCCGGCGGCCGTGCAACCAAAGCGTACAGCGTCGGCGGGCGCCGTGCCATCGGCAATTGCAGCGGCAAAGCCACCGACAAAGGCATCGCCCGCGCCGGCGGTGTCGATCACCGTGCCGGCCGCGACTGCCGGAACGTGGATCGAACTGGTGCTGGAATGCAACAAGGCACCCCGTTCACCCAGCGTGATGAGCGCATTCCTGGCACCTTTCGCGAGAATGGCGTCGCCGGCGCGGCGCGCATCATCAAGGCTGTCGAGCGCAAAGCCGACCAACGCCGCCGCTTCGCTCTCATTGGGCGCGATGTAGTCGCACAGCGGAAACAATGCTGCCGGAAAGGGTTCGGCCGGCGCCGGGTTGAAGATTGTGATGACGCCCGCCGCCCTCGCGATCTCGAGGGCCCGCTGCGCTGCCGCCACGGGCTGTTCCAACTGCGTCACGAAAACCTTGGCGCCGCGGATCTGTGCCGCCGCCGCGTCGACATCGGCCGGCGACAGGGTTCCGGCGGCACCCGGATAGACGATGATCGCATTCTCGCCGGTCTTGTCGTTCACATAGATGAAGGCAACGCCGGTTGGATCGGTCTCGGAGATTCCGACCTGGGCGTTGATGCTTTCATCCTTCCAGGTCTTCTGCGCGATCTCGCCGAAAGCATCGCGGCCGATCTTGGAGATGAACGTCACCTTGGCGCCGGCCCGCGCTGCCGCCACCGATTGGTTTGATCCCTTGCCGCCCGGTCCCATCTTGAAGCCGGAGCCGGCGATGGTCTCGCCGATCTTCGGCATCCGGTCGCCCATGAAGGCGAGATCGGCGACAAAGATCCCCAGGATGACGACACCTTCCTGTTGCATGCTCATCAGTGATTACCGCGCATCGGGCGGAATGACGCCCTTGGTGAACATGAAGCAGCCATAGAAGCGCCGCTCGCCTGTCGCGATGACGCAATAGGATTTCTTGGCGAGTTCATAGAAGGTCATGCGCTCGATCGGCACCAGCGGCCAGGACTTGCCCTCAGCCCGGTCGATCTCGGCCTGCACGTCCTGCTGCACCGGCGGCACTTCCTTGGGCGCGCCGACAATCTCCATGCGCATCGCCGCATCGGGAATAAAAGTGTCGAGCGGCATTACCGAGAGAAGGGCGCGCGCGGCTTCGGCGGTCGTCGTGTTGTCAATGCGCAGCAGATGGCCAAGGCGCGTCTGGCGTGCGATCGAATCCGCCGGGAAATTGGTATCGCACAGGACTAGTCGGTCGCCATGTCCCATGGCACGCAACGCATAGAGGATATCCGCATTCAACAGCGGATCGATGTTCTTCAGCACGGTTTACTCCTCCCCCTCAATTGGCATCCACGGCTCTCAGTGACCGCTTGCTTCGGTCACTCTATTCACTCGCCATAGGGAATCCAAATATTCTTCACCTGCACCGCATGGCGCAGCAGGATCGGCCCTTCGGCCGCTTGCCCGTCGAACCAATCCGTCAGCAATCCGTGATCGACCAGCAAGCGCTTCAGATTCCCAACCGACAGCTTTTCGGCCAGCGTCGCATTTTCCTTCGTCCCGAACACCCACAGCGCATCGACATCATCATGCTCGGTCAGTGTCTTGGTGAGATCCCTGGCGGCACCCGTCACGATGTTGATGACGCCAGCCGGCACATCGGATGTCTCGATGATCTGGTAGAAATCGGTGACCGCCAGCGGATGCCGTTCCGACGGCACCGCAACCACGCGGTTACCCATGGCGATAAGGGGCGCTACCAGCGAGATGAAGGCCAGCAGCGGTGCTTCATCGGGACATATCACGCCAACGACGCCGATGGGCTCGTTCATCGCCAGGGCGACGCCGCGCAGTGGCGGGGTGTGGACTGTACCTTCGAATTTATCGGCCCAGGCGCCATAGCTGAACAGGCGTGAAATACAGGCCTCGATTTCGGCTTCCGCCTTTGCCTTGGAGACACCGGTCATCGCGGCGATGCGGCCAGCGAACTCCGCGGCGCGGGCAGAGAGATTTTCAGCGAGGTAATAGAGGATCTGCGCCCGGTTATGCGCGGTCGCCCTGCCCCAGCCTTCGGCGCTGCGCGCAGCCGCCACTGCGTTGCGGATATCCTTGCGATTGCCCTCGCCCACCTCGCCAACCTTCACACCCTTGGGCGACAGGATGGCGCGCGAATAATTGCCGTCTGGGCGCGCCTGCTTGCCGCCGACGAACAGCTTCGCCGTACGGTCGAGCGCCGGCATGTCAAAGCCGCCAACCGCAACCTCTTCCGCCACCGCTTCGCTGACAACACGTGCCTTGCGCCCGCTCCAGGCCTTCGGCTTCAGATATTCAAAGGCGCCTTCCTTGCCACCCTCGCGGCCATAGCCGGATTCGCGGTAGCCGCCGAAACCGACCGCGGCATCGAACAGGTTGGTGGCATTGATCCACACCACACCCGCCTGCAGCTTGGGGGCGATGTCGAGGGCAAGGCCGATGGTCTCGCTCCACACACTGGCGGAAAGTCCATAGCGCGTGTTGTTGGCGAGCATCACCGCCTCATCCGGCGTGCGGAAGGTCATCGAGACCAGCACCGGGCCGAAGATCTCTTCCCGCGCCACGGTAGCCGCCGTGTGAACATTGCTGAGCAGGGTCGGCGGATAGAAGGAGCCGCCCTTGGGCAGGTCGATATTGGGCTGGAAGAGTTCGGCGCCCTCGGCGACGCCGGTCGCCACCAGCGATTTGATGCGCTCCAATTGTACCGGCGCCACGATCGCACCCATGTCGATGCATTTGTCGAGCGGCATGCCGACACGCAGAGTCGCCATGCGGCGCTTGAGACGCGCAAGAAATGTCTCAGCGATGCCTTCCTGCACCAGGAGGCGGGAGCCCGCACAGCAGACCTGGCCCTGGTTGAACCAGATCGCATCCACGACACCTTCGACGGCGCCGTCGATATCGGCGTCATCGAACACGATGAAGGGTGACTTGCCACCCAGTTCCAGGGTCAGCGACTTGCCCGACCCGGCGGTCTTCTCGCGGATCAGCTTGCCCACTTCGGAGGAACCAGTGAAGGCGATCTTGTCGATGCCGCCGTGGCCGACGAGGGTAGCCCCCGTGCTGCCGTCGCCGGTCACCACATTGAGGACGCCCGCCGGCAGCCCGGCTTCGGTGGCGATCTCGGCAAACAGCAGGGCCGTGAGCGAGGTAAACTCCGCCGGCTTCAGCACGACCGTGTTGCCGAGCGCCAGGGCCGGCGCCACCTTCCAGGCCAGCATGAGCAGCGGGAAATTCCACGGGATGATCTGGCCGACGACACCGACCGGGACTTGATCGGCAAACTCGCTCGCCTGCAGCTGTGCCCAGCCGGCATGGTAATAGAAGTGCCGCGCCACCTGCGGCACGTCGATATCGCGGGTCTCGCGAATGGGCTTGCCGTTATCGATGGCCTCGACCACCGCGAGCAGTCGCGCATTGCGCTGCACCGCGCGGGCCAGCGCATAAAGATGCCGCGCCCGGGCATGACCGGGGAGCTTCGCCCAGGGTCCCTGCGCTTTCCTCGCGGCAGCGCCCGCCTTGTCGACATCGTCTGCCCCGCCCTGCGCCACACGGCCGAGAATATTGCCGGTCGAAGGATCGACGGCATCGAAATACTGGCCGCCTTCCGGCGTCACAAAGGTTCCGCCGATGAAATGGCCAAAGCCCGCCTCATGGCGCTTCAGCCAGGCGCGCGCCTCGGTATCGGCTTCCGGCGCCGGACCATAGGACATCTCGTCGAAATAGCGGGCGACACTCATTCTTTTATCCTGCGGCATGCCGGTTATAGGCCGAATAGCGGCCGGTCACATGATGTTCGAGCTGGCGTTCGATGTCGGCGAGCAGGCTTGAGGCACCGATGCGGAAGAGAGTCGGCTCCAGCCAGTCGCGGCCCAGTTCCTCCTTCATCAGGAACTGGTAGTTGAGCACATCCTTCGCCGCTGAAATGCCACCGGCCGGCTTGTAGCCGACCTTGAAGCCGGTGCGCTCCTGATACTCGCGGATCATGCGGATCATGATCAGCGTCACCAGCAGGGTGGCGTTGACGCCTTCCTTGCCGGTCGAGGTCTTGATGAAATCGGCGCCAGCCATCATGCACACGAGCGAAGCCCGCGCCACATTGCGCATGGTCTTCAAATCACCGGTCGCGAGAATCGCCTTCACATGCGCGTCACCACAGGCGGCGCGGAAATCGCGCATCTCGTCATAAAGCGCCTGCCAATTGCCGGTCAGCACATGTTCGCGGGTGATGACGATGTCGATTTCCTGCGCGCCGTCTTTGACCGACGCCTCGATTTCCTTGAGCTTGATGTCATGGGGCACGAGGCCTGCCGGAAATCCGGTCGATACCGCCGCCACCGGAATGCCCGATCCAGCAAGCGCCTCGACGGCTGTCACCACGAAGCGGTGATAGACGCAGACGGCGCCCGTGGTGAGGCCGCGATCGGCCATGCCGAGCGCCTGCAGAATGTCGGTGCGCACCGGCGACTTCGCCTTGGCGCACAGGCGCTGCACGCGCGCAACGGTGTCGTCGCCGTTCAAGGTGGTGAGGTCGATGCAGGTGATGGCCTTCAGCAGCCAGGCAGCATGGGCGTCCTTCTTCACGGTGCGGCGGCCGGGCAGGCTCGCCACCCGCCGTTCGGCGGCGGAGAGGTTGACGCGCACACCCTGCACCCAGCCGAGATCGAGCGGCATCGCCACATTGCGCGCGACAATATTATGCCCCGTGCGATAAATTGGGTGGGACCCACCGATGGGCGCGATCTTGAGATCAGCCATGCCGACACCGTTTGCGAAAAGCGCGGGGCAAGCGGCAGACGAAAGGCGTCCGGCAGCCCCGTAGGCCAGCCTGGCGGTTTCCTCCCATCCTACGCGTCGTTTTCCGGCGCTTGTTACTATTCTATCAAATTCTGATCACTTTATGACATCGAGCCCACAGGCCGTCAAGCCTGGGCTGCTGCCCTGTCCTCAGGCTTCGGGCGCCTTTCCCCCGTCTTCGGTGATAATCGAGCGGAAATCGGAGAGCCGCGCAAAATAGGCCGGCTTGATGGTGCCGAACTTGCTCGCATCCACCACCAGATGGCTCTCCTGGGAGCTGGCGATCGCCTTCTGCTTGATCGGCACCTCGTGGAAATGCGAGCAGCTGGCACCGCGCTCCACATCGACGCCGCCGGCCGAGATGAACGCCTTGTTGATCCCGAACCGACCCAGCGGCTCCAGCCAGTCGCCACTGGAAAAGGTGGCCGAGGCCGGGTGATAAATTCCTCCCAGCATGATCATCCTGATGTGCGGTTTTTGTGCCAGACGCTCTGCGACGTTCAGTGAATAACAGATCACGGTGATGTTCAGTTCCGCCGGTATTTGCTGGGCCAGATGATCGAGCGTCGAGCCGCAATCGATGAACACGGTATCGTCCGGCTTGATCAGCTTGAGGGCATGGGCGCAGGCGCGCGCATTGGCATTGGCATGGCTGTCCGCCTCGCGGCCCAGCTCATAACCACCGGCAATGTCATCGGCGCTGACGATATGGCCGCCGAGATAGGCGAAGCGGTCGGGCATGGCGCTCACATCGCGCCGCACGGTCATCTCCGAGACGCCGAGCAACGCCGCCGCATCGCGCAGATGCAGCACACCGCGCCGGGCAAGGGCGTCGGCCAGCGCGTTCGCACGCTCTGTCTTGCGGGTCGACATGGATGCGGCTTCTCCCTGACGGCTTGGCGCCCGATGCCGGTCGCCTTGGCGGCGGTTCTCGCATGGACGAGCAAGCCAGACTGCGCCACCGAGCGATGCACCGTCAATCGGAAAATGTTAGTTTTTTAACATTACGCATCAACCGACCGGTGACCGGGAATCTGCCCGGCACACTGCCATGATAGCCGGTGGAAGTGCAGAGCGACGGCACACTGGAAACCCAACCAACGGCGTCCGGGCGGAATGGTCAAGCTGGCAGGTGTCTAGCTGAACAACCGGCGTGTCCCCGCCTGCGGCGGCGCAAACAACCGGCGCAGGAGGAAATGCGTCGGCCACAACACCACGACCGGCAACGCCACCAGCGCCAGGACGAAATACAAATCCGCCGGCATCCAATCCTGGGGTGCCGCGTCACCCAGGCCATAGACGTAATTCACATTGACCGGCAGGCCCGGATTGTCGGCCGGCGCCGGGGGTGGGGGCACATAGAGATAGCTCACCACCATGAGGGCGGTCGCCAGCGGCCACCATAGCCAGATCGCCCGCCTGTCATAGCCGAAGCGCCAGACCAGATAGAGCAGCAGCAGCGGCAGCCAGAAATGAAACAGTGACAGGAAGCGCGTGAAGAGCGGCAGCGCCCCGTCATACATATAGGCGGTCATGCCGGTGAGCGGCATGCCGACCGCGTTACCGATGAAATCCGCCATCCAAATCGCTTGCGGCAGCAGAATGCCGACCGCTCCGGCGGAAGCCCACAGCATATTGCCCGACCACAGGCTGATGATGGTGAGCAGCAGCGCCACGTCGCAGAAATAGAGAAAGTTCGTGGGACCATAATCCACCAGATAGACCGGCACGAGGATGGCAACGAACAGGCTGTAGCCAAGCTTCAGCCAGATTGGCGCCGTGGGTCGGGACGGATGGTGCATGAGGTCGCTGTCTTTCAGGGCAGGCGCTCGGATGGGGACTTCCGCCCACGCGGCCAATAGATCACAATACGCGCCGGCCGGCTTCGTTCCTTTTCCGTCGGCATCGCCAGATCGAGTTCCCCGGATGACCGCCAAGCCCACCATGATCTCTGTGCTGCGCAACAGGGATTTCCTGTTTCTGGAAACCAACGCCTTCTTCTCCACCCTGGCGGCCGAGATCCTGACCGTGTCGGTGGCGTGGATGATTTACGACATCTCACGCGACCCCTTCGATCTCGGCCTCGTCGGGCTGGTGCAGTTCCTGCCCGTGCTGCTCCTCGTCATGCTGACCGGCACCTTCGCAGACAGATATTCCCGCCGCCGCATCATCGCCATCTGCATGCTGGTAGAATTCGTGGCGATCCTCGGCATCACTTTGGTGGCTATCAATGGCACGTCGAAGATCTGGCCGATCCTCGCTTTGCTCGCCCTGCTCGGCGCCGGCCGTGCCTTTCTGACACCGGCTTCGCGCGCCCTCGCCCCCACCGTGGTGAAGCGCGAGGAGATCGGTGCCGCGATCAGCTGCTCGAGCGCCATCTGGCAGTTCTGCTCCATCGCCGGTCCGGCCATCGGTGGCTTGCTCTATGGCATCTCGCCGCTTGTGGCCTATGTGACTGCTTTGGTGATGGTCGCCATCGCCCTGCTGGCGAGCCTCTTCATCCGACCGGTACCGCAGCAGCCGATGGAAGAAGGTAATGTGCTGCAATCCCTCATGGGCGGCTTCCGCTACATGAAGGAAGAGAAGATCGTGCTGGGTGCCACGACACTCGATCTGTTCGCGGTCCTGTTCGGGACCACCGTCGTCCTGTTGCCGATCTATGCCCGCGATATCCTGGTGGCGGGTCCCTTTGAACTGGGCGTGCTGCGCGCCGCCATCGGCGTGGGCGCGCTTGCCATGGCGCTCTATCTCGGCATCTATCCAGTGCGCCGCAAGGCTGGTCACATTATGTTCGGCGCCGTCCTCATCTTCGGCCTTGGCACCATCGTCTTTGCGCTTTCCGATGTGCTTGTTCTCACCGTGGCGGCCTTGGCCATCATGGGTGCCGCCGACATGGTCAGCGTCTATATCCGCGAAGTGCTGATGCAGCTGTGGACGCCGGACCAGTTGCGCGGCCGCGTCAATGCGGTGAATTCGGTGCTGGTCAATGCCTCGAACGAACTCGGTGCCTTCCGCGCCGGCAGTGCCGCCGGCCTCATCGGCACGGTTCCCGCGGCCTTCCTGGGCGGGCTCAGCATCCTGATCATCACGCTGCTGTGGATGCGCTGGTTCCCCAAGCTGCGCCGCGCCGATGATCTATCCGGCGCGGAGACCGACAGCGACGTCGCCTGACCGTTACGCCGGCAATTGCTGCGTGATGCAATGGATACCGCCGCCACCTGAGGCAATGGTCGAGATATCGACCTGCACCACCTCGCGATCGGGAAAAGCGGCCATGATCGCCTCTTTGGCCGCCGCATCTTCCTTCACGCCGAAGCTCGGCGTGATGACGGCGCCATTGGCGATGTAGAAATTCACGTAGGAAGTCGAATAACCCCAGCCCTGCGCCGTGCCGCGCCCGGTATCCGGCGCTTCCTGCACATAGAGGAACTGCAGCGCGCGGCCCTCGGCATCGGTCTGGCCCGCGAGGGCGCGCTGGTTCTTTTCCGTAACCGTGCGCATTTCCGCCCGGCCGGATGCGCTGGTCTCGAACAGCACAACGCCCGGCCGCACGAAACAGGCGATGCCGTCGATATGGCCGTCCGTCCCCTTCTCATAGGGATTGCCCGGCAACCAGATGGTTTTCGTGATGCCGAGTGTGCGCGCGAACTCCGCCTCGGCCGTTTCGCGGGTGATGCCGGGATTGCGGTTCCTGTTGAACACCACCGTCTCGGTGGTGAGCAGCGTGCCTCGGCCGTCGACATGAAGCGCCCCACCTTCCATCGCCAGCGCCGAATTCACAACGGGCACATTGAGGTGCCGGGCACTGCCGCGACCCACCAGCGCATCCAGCGAGAAATCCGGGCTGTACTCGCCCCAGCCGTTGAAGCGCCAAGTCACCGCGGCGACTTTCCCGTCGGCACCCTTCACGAAACTCGGCCCGCTGTCGCGCAGCCACGGTTCGTTGAGCGGCACCGGCAGCAGTTCGATGCCGCTGCCAAGCTGGTCGCGGGCGCCGGCGAGATCGGCCGGATTGACCAGCATGGTCAGCTTCTCGAACCGGCTGATGGCATGGGCCACGGCGGCATAGTCCCGCCGCACGAGGGCGAGGTCAGCGGACCAGGATTCGGCATTGCCCGGCCACCCCATGAAGCAGCCGGCATGAGGTTCCCATTCCGCCGGCATCCGAACTACATCGAAATTGCTCATGCCAATCCCCGTTCTATTGTCGCTTGAATTCTTCAATTTCGTCTGATTATACTGGCTAAGTTATTGAATTCTCAACCGCAGAATCTTTGTCATTCTAATCGAAATTGCTCATGTCAAACCCGAGAAGCCAGTTACCTTCCATGCGCGCCCTCGCTGCTTTTTCAGCGGCGTCGCGGCTTGGCAGCTTTTCGAAAGCAGGCGACGAGCTTGGCATGACCCAATCCGCCATCAGCCACCAGATCCGCATGCTGGAAGACCAGTTGGGCCAGCCCTTGTTCAACCGGCTGCATCGTAATGCTGTACTGACCGATGCCGGACGCGATCTGGAAATCACGACCCGCGACTGTTTCGAGCGCCTTGAGCTGGGGTTGAAACGGCTGGAACAGTACCGCAAGCCCAACCAGGTCATCGTCTACACGCGGCCCGATTTCGCGACCCATTGGCTGATCCCGCGCCTGCCGCGCCTCAAGGCAGCGCATCCCGAGATCGACATCTGGCTGTTCTCCAACGAGCAGACCTTCGAGCCGGTGCGTGGCGAAATTCATCTCGCCATCCTGCCGGCGAACAACGACCTCCAAGGCCTGGAGTGCCGCCATCTCTTTCCCGATCTGCTGACGCCGCTTTGCGCGCCCGCCTTGGCGCCGATCAACTCGGTGGCCGATCTGCTGCAGCGGCCGTTGCTGCATGACGAGCGGCGCGAAGACTGGCCACGCTGGCTGACAGCGGCTGGATCCCCGGAGACCGCCACGGTCCGCGGCTATAATTTCGGCGATTCAGGCGCACTTGTTGCCGCGGCCCGCCAAGGCATCGGTGTGGCGCTCGGCAGCCTGGTACTGGCCGGCGACGATCTCCACGCCGGGCAACTGCTGGCCCCCTTGCGCACCGCCATTCCCGCCGCCGATTGGGTGGTGGCGATGACCGCGGGTGCCCTGGCCAAGCCCAAGATCCAATTGTTCCTCGACTGGCTCAACCAGGAAGCCAGCCTCACCCGCGCCGATCTTGCCCCTTGGGCACAAGACGCCGCGCCACCCCATGCCATCCGGGAGCCATGATCATGCCGCGCCAGCTCACCATTGCCGCTTTGCAGACCCATCACGATTGGAACGAGGCCGCGACCGTGGCGCGTGTCCTTGGCCTCGCGCACCGCGCCGCCGATCAGGGCGCCAAGCTCATCCTGCCATCGGAACTTTTCGAAGCACCCTATTTCTGCAAGACAGACAATCCGCGCTACCGCGACCTCGCCCGTCCTGCCAAGGATCATCCGACCATCGCCATCTTCCAGGATTTTGCGCGGGCGCGCCAGGTGGTGGTGCCGGTCTCCTTCTACGAACGCACCGAGGAAGCGCTCTACAATTCGGTGGCGGTGGTGGACGCCGATGGCTCGGTGCTCGGCATCTATCGCAAGTCGCATATCCCGCAATTCCCCGGATACCGGGAGAACGCCTTTTTCGCCCCCAGCCAGGAGGGCCCCAAGGTCTGGGCGACGCGCTACCTCAAGCTCGGTGTCGGCATCTGCTGGGATCAATGGTTCCCGGAACTGGCGCGCATGATGGCGCTGATGGGCGCCGAACTGCTGGTCTATCCCACCGCCATCGGCAGCGAGATCGCCGCCGACATGTGGGACAGCCGCGACCATTGGCAGACCGTGATGCGCGGCAACGCCGGCGCCAATCTGGTGCCATTGATGGCCGCCAACCGGACCGGCTCTGAAACCGATGACGGCATCACGCTCGATTTCTACGGCTCGTCCTTCATCTGCGATCATCTGGGTGCCATGATCACGAGCGGCTCGCGCGACCGCGAGGAAGTCGTCATCGGCACGGTCGATCTCGACCAGGCGCAGAAGGCGCGCGACTATTGGGGCGTCTTCCAGACACGCCGGCCGGAAATCTATCCACCGCTCAGCCGGATTCCGGCAGGTCCGCCGCCCGTTGCCGCGGCTAGGTCAGCTTGAAGCAGTTGACCGCCACGATACCGGGGCGTGGATAGTCGACGCTGCCGGTGAAGACCCACCAGTTGAGCCAGTCATGCCGGCCGGTGGGCGCGCGAAAGACCGGCGTACAGCGGCAATAGAGCTCCGCCGGCAGGGGATCGACGCCGCTTTTCATCCGCGCGCGGCCGGCATCGGTCGGCACCCACAGGCCGCGATTGTGGATATCGATCACCACGCCATCGTCGCTGCGCAGCTGGTACCTGGCATCGAGTACGCCGACGCCATCGTGACGCATGAGGAAGTAGTCGGCACCACCCGGCAGCACATCACCCCTTATGTCCGGCCCGGCAAAACTGCCGCCGATGATGGGATAATCGATCCGCTCTCCCTCCGGCACGGGGCCGAGTAGACGTTCCGGGCCGATGTCGACCTCCAGCCTCATCACCCATTGCATCGCAAGGCTGGTCGTCATCAGGCGAAATGCCGCGCCAGCGCCCGCAGCAGGCGGACCGTGTCAGCGCCGATCGGCATGTCGGCCACCGGCATTGAGGATTGCTTGACCACCACCAGTTAGGCGGCGAAATCGATGAAGATGTACTGGCCATGAATGCCGCAAGCCATCATCGATCCGCTCTCACCGCTGCCGGGGTTGTCATTGAAGACATACCATTGGCTGCGATAGGAGGCGCCCGGCGCCCAGGCCGTGAAATCCGCATCCTGCGCGAAGATCGCGGGGTCAGCGCCACGGGCGATCTGGCGGATGGCGTCCGCAGACAGGATCTCTCGGCCATCTACTTTGCCTTGCCCCAGGATCAGGCGGCCAATTCGTGCGAGGTCGCGCAAGGTCGCATTGAACCCGGCGCCGGTGATGGCGCGGCCCCAGGGATCTGCCGCGAAACAGCCATCCCGCTCCATGCCCAGTTTCGACCAGACCATCTCCTCCAGCAATCTGTCGCTGGCCTTGCCGCTCGCGCGCTCCATGGCCCAGCCCAGCACTTCTGTCACCGCCGTCACATAGTGGAACAGTCCGCCATGCTGGCCGCGCTTCTTCAGCGATGGCAGATATTCATAGAGCGATGCGTATTTGCCAAGACCGTCCGGCGCAGGCAGCAAAGCACTGGCATAGCCGTAATGCGACGAACTGGAATCGGGATCGTCATATTGCTCGACATAGTCGATGCCGACCGCCATATCGAGGACCTGCCGCACGCTGGCATCGCCAAAGGCGCTCTTGGCCAGTTCAGGCACATAGGCTGCGACCAGGGCATTCTCGTCGAGCACGCCCTGATGGATCAGCGTCTCCGCCAGCAGGCCGATGAGCGATTTCGTGACCGAGAACATGATATGGCGCGTGGCCGGCGTCTGGCCGTTCCAATAGCGCTCATAGACGAGCTTGTCCTTCTGCAGCACCAGGAAAGCATCGGTATGGCTCGCCGCCAGATGATCGCCGAGGCTGTGCCGGGCACCGCTGACGCTGTCGAACAAGAAGCTGTCGAGCTCTGCCGGTGCGCCTTCGAACAAGGCTGGCGGCAATTCTCCGCACGCAACCGTGAGTGTCGGCAGCAACCCCTGCACATGCTGGAAACCCCAGCGATTGAAGGGTGCCGCGATCCAGTTCGCCCAGGTGACGCGCGTCTCGGGCGGAGCCGGGAAACCCTGCATCAGCCCGAGTTCGGCCGCTGTCTTGGGCAACCCCTCCTTCAGCGCCGCATAATTTTCCGCGACATCGGGTGGCATATTGGGTGACGACATGATGGCTTCCCCTTGGGCATTGCAGTGTAAGTCTATCGGGCAATAGCGGTCTGGTCAGAATTTCCCCAGCAGATGCCGGAGTGTCGCAAGTTCGGCCTTGGTGAGTCTCCTGGCGACGCGCGCGTCATGGGACTTTACCTCGTCGATCGCCCGCAAGCGCCGCCGCTGGCCAAGCGCCGTGAGCTTCAGCGCATTGGCGCGCTTGTCGGTGACCGAGGCCACGCGCGTGAGCAGGTCGAGATCAACCAGCCGGTCGATGAGTGCCATGGTGGTGGCGCGGTTGACTCCCATGATCTGCCCGAGGCGGGATTGGTTGATCCCGGGATTGGCCTCGATCAGGACCAGGGCAGCAAACATCGGCGGCGTCAGGTCGGCGATGCTCGCATCGAAATCCTTGTAGATGGCGATCTGCGCGCGACGGATCGCATAGCCGATAAGATCGCCCAGCACGCCGAACGTGACATCTGCCGGCCATTGCTCGAACGCCCCCGGCACCTCGCTTGCCTTTTCATGGCTTCGTCCTCTTGCAACCGATCCCGACACCAGGCTCCACCCCTTGACACATCCGCCGTTTCCGGCCGACATTGTATGTAAAGCATACATAAATATCCGGGAGGCACAAGTGCGCGTGGCAGTGATCGGCGGCGGCATCGGCGGCCTGACAGCAGCCCTGAGCCTGCATGCCGCCGGCATCGAGGTGGAGCTGTTTGAAGCTGTGGGCGAAGTAAAGCCGCTTGGCGTCGGCATCAACCTGCTGCCCCATGCCGTCCGCGAACTTACCGAACTGGGACTGGCCGAGGCTCTGGCGGCGATCGGTGTCGCACCCAGGGAACTCATCTATGCCAACAAGTTCGGTCAGGAAATCTGGCGCGAGGCACGGGGTCTTGCCGCGGGATATAAATGGCCGCAGATCTCCCTGCATCGCGGCCGTTTGCAGATGATGCTCTACGATGCGGCGCTGGCTCGCCTCGGCCCGGGGCAGATTCACCTCGGCCACCGCGCCCGGCACTTTGAGACCGGCGCCGATCGCGCCACCGTCACCTTCGACCAAGGCGGCATCACGGCCGATGTGATCATCGCCGCGGACGGCATTCACTCCGCCGCCCGTGCGCGGCTCTTTCCGCAGGAGGGTCCGCCCAAATGGAACCAGCGCATCCTGTGGCGCGGCGTCAGTTTCGCACCAGCCTTCCTCGGCGGGCACAGCATGGTCATGGCCGGCCACCAGGCGCAGAAATTCGTCTGCTATCCGATCGTCACCGCTGGTCCGCTGGCCGAGATCAACTGGATCGCCGAGCTGATCTTCCCCGAAGGGCATCTGTGGCGCCGCGAGGATTGGAACCGCGCCGCCGACCTCAATGATTTCCTGCCCGCTTTCGAGAGTTGGCGCTTTCCCTGGCTTGATGTGCCCGCGATCATCCGCGCCGCCGACCGCGTGTTCGAATATCCCATGGTCGACCGCGATCCGCTTGACCGCTGGACTTTCGGCCGGCTCACCTTGCTGGGCGATGCGGCCCATCCCATGTTCCCGATTGGCTCCAACGGCGCCTCGCAGGCGATCCTGGATGCCAGGACCTTGGCCTTTGAACTGGCGACCAAGGACAATATCGACACGGCCCTGGCGAATTACGAGGCGGCGCGCCGCCCGGCCACGACGCAAATCGTGCTCGCCAATCGTGGCAACGGCCCGGAACAGGTGATGCAGATCGCCGAGACGCGCGCACCCGATGGGTTTGACGATATCAACGCCATCATCGACCATACGGAGCTTGAGGATATCGCCCGGCGCTACAAGCTCATGGCCGGCTTCGACCTGGAAACGCTGAACAACCGGCCCAGTCTCTCGGCAAAAGCTCAGAGGGCTTGACGGCGCAAGGCCAGCCTCTAGCATGGCGTCCTCACAGCCAGACGAGTGATCATGTCCGCCAGCCCCATTGCCACCGATATCGATTTCAACCGCGACGGCACACAAATGGGCT
>NZ_CAMDRA010000003.1 GCF_945906275.1 Dongia mobilis
GGCCGGGTTCTTCACCTCGGTCAACGGCGCACCCTGCGCCACGACATAGTCATTGGCGACGAAGATCTGGCCGAGGGTGGGATCGAAACTGGTCATTGGTTTTCACTCTCACTAAACCGTCCCCTCCCCCCTTCAGGGGGGAGGTCGGGAGGGGGGCCGGTTTCAGTCTCGATGTCGCACAGTCATCGCTCATGCCCCCACCCTCCCCTCCCCCTGAAGGGGGGAGGGGACGGTTTAGTGAGAGTGAAAACCAATGACCAGTTTCGATCCCACCCTCGGCCAGATCTTCGTCGCCAATGACTATGTCGTGGCGCAGGGTGCGCCGTTGACCGAGGTGAAGAACCCGGCCGATCTCTCGACCGTGGGGCGGATCGCGCAATGTGCGCCGGCGGCGCTGGATGCGGTGCTGACCCGGGCGATGGCGGCGCAAATGGATTGGGCGACGCTTGACGGCAAGAGCCGAGCCGCCGCCTTGCACAAGCTCGCTGATGCGATGGCGGCGGCGACGGCGGGGCCGGCTGCGGAACTGATGACGCTGGAGATGGGCAAGCCGTTCACGGAATCGGTGGGCGAGCTCATGAATGTGGGGCCGATCTTCCGCTATTTCGCCGAGCTGGCGCGGGACGATGGCGGGTTCATGGCGGCGCCCACCGCGCCGGGTTCGACCCAATATGCGCGCTGGTATCCCTACGGCGTCACCGCCCATATCGTGCCCTATAACTTCCCGATCATCCTCATGGCCTTCACCGTGGCGGCGTCGCTGGCCGCCGGCAATGCGGTGGTGATCAAGCCGGCGCCCGCGACCTCGCTGTCGACGCTCGCCTTCATGGAACATTTCATGGCGCTGCCCGCTGGCCTCGTTTCCTGTGTCACCGGTGGCGTCGAGACGGCAAAGGCGCTCATCAACGATGAGCGCATCGGCGTCGTCGCTTTCACCGGCTCGGTCGAGGCGGGGCGCGATGTGGCGGCGGCCTGCGGGCGGCTGCTGAAGCCCTGTGTCATCGAGGCCGGCGGGTCGGACCCGATGATCGTCATGGACAGTGCCGATCCGGAGATCGCGGCGGCGGCGGCGGTGACCGGCGCCTTCCATCTCTACGGCCAGATCTGCACCTCGACCGAGCGTCTTTATGTGCATGAGAAGGTGCATGATGCGTTTGTGAACGCCATGGTCGAACGCACCAGGGCGCTGCGCATCGGCCCCGGCCTCGGCAATGTCGAGATCGGGCCGCTGGTCTCGGAAGCAGCGCGCGCCAAGGTGATGCGCCTCGTCGACCAGGCGGTGGCGCAGGGCGCCAGGGTCGCCTGCGGCGGGCGCGTGCCGCCGGCGCACAATACCGGCTGGTTCTATGAACCCACCATCCTCACGGACGTCACGCCGCAGATGGACCTCATGCAGGCGGAGATGTTCGGGCCGGTGGCGCCGATCGTCCGCGTGCGAGATTTCAAGGAAGCGATCCGCCTCGCCAACCAGTCGCGCTTTGGCCTGGGGGCGTCGATCTTCACCGCGGACCTGGCCGAGGCGATGGCGGCGGTCGATGAATTGCAGGCCGGCATGGTCTGGGTCAACAATGTGCTGGGCGATAATGACGCGCTGCCCTTCGGCGGCTGGAAGCTCTCAGGCCTCGGCCGCGCGCTCTCCCGCCTCGGTCTCAACGCCTTCCGGCAGTCGAAGATGGTGATGCTGGATCACAAGGCGGAACTGCAATCCTGGTGGTATCCTTATTCCGATGCGTTCTATGCCGAACGCGGTGGTCGCTGGAATCTGAGCAAAAAATCATGAAGCATCTTTATCATCCGAGCGCCCTCGATCCGGCAACACCGGTCAAGAGCTGGTGGCGGGACTCGAAGACCGATTTTCCGCCCTATCCGACGCTGGAGGCCGAGATCGAGACCGATGTCGCCATCATCGGCGGCGGGTTCACCGGTCTTTCCGCCGCCTATCATCTGCAGCGCGATCATGGGATCGAGGCCGTGGTGCTGGAGCGGGCCGAGATCGGCTGGGGGGCCTCGGGCCGGAATGGCGGTTTCTGCTGCATGGGCTCGTCGAAGATGCCCTGGAGCAAGATGCTGAAGAAGTTCGGCCTCGCGGAGACGCAGACTTTCTGGCGCAGCCAGAAGGGATCGGTCGACCTGGTGGCCGAGATCGTGGCGCGCGAAGGGCTCGATATCGACAAGACCGGGACCGGTGAAATCTCGCTCGCCCACAAGCCGGACATGACGGATGCGCTGAAGGAAGAAGCCGCGTTCATGGCAAAGACCTTCGGCGCCACCGAGGTCTTCATGTCGAAGGAAGAGTTGGTGGCGGGCGGCTTCAATTCGCCGGGGCTTCATGCCGGTGTCGCCAACCCGGTGGGTTTCGGCCTCAACCCGTGGAAATATGTGAACGGGCTTGCGGCCGCGACCGCCAAGACCGGCGCCCGGATCTTTGCCAACAGCGAGGTCATCAACTGGGTGCGCGAGGGCAACAAGCATGTGCTGACCACGCCGCGCGGCCGGGTGAAGGCGAACAAGGTGCTGATCGCCACGGCGGGCTACACGCCGGAGGATCTTCATGGGGATTTCGGCGGGCGCATCCTGCCGGCTTTGTCGTCGATCGTGGTGACTCGGCCGATGAACCAGAATGAATTGGGGGCGCAGGGATGGACCAATACCACGCCGGTCTATGACCTCCGCTATCTGCTCCATTATTTCCGCCTGCTGCCCGACGGGCGCTTCATGTTCGGCGGGCGCGGTGGCCTTTCCGCGGCACCCGATGCGCTGGAGCGGCAGTTGAACAATATCGAGGCGGCGTTCCGCGCCTATTATCCCGAGTGGAAGCATGTCGAGATCACGCATCGCTGGTCCGGGCTGTTGTGCCTGGCGCAGGATCTGGTGCCCCATGTCGGCGCCTGGGACGAACAGCCGGGCACCTATTTTGCGATGTGCTATCACGGCAATGGCGTCGCCATGGGCACCTGGTCGGGCCGCGCCGCGGCGCGGGTGATCGCGGGTGGTGTGGAGGAGCGGCCGGACTTCATGCGCAAGGCGCCGCCCAAATTCCCCTTCCCCGTGCTGCGGCCGCTTTACCTGCGCGGCGCCTATATGACCTATGGCATCAAGGACGCGCTGAAATAGGCGTGAACCGGTTGGCTTGTCGGCGCGACGAAGTCATGTGATTCTGTCCGGGATGCAATCCAACCATAGGTGATCCATGCGCACTCTCCTGCTGGCGGCGGCCTTGCTGGCGCCGTCCTTTGCCTTTGCCGAACCATTGGTGCAGGAATCGGCGCCCTCGACCATCTCGGTCGCCAAGGAGGGCGAGAATTTCCGCGTCGTCACCGACAGCCGCCGCTACCAGACCAATCTGCTGCCCTCGGTCGCAGCGAAGAACGCACTTATCTATCAGCTGCTCGAGATCGAGCAGCATACATCTGCCGTCGAAGGACCGATGACCGAGCAGATGATCGACGAAGCGACCGCGAGGATCACGGCCTATCCGCTCGGTGACAGCGGCAAGGGTGAAGCCGCCTTCACCATCGAGGCCAAGGCCGATGCGGTCGAGGCGCTGGGGTCGTTCCTCACCCTCACGCGCTATGGCTGCTGCGTCGAGATGGCGACGCGGGCGATCTATTCATTGGAGAGCGGGAAGTATCTCTTCAACACGACCGCCGACGATACCTATCGGCGATGGGTGTCGATGTGGGCGCAGGGCGGGTTCGAGTTCGAGCGCCTCTTTGCCCATCATGCCCGCATCACCGCCGCCGATGACGAATTGTTCGGCGACAACAAGAACGGCGCCGTCATCATCAGCTATACAACCGAGACGGCGCCGCTGCAGCGCCTGATGCTGGTGGCGTCGCAGGACGATATGGACCATGACGCGCCGCTGGAATGGATGGCGCGGCTGGAGCTGGTGAACGCGACCTTCCCCAAGGGCATCGATCGCATTTTTGTCGAGAAGAGGGGCAAGCCCGCGGAGCTGTTCAGCGACGCCATCCTGCGCCTCACGCTCGATGAGGGGACGATCGTGGAGATTCCGCTGGTGGCCGACCGCTTGGACATCAAGGGGGCGAGGCTGCCCAAGGATTACAGCCTCATCGAGATGAAGCTGTAGCGTTTAGCGGTCGCCCCTAGCGATCGTTGGCGGGGCGGGGCATGAGGCAGCTCGCGCGCACGGCGCGGTAGCCGCTCCGGATCTGCTTCAGGGGCTTGAAGTACCAGCCGCGCACGCCGATCAGCACAGGCTTCACAAAAACATCATCTCGTTTGGCAATGACATTCATCGCATCGGTCTCGCCTGATTGTTTTGCATCATTGGCTGGCAGCAATAGCGGATCATTTGGGCGCGACGATGACATCGATATGACGCTTCTGGGCCGCCCGCTGGAATAATGTGGGCCGAATTGGGGTGGGGAGAAGAGGGTCGCCGACGGGCAGTTTAGGGGGGCAGAGATCGCCCGCCGGCGGGGTGTGGGGCTGGGGACCAGAGGTCCGATCCGGGTACACCCAAGTCATTTCTCAATCGCAAACTCAGGGAAACTCCCGGCGGGGTCACAGGGAGGGGGGTGATCCCGCCGACGCCTATGATATTGGGCCGGTGGCGCCGGATTTGCAGTGACGCGGGTCACAAAGCCGCAGCATGGCGGTCGGATTCTTCTAAGTAGTTGTAATTGTGTGGAAATAACCTGGATTCACACCTCCCACCTTCAGGGGGGAGGCCCGGAGGGGGGCGGTTTCGGCCTCGTTCGGCCTGCTCCATCGCCCAAGCCCCCCACCTAACCCCCCCCTAAAGGTGGGAGGGATTAGAAAGGGGGATAAGACCGAGCCCGCCGCGCCTACTCGATGTCGTCGAGCTTGGCCTGCAGGGTCTGTTTGGCGCTGGTCATGGTGAAGACCAGATCGTAATGGCCGAGTTCGCTGGGGTCCCAGGCGGCGACGGTGAGGTTGCCGCGCTGCCAGGTATGGACCGGCATGCTGAACGAGATGCCGGGGGCGATCTCGACCTTGTCCTTGACCACCTTGGCGGACCCTAGGCGCTGGTTGAGGCCGGCCAGCAGCTTGTAGCCGTCCTTGGCATGGACCGGGCTGAGGCGCGCCGCCACCAGGGCAAAGTCGCTGCCGCCGGCATCCGGGACCGCGCCGCCATAGAGGGCGTCGCTGAAGCCGGTCTCGTCCAGGCCCGTCTCGCCCATGCTGGCCTCGGTGAAGGTCTCATCGCCGCCACCGCCCGCGGCCACTTCCATGAAGTCGAAGCGCAGGCGCGCCTTCACGCCGTTGATCTCGAATTCGACCGGGCGCCACCAGGACAGGTTGGCGGGGTCGGGGGCCACGACGCGGCAGGTGAGGAGGCCGACACTTTCATAACGCGCCTCGTCGCGGGCGACATAGCCCACCATGCGGCTGCGCAGATCCGGATCGTCGCCGCATTTGACCGTGGCGCCCTTGGGCATGCCGGTGAAGGGCAGCTTCATGTTCTTGAACTGGGTGAGGCTGATGCCGAGGCGATAGCCCAGCGAGCCTTCATCCATGTCGGCCCGGGCCGGCCCTGCTGCAAGCAGGCCAAGCGATACCAGCGCCGCGGCGCAGGTTTTCCCCGCCGCACTTCGTCTGTTCCACAACATATGAGCATCCCGTCCCGTGGGGGTGACGCACAAGGCTTTCTGCCAGTGAGAAGGAGGGGGTGTGTTTTCTCCGACTCGGCGCGTCACCAACGGATTCAGAATGCCGACAAAATGCGACAGTTCCGTTGTGAGAAGAAACTTGCAGCTGTGAGATGGCTGTGACCAAAAGCCCGTTTTTCGCGCACTGAGTCACGGACCTGTGAGAATGGCCCGAAATACGGGCAGAAGCTTAAAATCGGTTAAGCTTCATGACGATTTCGCGCGAGAGGTTCCGCCGCCTAGAAAGCCTCCGCCGGCATCGCCATCAGCGTGTCGGATCCGGCCATCAGGGTGGTGAACAGCGAATTCGATTCCGGCAGCAGCCGCGCAAAGTAGAAGCGCGCGGTCATCACCTTGGCGCCGTAGAAGCCGTCGCTGTCCTCATTTTTCTTGGCAAGCGCGATCTCGACCATCCGGCACCACATGTAACCAAGCGCCACCAGGGCGAAGAGACGCTGATAGTCGGTGGCGGCGGCACCGGCCTCGTTGGGGTTGGCAAGGCCCGCCTGGGCCAGCCAGGCGGTTGCCTGCTGCAGCTTGGCAAAGGCCTTGGCGAGCGGCAGGACGAATTCCGCCATCTCCGGGTTTTCGCTCGCTGTCTCGATATACTCGCTCACCGGATGGAAGAAGCGGCGCGCGAGGCGTCCGGTGCCGGTGGGCAGCTTGCGCCCGACCAGGTCCAGGGCCTGGATGCCGTTGGTGCCCTCATAGATCTGGGTGATGCGCGCATCGCGCACCAGCTGCTCCATGCCCCATTCGCGGATATAGCCGTGGCCGCCATAGATCTGCACGCCGAGATTGGCGGCGTTGAAGCCATGGTCGGTCAGGAACGCCTTCACCACCGGCGTCAGCAGCGCCACGAGATCATCGGCTTCCTGGCGCTTCTCCGGGTCCGGATGGTGGAGCGAGATGTCGAGCTCGCGGCCGACCCAATAGGCCAGGGCCCGGCAGCCTTCGTTGAGGCTGCGGATGGTGAGCAGCATGCGCCGCACGTCGGGATGCACGATGATGGGATCGGCGGGCTTCTCCGGAAATTTGGCGCCGGTCAAGGCGCGCATCTGCAGCCGATCGCGGGCATAGGTGACGGCCCCCTGATAGGCGGCTTCCGCGATCCCTAAACCCTGCATGCCGACCGCCAGGCGCGCCGTGTTCATCATGGTGAACATGGCCGACATGCCCTTGTGGGGCTTGCCCACCAGCCAGCCTTGTGCGCCGTCGAAATTCATGACGCAGGTGGAGGAGGCCTTGATGCCCATCTTCTTCTCGATGGAGCCGCAGACGACGGGATTGCGGGCGCCGGGCTTGCCCTCGGCATCCGGCAGGAATTTCGGGCAGACGAAGAGCGAGATGCCGCGGATGCCGGCCGGCGCATCGGGGAGGCGCGCCAGCACCAGATGGATGATGTTTTCGGCGAGGTCATGCTCGCCGGCCGAGATGAAGATCTTGGTGCCGTAGAGTTTGTAGGAGCCGTCTTCATTGGCTTCGGCGCGTGTCTTGCAGAGGCCGAGATCGGTACCGCAATGGGGCTCGGTCAGGCACATGGTGCCGGTCCAGGTGCCGTCGACGAGCTTGGGGAGATAGAGCGCCTTCTGTTCGTCCGAGCCATGGGCGTGGATGGCGTTGTAATTGCCGTTGGAGAGGCCCGGATACATGCCGAAGGACAGGTTGGCCGAGCAGATCATTTCCTCGACCGCGAAGTTGACCAGCTTGGGCAGGCCCTGCCCGCCATATTCGGGATCGCAGGGCAGGCTGGTCCAGCCGCCTTCGATGAACTTGGCATAGGCTTCCTTGAAGCCCTTGGGCGTCGTGACATTGCCCTTGTCGTAATGACAGCCTTCCTCGTCGCCGGAATGATTGAGGGGCTGCAGCTCGTTTTCGCAGAACTTGCCCGCCTCCTCGATGATCGTGGCAACCAGATCCGGCGTCGCCTCGACGAAATCGGGAATCTGCTGCGGCAGGTTTTCGATCTGCAGCAATTCGGTGAGCACGAACTGGATATCGCGCAATGGTGCTTTATAGGCGGGCATGGTTCTTTTCCTCGCGCATCAGTTCCGGAGCGGCTTGCCGGTGGAGAGCATATGCTCCATCCGGGCAAGGGTCGGTCCGGTGTGCAGCAATGTCATGAAGGCCTTCTTCTCGAGCTTAGAGAGCTGGTCCTCGGTGACGAGTTCGGTGATGTCGGTCTTGCCGCCGGAGAGGACTTCGGCCAGCGCATCGGAGACTGTCACGTCATGTGGCAGGGCCTTGCCCTGCAACGCGAAGCCTTCGACCGCGAGCTGCAATGCCGTCCGCGCGGTGGGGCCGGGCAGGCGCAGCTCCTGCGGTGCCGGTGCCTGGTAGCCGGCCGCCAGCATCGAAAGTGCCTTGGCCTTGGCGTCGTAGAGCAGGCGGTCGCGGTTCATGCTGATGGAATCATGGGCGCGCAGGAAGCGCATCTCCTTGGCTTCCGCTGCGGATTTCGCGACCTTGGCCAGGGAGATGGTCTCGAAGGCCTGGCCGACGGGGGGCATCGGTCCTTTCGGATCACGCGGGCCTGGCTGGAAGCGCAGCAGCATCTCCTTGCAGCCGCCCCAACCGGGGATAAGGCCGACGCCGACTTCGACAAGGCCCATATAGGTTTCGGCATGGGCCTGGATCGAGGCGCAATGGAGCAGCACCTCGCAGCCACCGCCGAGCGCCATGCCGGCAGGCGCACCCACCACGGGGAAGGGGGCGAACTTCACGGCCTTGTAGGCGGATTGCCCGGTCGCGATCATGTCGTCGATCATCGGCCACATGGCGATGTTGGCGGCAAAGAGGGCGAGACCGATATTGGCACCCACCGAAAAATTCTCGGCCTCGTTATGGATGACGAGGGCCTTCATCTTCTTGCCCACATGATCGACCGATTGCTTGACCAGCGCCAGGCTATCCGGATCGAGCGCGTTCATCTTGCTGTGGAATTCGAGGCAGGCGACGCCATCGCCGATATCCCAGAGCGAGGCCGAGCCATTCCGGATGATGGGTTTGGCGCCCAATTTGATGTCGGAGAGCAGCAGCACGCCATCCGGGCGGATCAGCTTGGTGTAAGAGCCATCAGGTTTCAGATGTTCGATCTGGCCGTTCGCCACGCGGTAGAAGCCGCCGGCCTTGGCGGCGACGCTCAGGAACGGCGGCACCGGCAGTTTCTCGGTGGTGAGTTTTTCGGCGAACCAGGCAGCGCCCATCTGGTCGATCATTTCGAAGGGGCCGCGCTTCCAATTATAGCCGGTCTTCATGCCCTGATCGACCGAGACCACATCCTCGGCGATCTCCGGCACCAATGAAGCCGCATAGGAGAGGAGGGACGAGAGCACGCGCCAGGCATATTGGCCGCCTTTGTCCTTGTGATCGACGAGGGTCTTCAGGCCACCCTTGGCAGCATCGGCGGAGTCGAGGCGCGCGCGGTCGCTAGGGGCGTAGGCACCCGTCTTCAGATTGACCGATTCCTTGACCTTCCTGCCGCCCTCGGTGTTGAGCCGGTAGAAGCCGCCCTTGCCCTTGCGGCCGGTATAGCCGTCGGCAATCATCTTCTCGAGCAGCGGCCAGGGACGTCGGATCTTCATATAGGCGTCGTTGGGCTGCAGGAGACTCGCCATGCTCTTGTCGACATGGGGCATGAGATCGAGGCCGACCAGATCGAGGAGACCGAACAACCCGGTCTTGGGCGCGCCGATCGGGCGACCCATGATGGCGTCGGCTTCTTCCACGGTGAGGTCGAGATCGAGGGCCGCATTGACCGACGCCTGCATCCAGAAGACGCCGATGCGGTTGCCGACGAAGCCCGGCGTGTCCTTGGCATGGACGATGGTCTTGCCCAGCATGCGGTCGCCGAAATCGCTGATGTCCTTGATGACCTCAGGGCGCGTCTTCACACCGCCGACAATCTCCAGGAGGCGCATGTAACGTGGCGGGTTGAAGAAATGGGTGATGCAGAAATCGGACTGCACCGCTTCCGGCATGCCCTCGACCAGGGTCTTCAGGGGAATGGTCGAGGTGTTGGAGGAAAGGATCGAGCCCTTCTTCCGTTTGCCTTCCAGCTTGTGATAGAGGCCCTGCTTCAAATCCAGCCGTTCGATGATCGCCTCGACGATCCAGTCGACGTCACCCAGCTGATCGAGATCGTCCTCGATATTGCCGGGGGTGATGAGTTTCGCGGCGGCCTTCGACATGAGCGGCGCCGGGTCGGCCTTCTGCAGTTTCTCGATGGCGCCCTTGGCGATCGCTGAACGATCGGCACCTTGCTTCGGCACGATGTCGAGGAGAAGAACCGGCACGCCGGCATTGGCGATCTGGGCGGCGATGCCGGCCCCCATCACCCCCGCGCCGATGACGCAGGCCTTGTTGATGGCCATCACACGGCCTCCAGGATGGTGGCGATGCCCTGGCCGCCGCCGATGCATTGCGTGGCGAGGGCGAATTTCTTGCCCTCGCGCTTGAGGAGCGAGGCGGCCTTGCCGGTGATGCGGGCGCCGGTCGCACCCAGCGGGTGGCCGAGTGCAATGGCGCCGCCGTCGAGATTGACGCGTGTGATGTCGATCTTCAGATCGCGGATGCAGGCCAGCGACTGCGAAGCGAAGGCCTCATTGAGCTCGATGATGTCGATATCGCCGATGGTGAGCCCGGCGCGCTTCAGCGCCTTCTGTGTGGCAGCCACCGGGCCGATGCCCATGATCTCCGGCGCGCAGCCGGCGACCGAGACGGCGCGGATCTTGGCCAGCACCTTCAGCCCGTGCGCCTTGGCATAATCCGCCGAGGTGACGAGGGTGAAGGCGGAGCCGTCGGTGAGCGGCGACGATGTGCCGGCGGTGACCGAGCCGTTGGCATCGAAGGCCGGCTTCAATCCGGCCAGCGCCTCGATGGTGGTGCCGTCGCGGATGGTGCCGTCTTCGCTGACCAAATCCTTGCCCGCCTGGATGGGAACGATCTCGTCCTTCAATTTGCCGGCGGCGCGCGCGGCGCTGGCCTTGTTCTGGCTGGCGACCGCGAATTCTTCCTGCTCGGCGCGGCTGATCTTGTATTTGTTGGCGACGTTCTCGGCGGTGGTGCCCATGGAGATATAGGCGGCTGGCAGCCGGTCGTTCAAGGCCGGGTTGGGCATCGGGTTGAAGCCCAGCATGGGGACGCGGGTCATGCTTTCGACACCACCACAGAGGAACGCGTCACCGGCACCAAGCGCAATGGCGCCGGCTGCCATGTGGATGCTCTGCATGGAGGAGCCGCAGAAGCGGTTGATGGTGGCGCCGGCCACCGATTGCGGCAGCTCCGCGATCATCGCGATGAGGCGCGCCACGTTGAAGCCCTGCTCGCCTTCGGGGAAAGCGCAGCCCAGCAGCAGGTCTTCGATATCCTTGGGCTCCACGCCGGTCTTGCTGATCAGCGATTTTACCACGGCCGCGGCCATGTCGTCGGGTCGCACCTTGATGAGCGCACCCTTGTTGGCGAAATGGAAGGGTGAGCGCTGATAGCCCACAATGACGGCGTCTTTCATCACTTGCTCTCCTTTGCGGCGGCGCGGGCTTTTTCCTCGTCCACCAGATTCTTCTTCAGGATCTTGCCGATGATGCTCTTGGGCAGATCGGCGCGGAATTCATAGAAGCGCGGCTTCTCGATCTTCGAGATGCGTGTGTCGAGGAAGGCGTCGAGGGTTTCCTGGCTGCAGGTCTCGCCATCCTTCAGCACGATGAAGGCCTTGATGGTCTGCCCGCGATAGGGATCGTCGATGCCGATGACGGCGCATTCCTTGACGGATTTGTGCTCGTAGATCGCTTCCTCGATGACGCGCGGATAGACCTTGAAACCCGAGGCGTTGATCATCTCCTTCAACCGGTCGGTGATGAAGACGAAACCCTCTTCATCGATATGCCCGACATCGCCGGTATGAAGGCAGCCATCGATGATCACCTCGTCGGTGGCGTCGGGGCGTTTCCAGTAGCCCAGCATCACCTGGGGACCACGGAAGCAGATCTCGCCCTTTTCACCCACGGGCATGCGCGTCTTGTGATCGTCCAGCGAGACGATCTCGCAGGAGGTGAAGGGGTAGGGCAGGCCGATCGAGCCGGTCTTGCCACCGGTATGGACGGGATTGCAACTGCAGACGGGCGAGGCTTCCGAAAGGCCGTAGCCTTCGATGAGGCGGCAGCCGCTTTCCTCCTCGAACTTCTTGCGGATTTCGACGGGCAAGGGCGCGCCGCCGGAGATCGCGAAGACCAGGGAGGAGAGGTCGTAATCCTTGAACTGCGGGAAGTTGAGGAGCGCGTTGAACAAGGTCGGCACGCCGACCAAAGCGGTCGGGCGCTTGCGGTGCACCAGGCGCAGCAGTTTCAACGTGTCGAATTTCGGTTCCAGAATCATGCAGCCGCCCACTGCCAGCGTCCAGTTCATGACGCAGGTCATGGCAAAGGCATGGAACAGCGGCAGGACACCGATGGTCTTCGCCTGCGGTGAATCGACCGTATAGAACCAGCGCTTCGACTGGATGGCGTTGATATAGACATTGGCGTGGCTGAGCATGGCGCCCTTGGGGACGCCCGTCGTGCCGCCGGTATATTGCAGCAGGGCCACGGTCGTTGCCGGGTCGATCTCGACCGGCGCATAGGCGCCGTCATTGTGGACGAGGTCCTTGTAGGCGATGTGGCGGCTGTCGATCCTCATGCGCGCATGGACGCTGCGCATGACGAAGGGATAGACGAGGTTCTTCGGGAAGGGCAGCTGCTGCGCCATCGGGCAGACGATGACCGATTTCACGCGTGATTTCGTCAGCACCGCATCGAGCTTGGGCAGCAATTGGCTGACGTCGAGGGTCACCATGAAATCGACCTCGGCATCGGCGATCTGGCGCTCGATCTCGGGCTCGGCGTAAAGCGGGTTGAAGTTGACCAGGCACGCCCCGGCCTTCAAGGCACCATGATAGAAGATGACGAAATAGGGACAGTTGGGCAGGAACAGGCCTAAGCGCATGCCGGGCTTGAGGCCGATCTGCTGCAGGCCCTTGGCCACCTTGTCGCTCTCGCGCTTGATCTCGGCATAGGAGTAGTGCTTGTCGAGGAAGTCGACGCAGTCATTGCCGGGATGCTGGGCCGCCGTGTCGTCGAGCAGCGCATAGACCGGCTTCGCCACGATGGGCGTCGTGCCACCCACCGCCGGCGGATAGCTGGCCAGCCAGGGTTGTGCCACCCCGTGCGTCGCCGACATGTCGCTCATGACCCTCCTAGCGACCGCGGCGCCCAACAATCTCCCCAAGGCGCCGGATCAACCCCAGAACTATTAAACGCATTCTCCGCGTATTTAGGCAAAGGAATGGTTAATGAGGGAGATGGGTGAGCGCTTCGTCGGATATAAGGCAGATATTCTGTCTTATTCTGCTGGGGCCGCGGCTGCCTCGCGTTTGCCGATTACTTCAAAATAGGCGAGCAGGCCGGCGGCATTCATCGCGGCGATGGCATAGATGGCACCGCCCGCACTTAGGGCCATCAGCAGATTGGCAGATCGGACCAACAACAGGACGACCGCTCCCAGGATCCCGAAAACGACCAGGATAGGCAACTGGACCCGCAGGCTGAGGAAGACGAAGTCCCAGAATAGGCCGTCGGTCGCGTGCCAGATCTTGATGGGGCTGCAGAGCTGGCGGCGCACGACAACGCATGCAGGCCAGATCATCAGCCGCGCGAAGATCCAGGCTTGAAGGCCGAGAGAAGCAAACATCACGCCAACCACAGATATCTGTGGGCCGCGACCGTGGCCTAGCAGGAGGGATTCCGAGGCGGCGAGGATGAGTGCTTTAATGCTCGAGGCGAGGCCTTGCGCCAGGAGGATGAGGAGCATCAGCGCAGCGAAGTTCCAGAAGCCGGCATGGAAAAGAAAAGTCAGACAGTGGCGCATCGTGTTGTGCCAGAGCGCAGTCATCCAGCACCATTGGAATATGGTGGCGGAAATGAAGCAAACAGCCAGAAACGTGTAGTTGAATCCTTGTTCTTGGAACCATTGTTGCCGCGAATCGGAAAGAAACGAAGCGGCGACTCCGGTGCAGAAGATGATCACTGCCGACAGGACACTCGCACTGGCGATGCAAGCGACGAGCGTCTTCCATTGCGTGAGTGGAATCTTCAGCGCCTGCGCACCAATGCCCTGCCAGTCCAAGTCACGCATGGTTTTCTACCCGCCCCAACACCTTGCAATGAAGCTATCGAAGCTCCATTCCTGGAGACATGAGTAGCAAGCGGCGCGTGTGGGGTACAAGCGGAGATTGTGGTGTGTTCATTCTGAGAGAGTGAGACTGAATGCGGCCCCCCTGTCGGCGAATGCCAACCTTCGTCGGCGGGCCTTCTCCCTGAAGGGCCGAGTTACCGTATGTGGCGATTTTTATTTCGTCATCCCCGGGCTTGACCCGGGGATCAGCCGGCAACTGAGGGACAGAACCCGGTCAAACCAGATGCCCGGGTCAAGCCCGGGCATGACGACTTTGAGTACATGGGATAGCCCTACCTTCAGGGGACCGTCGGCGTCGGTGGGGGTGTTTCGGCGCGCGAGTGTTGTAGGCGAGAGACGACCTCACCCCAACCCGAACTGCGTCACCACCTTCGCGAAATCGTCGGCGAAGTTGCCGCCGGAGCGGAGCACCGGGCTGCCTTGGGGAAGGCGTGAGAAGGCGGCGGCATCGAGTTCCTGGCTGGTCAAGACCGCGCAGGGGATCTTCTCGGTCACTTCCATCGCTTTCAGCGCGCGGATGAGGTCGACGCCATTCAAGCCCTTCATCACTTGGCTTGTGATGACCATGTCGGGGCGGAGGCGCAGGGCCATGGTGAGGACTTCGATCGGGTCATGGACCGAATTGACGCGGAAGCCGCAGGCCATGATCTGCTTGGAGAGGATCTTGGCGATGGACCGGGCCGGCGTCACCAGCAGGATTTCGACATTGCGGATTTCGACATCGCCCGGCGAGAATGTGCGGCTGACATGGGAGGGGAGGCCGCGCACGACACGCACGATCTCGTCCTCGTCGGGCTGGGACTTCCGTTCCAGCATCTCGCCGATCGCGTCGGTGAATTCCTGCACGTCGCGCTGGGTCTTGTCCGACCATTGCGACATGTCGTTGAGATAGCTCTCGAGGCGCTGGGCGATGAGGCTGACGATCGGAAAGCCGAAGGAATTGCCGGTGATGCGCAGATTGTGGGCGTGGCCCAGCAAAGCGGACACATAGGTGTCCTCGGCGCCGGATTCGGCGATCTGGTCGAGCAGCCGGTTCATGTCGGCAAACCGCGTCGTGGCCTCGTCGTGAAACTCCAGTTCCGCCTTCTGCGTCAGTTCGTCGATATTCGCGCCGGTGACTTTCACGATGCCGCTCTTTCCCTGGATTCCTGTGACGGCTCAACCGGCCGCGATGCAAGCACGGCCCGCCTTGGCCGATGCCAAAGCGGGCGCTGCCCAGGATTGTCGCGAGAAAGTTTACAAGTGATGAACGACGCCCAAATGGGCGGTCATTTATCGGGCGTGGTCTAACCGGCTTTCTCCACCGACACCATGGCGCCGCGCATCGCCACAACTTTCACCTGCGTGCCGGCGACGAGGTCCGGCCCCTCGCAGCGCCAGACCGTGTCGTCGATGCGGATCTGGCCGCGGCCATTGACGATCGGTTCGGAGAGGGTGGCGCTGCGGCCGATCAACTGCTCGCCGCGGCGGTTGAGCGTGGAATCGGCGCTGGCGGTGGTGAAATGGCCGCGGAATTTATACCAGCCCAGCACGGAAGCCGCACTCAGCACGGCAAAGACCAGCACCTGGTTCTCCCAGCCCATCATGGGCAGGATCAGGGCCACGATGCCGGTGACCAGGGCGGCGCCGCCCAGCCACAGGAAGAAGAAGCCAGGGGTGAGGATTTCAATCCCGGCCAGGGCCGCCGCCAGGATCATCCAATGCCAGAATTCGAGCTGGAAGGTGATGCCGATATCGCTCATGGCGCTGCTCTTATGATTGGTTGGTGGGCACGCTGGCGCGGCGGGGGGCCGCGGCGGCCTGGTCGCTCAAGGCACTCCGCGCCAGTTCGGCGATGCCGCCCAGGGCGCCGATCACATTGCTGGCTTCAAGCGGCATCAGGATGACCTTCTGGTTGGGGGCGGAGGCGATCGCCTGCAGGGCCTCGGTGTATTTGAGGCCGAGGAAGTAGTTGATCGCCTGGATGTCGCCTTTGCTGATCGCGGTCGAGACCATCTCGGTGGCCTTGGCTTCGGCCTCGGCCTCGCGCTCGCGGGCCTCGGCCTGGCGGAAGGCCGCTTCCCGCTCGCCCTCGGCCTTGAGGATGTTGGATATCTTCTGGCCTTCGGCTTTCAGGATGGCCGCCTGGCGCAGGCCTTCGGCTTCGAGGATCGAGGCGCGCTTGTCACGCTCGGCCTTCATCTGCCGACCCATGCTCTCGACGAGGTCCTTGGGCGGGGCGATGTCCTTGATCTCGATGCGCGTCACCTTGATGCCCCAGGGCTGGGTCGCATCGTCGACGACATGGAGAAGCTGGGCGTTGATCTTGTCGCGCAGCGACAGCAGCTCATCAAGGTCCATGCCACCCATCACGGTACGGATGTTGGTCATGGTGAGGTTGAGGACCGCGTTCTCGAGGTCGTTCACTTCATAGGCGGATTTCGCGGCATCGAGCACCTGGTAGAAGACGACGCCGTCGACGCTCACCATGGCATTGTCCTTGGTGATGACTTCCTGGGTCGGCACGTCGAGCACCGATTCCATCATGTTGATGCGGGCACCCACCCGATCGACGAAGGGGATGATGAAGTTAAGGCCCGGCCGCAGCGTGTGGGTGTAGCGGCCGAAACGCTCGATGGTCCATTCGCGGCCCTGCGGCACCGATTTGATGCCCATGAAGACGAGCAGGATGGCGACGACCAGCAGGACGACGACGAAGATCGCGAAAGTGCTCAGCATGCTGCTTCCCCCAAAGCTGGATGATGGTTGCGTGCCGCTGATCCGAGCGCCACGCCTGCAACCATTTGTCACAGGAATGTAGGGGAGTTGCGCGCCGATTCAAGTGAAACCGGTATCGTGGGCATTAAGCCTTTGCGTCAAGGACCGGATTTGCCACGACGGCGGTGACCACTTCCGGCTCTTCCAGGCCCACCTTCTCGATATCGTCGACCTTCTTCACCACCTTGTCGGTGGTGATGCGGATCTGGCGGACGGATTCGACAGCACCGTCGAAATGCTTCTGCAGCTTCTCCGCGCGCTCGTCCAGGCGCTCGATATCCTTGCCGAGCTCGACCACCTTGGCCTGGATGACATGGGCCTGTTCGCGCATGCGCACGTCCTTGAGGACCGCGCGCATGGTGGTGAGGGTCGCCATCAAGGTGGTGGGCGAGACGATCCAGACGCGGAGCCGGCCGGCTTCCTCGACCAGATTGGGAAAGTTCGCGTGCACCTCGGCATAGACGGCTTCGGAGGGTACGAACATCAGCGCCGAATCCGCGGTCTCGCCGGGTACGATGTATTTCTCGGCGATGGCCTTCACATGGAGGCGAATGGCGGCGGAGAATTCGCGCCGTGCCAGGATGGTCGCGGCATCATCCTGGGCATCGCGGATGGCGCGGTAGGATTCCAGCGGGAATTTGGAATCGATGCCGATCGGCCCCGGCGGGTTGGGGAGTTTCAGCAGGCAATCGACCCGCTTGCCGCCGGTGAGCGTCGCCTGGAACTCGTAATTGACCGGCGCCATCACGGTGCGGACGATGTCGGCCAACTGCACCTCGCCGAAGGCACCGCGCGCCTGCTTGTTGGAGAGGATGTCCTGCAGGCTCACCATGCGGGTCGAGAGCTCGGCGATGTTCTTCTGCGCGGCGTCGATGACGGCGAGACGCTCCTTCAACTCGCCCAGCGACTGCCCGGCCTCGGTCGCCGACAAAGCCAGGCGCTCCTGCACACGGTCCGCGAGATGCCCCAAACGCTGCTCCAGCCGCTGGTCGAGGGCGGATTGGGCGGCGGCCTGGTTGGCGGAGAGGGATTGCAGCTGGCCGGCCAGCTGGTCGAGCCTGGGATCCAGCGCCGGGACGGGCGCCAGCCCCCGGGCGCGCCAGACCAGGACCAGCACCGCCACCAGCAAAAGAGCGATGAGGCCGAGGAGCGCCAGCAGGATTGGGCTAGATTCCATGACGAATTCCTTGAATTTAGGCCCCGGCAAGGTCCCCGGCGGCCGAATCGGGGCAGACAGACGCCCCTCCTTGCTTGACGATAGCCTGCGGAATCCATAGGTAAAGCCGAAAGCTGAAGGGCGCGGTCTCGGAGCCGCTGTCCCGTTTGCCGCCCGATCCGATTGTCGATGGAAAGATCATGGCCCAGTTACCGATCCTCGTTGCGCCGGACCCGCGGCTTGCCAAGAAATCCCTGCCGGTGGCGGAGGTGGATGGCGAGATCCGTCAGCTGATGGACGATATGCTGGAGACCATGTATGCGGCGCCGGGCATCGGGCTTGCCGCCCCCCAGGTCGGCGTGCTCAAGCGCGTCATCGTGCTCGACCTTGCCGGTGACGATGAGGCGCCGTCGCCGTTCAAGATGGCGAACCCGGAGATCATCTGGGTGTCCGACGACGATGCCGAATACAATGAAGGCTGCCTCTCCGTGCCGGAGCATTATGCCGATGTGGTGCGGCCGGCCTCCTGTGTCGTCAGATATCTCGACGAGAACAATGTGCAGCGCGAGATCACGGCCGAAGGGCTGCTGTCGACCTGCGTGCAGCATGAGATCGATCATCTGGACGGCGTGCTGTTCATCGATCATCTGACGTCGCTGAAGCGCAACATCATCCTCCGCAAGCTGGTGAAGGCCAAGAAGGCGGGCGCCGGCGGCGTCCCGGCCTGACGACCGCATTCATCCCCATGCGCATCATCTTCATGGGCACGCCGGATTTTGCTGCCGCGGCGCTGTCGGCGCTGATCGCGGCGGGACATGAGATCGCGGCGGTTTACAGCCAGCCGCCGCGACCCGCCGGCCGCGGCCAGGATTTGCGGAAATCGCCGGTGCAGAAGCTGGCGGAAAGCCATGGTCTGCCGGTGCGCCATCCCGTCTCGCTGAGGAACCCCGAAGCGCAGGCGGAATTCGCGGATTTGAAGGCCGATATCGCGGTGGTCGCGGCCTATGGCCTCATCCTGCCGCAAGCGGTGCTGGCGGCACCGCGTCTCGGCTGTCTCAACATCCATGCCTCGCTCCCGCCGCGCTGGCGTGGCGCCGCTCCCATCCAGCGCGCGATCCTGGCCGGCGATGCGGGGACCGGCATCACCATCATGGCGATGGATGCGGGGCTTGATACGGGCGCAATGCTGAGGCGGGAAGCCTTGCCGATCGGGCCTCGGATGAATGCCGGCGAGCTCCATGATGCGTTGGCAGCACTGGGTGCCAGGCTCATCGTCGAGACATTGGCGGCACCACTGCCGCCCGCGGTGCCGCAGCCGGCCGAGGGTGTCACCTATGCCGCCAAGATCTCGCCCGCCGAGGCGCAGATCGACTGGTCCAAGGATGCAGCACAACTCGAACGCCAGATCCGCGCTTTTGCCCCCGTGCCGGGCGCCTGGTGCCAGATGCCGGACGGCGCGCGGCTGAAGCTGCTGGCGGCCGATGTGGTGACGGGTGCGGGCGCACCGGGGACGGCCCTCGACGATGCGCTGACCATCGCCTGCGGCAGGCAAGCCCTGCGCCTCACCTTGCTGCAGAAGGCCGGCAAAAAACCCATGGCGGCCGCCGATTTTCTGCGCGGGCAGAAGCTCATCCGCGGCACGGTGCTGGCGTGACGCGCTATCGCCTGACGCTGGAATATGATGGCGGCCCGTTCGTCGGCTGGCAGCGGCAGGAGAATGGGCTCTCGGTCCAGCAGGCGCTCGAGGATGCGGTGCGCGCCACGGTGCAGGAAGATGTCCTCGTCTACGGCGCGGGGCGCACCGATGCAGGGGTTCATGCGCTGGGCCAGGTCGCCCATGTCGACATCGCCAAGGAAATCGACCCGCAACGCCTGATGGCCGCCATCAATTTCCATGTCCGGCCCCATCCGGTCTCCGTGATCGAATGCAGCATCGCGGTGGGCGATTTTCATGCGCGCTTTTCGGCTGTGGGGCGGGCCTATCTTTACCGCATCGTCAACCGCCGTGCGCCGCTCGCCATCGACCGCGGACATGCCTGGCTGGTGAGAGTGCCGCTCGACAGCGATGCGATGCATGCGGCCGCCCAGCACCTCGTTGGCAAGCATGATTTCACGACCTTCCGCGCCTCATTGTGCCAGGCAAAATCGCCGGTGAAATCGCTGGAGCGGTTGGACGTCATGCGCCAGGGCGAGGAGATCCAGATCGTGGCCGAAGCGCGCTCCTTCCTGCATCACCAGGTGCGCAACATGGTGGGCACCTTGCGCCTGGTGGGCGAGGGGAAATGGTCGGGCGATGACGTGACGCGCGCACTCAACGCTCGCGACCGCAAGGAAGGCGGCCCGACGGCACCACCCGACGGTCTCTATCTCACGCTGGTGGTTTATTAGGCGTGGCTCCTATCAGGCAGCCCGGGGCCGGACTTCCTGGCGGATGCGCGGGCCTTCTTCGGCGCTCGCTTTCCTGAGATCATAAAGTGCCTGCAAGTTGAGCCAGAACTCCGCCGTCGTGCCGAAATAGCGCGCCAAGCGCAGCGCCGTGTCGGCGGAAACGGCGCGCTTTCCCTTGCTGATGGCGAGAATGCGGTTGGCCGGCACATGCAGGGCAAGCCCCAGCGCATTGGCGGTGAGGCCGAGCGGCCGCATGAAGTCTTCGAGCAGGATCTCGCCGGGATGGATGACGATGGGCTTCATCTTTGTCTCTCAGTGATAGTCAACAATGCCGACATCAAGCGGTTGTTTGTCTTTCCAGCGGAAGACGATCCGCCATTGGTCGTTGATCCTGATGCTGTACCAGCCCGCCCACTTGCCCTTCAGCGCTTCAAGGCGATTGGCTGGCGGGACGCGCAGATCATCGAGCGATTCCGCGACATGCAGCATGTAGAGCTTGCGCATCGCCACGCGGGCAATTGCGCCATGCCGGCGTGAGTTGCCGCTGAGCCACAGAGCTTCCGTTTCCTTGTCGCGAAACGACCCGATCATACGTCATATGTAATACGTATCGCGTATTAAGGCAATCGGGGAGTCTATCCGGCCTTTGCCTGCGCCGGGGTGACGATTTCGGCGCGGGCAGTGGCCATGAAGCGGCCGGCCTTGAGATTGTCGACCCAGTCATGGGCGATCTGGCGGGCTTCCACCGCGGTGAAGGTCGTGGGATCGAGGCAATGTTCGAGCCAGAGGCCATCGAGCAATGCGGTAAAGGCCAGGGCCGCGAGGCGCGCGTCGAGATCGAGGCGGCGTTCTTCGGCGATGCCGCCGATATGCATCTGCAGGCGGCGGCGATAATCGGCATAGACCTTGCCGTGGATGGCGTGGATCTCGGGGTCGGTGCGCGTCAGACTCCAGAAGGTGAGCCAGACGCCCAAAAGGTCGGGATCGAGCATCGGCGCGGAAAAACTGGCATCGACAAAGGCGCGGAGCTGCCCTTCCGGCGAATTCGGCGCGGCACTCAGCGCGGCGCGCAGCGCCTTTTCGACTTCCTTGCCGGTCCAGCGATAGGTCTCGGCGATGAGGTCGTGCATGCCGGCGAAATGATGGCGCACCAGGCCGGGCGAGACACCGGCTTCGGCCGCCACGACGCGGACTGTCGTCCCATCGAGACCATATCGCGCCAGGCTGCGGGCCGTGGCCTCGATCAACTGGCGGCGCCGCGACTCTGGTAAGTCACGGGTAAATTTAGGTTCTTTGTCGGCCACAGGTTTTATCCCCAGCTGCTATCGAACCAATTGTAATACGCTCTGGCCCCAAGGCGGAACCAATTTTGGCACCACGCGCAGATTCTTCTTAAGTATTATACATACGTACAATAGTACTCTCGCCAGCCTATCCTGTGGAGAGCAAAATGACCCATATCACCCATGCCGCCAGCGTCCGCGACGGGATCGAGATCGCCTTCGGGGGCGGAGCCAACCCTGTCGCCGCGGGGACCACCCATACCTTCACGTTTGCCTGGCTGCGGGACCATTGCGCCTGCGCCGAATGCCGGCATCCGGACACGCAGCAGCGCCTGCTCGACACCTTCGCCCTGCCCAAGGATCTGGCTGTCACGGCGCTGGAACTGGGGGCCGGCGGCAAGACGTTGCGCCTCAGCTGGCCAGATGGCCATGAGAGCCACTTCGCCGCGGCGGATCTCGCGGAGAGCCTGCTGCCGGTCGGCCTCCTCACCTCGGAGATCAAGAGCTGGAACGAGGCCGAGATCGCGGCCGATTTCCCGCAGGTGACCTATGATGCCCTGATGGGCGACGATGCGGTGCTGGAGAGCTATCTCGAGAAGATCGAGCGCCATGGCTTCTGCTTTGTCGAGGATACGCCGGCGACACCCGAGGCCACCAAGGCGGTCGCCAACCGCATCGCCTATATCCGCAAGACGATCTTCGGCAGCTATTGGGATTTCACCGCCAATATGGAGCACAAGGACACGGCCTATACGTCGCTGGCGATCGGGCCGCATACCGACGGCACCTACAGCTTCGATGCGCCGGGCTACCAGATGTTCCATTGCTTAGCGGTTGATTGCGTCGGCGGCGAGAATGTCTTCGTCGACGGTTTCCGCATCGCCGAGATCATGAAGCGGGATACGCCAGACCTCTACGAGATCCTCACCGAGGTGGATGTGCCCGGCCAGTATATCGACCATGAGAAGGGCATCCACCTGATGGCGCGCCGGCCCTTGCTGCGGCTGGATTCAACCGGCCGCCTCGCGCAGGTGAGCTTCAACAATCATGACCGCGCGCCCTTTGCTCTTGAGCCCGCCCGGATGGCCAAATTCCAGGAGGCCTATGCCGCCTTCGCAGCCCATGCCAATGACCGCGCCCTGCAATATCGCCGCCGCCTGCTGCCGGGTTCGGTGGTGCTGTTCGACAATTGGCGCCTGCTGCATGCGCGCGACGCCTATAGCGGCTACCGGCGCCTGGCCGGCGCCTATCTCAACAAGGAAGATGTCGAGAGCCGGCTCCGCGTGCTGCGCCTGAAGAAGTCGCTGGCGGCGTAATCGCCGACCGATCCTCCCCCCTGGAAAGGGGGGAGGTGGCGAACGCGGGTCTTGCTCAGAAGATGCAGTCGCCGGCGCGCAACGTGTCGAGGTCGGTGTTCTTGATCGTCATCAGGAACGCGCCGCCGGAATCCAGGTTGCCGAGAATGCCGATATCGGCGCCCATCTGGAACGCATGTTCATTGAGAAGGTCGCCGAAACTGTCGATGCTGGTGCCGGCGAAGTTCAGGCGGTCGCCTTCCTGCACATCGAAATCCTGCACCACGTCGCCGCCGGCCAGGAAGATGTCGGCCCCCGCCTCGCCGAACAGATCATCGAAGCCAAGGCCGCCGGAGAGCGTGTCGTTGCCGCTGCCGCCGAAGAGATCGTCATTGCCCTCGCCGCCCAGCAGCATGTCGTTCTGGTCGCCGCCATAGAGCCGGTCATTTCCGATCCCGCCTTCAAGCCGGTCGATGCCATCCTCGCCGAACAGCACGTCGTCGCCCTCGTCGCCCAGCAGCGTGTCGTTGCCGGTGAAGCCATAGAGCCAGTCGGCATCGGCGCCGCCTTCCAGCCGGTCATTGCCGCTGGCGCCGTCCAGCGTATCGAGGCCGGACCCGCCTTTCAGGATGTCGTTGCCGCTGCCGCCATGGAGCTGGTCGCTGTCGGCGCCGCCATCGAGATCGTCATTGCCGGAACCGCCGTTGAGAATGTCGTTGCCGGTCCCGCCCTCGAGGTCGTCATTGCCGGCGCCGCCGTCGAGAAAGTCGCGGCCGCTGCCACCCTTCAGCGAATCGTTGCCCTCCTCGCCATTCAGCGTGTCATTGTCGTCATTGCCCTCGATGGTGTCGTTGCCGATGCCGCCGAAGATGAGATCGTTGCCGGCGCCGCCGAAGATGCGATCATTGTCGCTGGGCGGGAATTCGGCCTGGAAGGCCACCGGGCGGTCGAAGCCGCCGAAGATCGTGTCATTGCCGCCGCCGCCGCTGATGGCATCGTTGCCCCAGCCGCCGATGATGCGGTCATTGCCGGCAGCCCCCGTATCATTGAGGGAATCGCCGTCCCAGGAAACGTCATCCGCCGGCGCATCGTCGCCATAGATGTCGTCGGCATTGTTGCTGCCGTGGATGGTGTCATTGCCGGCATTGCCGACCAGCAGGGCATAGTCGCCGTCGGCGATCAGCGTATCGTTGCCGGCGCCGCCGAACAGGCGGTCATCGGTCCACCAGCTGCTGGCGCGCAAGGTCTCGCCGGCATCGGTCCCGAGCTTGGTGTCGAACCAGTCGACCAGATTCTTGGTGCGGTTCCGTTTCATCACAGCCTCCATCCAGGGATCGGAAGCGACCCCGATGCGATGAAGGTAGGTGAGCGGGTTCACCAGCGCTGTGAAGGGGTTCACAGAAACCAGCCCTCCCCCCCCTGAAGGTGGGAGGGTTTTCCAGCCCAGCTTGATCGGTCAACCTCGCTCCAAAACCTCCCACCTTCAGGGGGGAGGTAGGAGGGGGGCGGAAGCGACGGGAGCTTCTTTCACCCCGCGCTCAACTCCAGCCAGGTTTCTTAGGCATGCTTGCTTTGCCGGGTGGCCAGCGTCGCCATTGCGTCCTTGCCGCAAGCGCCGACGAGTTTCTGGCCTTGTGACGCAGTGCCACCATCCCCGGCTGGCGTCCTAGGCGTTGAGGGCGATATCCGTATCAACGGCGAGGTGGGCAGTCGCCCCCCCGACGGCCATGGAATAGTGATGATAGATATTGCCGCTATCGGCGAATGTGCCCTCATAGGTCCAGCCCGAGGTGGCCTGGACGCGGTCGGTGGCGCCGCCATCGATGAAGAGGAAATCGTTACCCGAGATGTCGATGACGTCCTGGGCACTGAGGCCAATCGTGTTGTTGTGATTGCCGAGATCGATACGCTCGATGCTGTGGAGATGATCCCCGGCATCGTTGAGGTACAGGAAGCTCTGATCGAACACGACAGTATCAAGGCCGTCACCGCCATCGATCTCGTCCTCGACGGAAAAAGTCGCCGCCCGGGCATGGATGATGTCGGAGCCACCGTCGCCGAACAGCAGATCGTGCCCCTCGCCACCGAAGATCTGGTCGCCGTCGTCGCCACCATGGATGACATCCTCGCCCACGTCGCCCATCAGGATATCGGTGCCGGAATCGCCGAAGATCTTGTCGTCGTTCTCACCGCCGTCGATATAATCGTCGCCGGCGCCGCCATAGATCGTGTCATCGGCACGGTCGCCGAACAAAGAGTCGCGGTCGTCGCCACCGAAGATCAGATCGCTGCCAAACCCTCCGTGAATGTCATCCGTGCCGCTTTCGCCAAAGAGGGTGTCGTTGCCGTCGCCGCCAAAGATTCTGTCGGCGCCCCGGCCGCCGAGCGCGGTGATGCTGCCGTCGCGGCTCGCGCCGATGATGTCGTCGCCATCGCCGCCATCGATGAGATCGTTGCCACCACCGCTGTAGAGTCGGTCGTTGCCGCCATTGCCAAAGATCTGGTCGTTGCCGCGACCGCCGGTCAAGGTGTCGTCGCCCTCGCCGCCACGGAGATAGAGGCTGGGGGCATAGGGGACGACGGCGGGGTCGATGCTGGGGAGCTGGACTTTGGGGGTGGTCCCGATGATCCTGACCATGACACGTTCCTTCCATTGCGGTGTGAATGTGAAGGTCCGTCGTCGCCAGTGTCGGCGCGGTTAAACCGGATCGTGGTTCATGGCTCGCTAAGTGACGGCGGTCACGGCGGGTTTTTCGCCAAAGCGCAGAATCGTGCGGAAAGTGCCGGTCATTTTACCGATGTTCTCCGGGTGCAATTCGGGCTCACTTTATGGGGTTTCACCGATGCAGGTGTGAGCCCGCTACCCGGCGCTCAGTTCCAGCCAGGTCTCCTCGGCTTCGGCCAGCTTCTTCTTCACCTCGGCATGCTTGGTCTGCCAGGTGGCCAGTGTCGCCGTGCCGCCATTGTTGTAGAGCGACGGGTCGTTGAGCTTGGTCTCGATGATGTCGAGGGCTTGCGTCAGCTTGGCGATGGCGGTTTCGGCGCCCGAGAGGGCCTTCTTCTTTTCCGGCGAGATCGCGGCCTTCTTCGAGGATGATGGCTGCTGGGCCTTGGGCGCCGATTTCACCGGGGCCGCGGCGTGGGCGCTCGCGGCCTTGGGCGCCGAGGGTTTTTCCGGGAGAGCACCGCGCTTTTCGCTGCGCGTCTTCTCGCGGCGTTCGCTGATGATCTGGCGGCGGTAATCGTCCATGTCGCCGTCGAAGGTCCTGACCGCGCCATCCTTCACCAGCCACAGCCGGTCGGCGGTGAGCTCGATGAGGTTGGGATCGTGACTGATGATGATGACGGCACCCTCGAATTCGTTGATCGCCTCGACCAGCGCCTGGCGGCTGTCGATGTCGAGATGGTTCGAGGGTTCGTCGAGCAGCAGGATGTTGGGCGCCTGGCGGCTCATGAGAGCCAAAAGCAGGCGCGCTTTTTCGCCGCCGGAGAGGCGTGAGACCTTGGTGTTGGCCTGATCCTGGCCGATGCCGAAGCGCCCGAGATGCGCGCGGCGCTTGTCGGGGAGAAGGTCGGGGGCGGCGCGCGCCATGACCTCGATCGGTGTCGCCTCGACATCGAGCTCATCGGTCTGGTGCTGGGCGAAGTAGCCGACGCGCAGCTTCGACGATTTGCGCATGTCGCCCGACATCGGCGCCAGTTTGCCGGCGAGCAGCTTGATGAAGGTTGATTTACCGTTGCCGTTCGAGCCCAGCAGCGCGATGCGGTCGTCGGGATCGAGGCGGAGGTCGAGATTCTTCAGGATCGGCTTGCCCGGCTCATAGCCCACCGAGACATGGTCGATGGTGATGAGCGGCGGGGCCAGGGCTTCGGGCTGCGGGAAGGAGATGTTGATGCCCTTCTCGTCGGCGACCAAGGCGATCGGCTGCAGCTTGGCGATCATTTTGAGGCGCGACTGGGCCTGCCTGGCTTTCGAAGCCTTGTAGCGGAAGCGGTCGACGAAGGCTTGCATGTGCTTGCGCTGGGCGTCGACCTTAGACGCCATGGCCATATCCTGCTCCATGCGCAGGCGGCGCATGCTCTCGAAATCGTCATAGCCACCGGCGTAAGAAATCATGCCGCCGCGGGAGAGATGGATGATGCGGTTGACGACCTTGTTGAGGAGATCGCGGTCATGGCTGACCAGCAGGATCGTGCCCGGATAGTTCTTGAGATAGCTCTCGAGCCACAGGGTCGCTTCAAGATCGAGATGGTTGGTGGGCTCGTCGAGCAGCATGAGATCCGGCGCCGAGAAGAGCTGCGCCGCCAGGGCCACACGCATCTGCCAGCCGCCGGAGAAATCGCTCAAGGGGCGCTGTTGCGCGGCGGCATCAAAGCCAAGGCCGGCCAGGATTTCGGCAGCGCGCGATTCGGCGCTGTGGGCCTGGATGTCGACTAGGCGGCCGTGGATCTCGGCGATGCGGTTGGGGTCGGTGGCATGCTCGGCCTCGGCCAGGAGCGACATGCGTTCGGTGTCGGCAGCCAGCACGCAGTTCAGCAGGCTGCGGCCCTGCTCCTTCATTTCCTGCTCGAGCCGGCCGATGCGCCAGTTGCGCGGCACGTCGATGGTGCCGGAATCCATGTGGAGGTCGCCGGAGATCAATTTCAGCAAAGTCGACTTGCCGGCGCCGTTGCGCCCGACCAATCCGGCATGGTGCCCCGCCGACACGGATACGCTGGCATTGGCCAGGATCTCGCGGCCGGCGATGCGATAGGTCAGGTTGGAAATGGTTAACATATTGTTCTAGCTACTTTTTCAAACGACGCAGGGCAGTGAATCCAGAGAATGCCGGGGTTCAGTTGTGCAGTGCGGCTGAGTTGTATATAAGCCAGCCCGAATTCCGCCAAGGGGCAGCGCGCATTTCGTCTGCACCCAATATCAGTCAAATGAGGACAATCATGGCCATCGAACGTACTTTCTCGATCATCAAGCCGGACGCCACCCGCCGCAACCTGACCGGCAAGATCAACGCCAAATTTGAAGAAGCCGGCCTCAAGATCGTCGCCCAGCGCCGCATCCAGATGTCCGAAGCCCAGGCCAAGAAGTTCTACGAAGTCCATGCCGCCCGTCCGTTCTATGGCGATCTGGTGAAGTTCATGACCTCCGGCCCGGTCGTCGTCCAGGTGCTGGAAGGCGAAGGCGCCGTCCTGAAGAACCGCGACATCATGGGCGCCACCAACCCGGCCAATGCCGCCCCGGGCACGATCCGCAAGGAATTTGCGGAATCGATCGAGGCCAACTCGGTCCACGGGTCGGACAGCCCCGAGAACGCCGCCATCGAGATCGCCTACTTCTTCGCCGGCACCGACATCGTCGGCTGACGTCTGGTTAATTCAAAAGAAAACGGCGCCGCGAGCAATCGCGGCGCCGTTTTTCTTTCGGGAACTCTGACTGCGTCAGCTTCGGCTGGCGCCCCAGACGACGACGCCGAAGCCCAGCACGACGGCGATGGCCGAGGGCACGCCGAGGCCCCAGGACGGGCCATAGACGGCATGGAGCGCCGTGATCAGCGCGAGGAGCACGGCGTAGATCGTGCCCCAGAAGAGCAGGCGGCCGAGACCGTTCCAGGTCTTCTGGCGGTTGGCGAGAATCTGGTCGTTGAGCGACCCGGTCGGATTGGCCATGGCGTGATCTCCAGCAAGGCGGTTGGGCAAGGCGGATGTTATTTGCCCCTTTTTACCGCGTCGGCGGGGTGAGGGCAATCGGGCGGTAGAGCCGCGGTCACTGTATGGGCGGGATGATCAGCATGGGTTCCGTGTCCATCGGCTGCGGCTTGGTGGGGTCCGGCGGGGCGGTGTTAGCAGGTGCTGGGGTGGCGGGCGCCGGGGTCACGGGAGCAGGCGCCGCCGGGCTGGTGATGGTGGGAATTTCCACCGTCGGCGCCTCGATGATGGGCGCCGCGGGTTCCGGAATCTCGGGCATCTGTTCGAGGTCGATGGTGCCCGGCGCGCTCGGCTTGGCGACCGGGTCGGGGACCGGCTGGCCCGCCTCGGCGATGAGGAACTGGTCCGGGCAGCGATGGCGCAGGGTCGTGCCGGTTTCGCGCCAGAAGCTCTCGGGTCCCAGCGGGCGCATGGTGCCCTGCTGGCGGAGCTTGATGCGGATTTCGGTCAGCACCGACTGGTTGCGCTTCTTCGAGCGGCCACAGACGAGCTGCAGGGAGGCGGCACTCTCCTCGCCATACTGCTCCATGAAGGCATTGACCAGGCTCTCCAGTTTTGCGCGGCTGCCGATGCCTCCGGCGATGGTGATGTTGAAGAGCGATTGCCGCAGCTCAAGGGCGCGCGACACGGCGCGGTCGAAATAGCGTTCGTGGGACAGCATCGAACAGCTGCCGTAGCTGGCCCAGAAGCGGCGCTCGGCGCATTGCGCCACGGTCGGCATCACATCGGCCAGCGCACGGGCCAGTTCCTCGCTCAGATTGACCGGTGGCAGGTGGCAGGATTTGGTCGCCAGCGTGTCGACCTCGCCCTCGAAGAGCGGGGTCGAAAAGGCGCCCGTCATCGGATCGCAATCGCGCATCGGCACGGAGTTGGGGCGTGGATCCGGGCGCAGGCCGATGAGGGTGAGGTTGCGTCCGGCCGGATCCTTCAAGGTGAGATCGGCGCAGAGGGGCAGTTCCGGCTTCACCAGGCATTGGCCGGGCAGCCAGGCCATGATGAGCGTGTAATGATCGAGGGTCTGGGCCGGGGCCGGGGCGCAGAACGCGAAAATCGCAAACAGGCCGATTGCCATCCCGAAGATGGTTCGGCCGAATGTCGTCATGCGCCGAGGGGATTGTAAAGAACGCCGCCGGCGAAGGCCGCATCCCGCACGATGGCGCGTTCATTCTCGACCCGCACCTTGCCCTCGGCGATGAGGCGCAGGGCCTGCGGGAACAGGCGATGTTCGGCGGCAAGCACGCGCAGCCCCAAGCTGTTCTCGTCATCCTCGGGTCGCACCGGCACCACGGCCTGGGCGATGATCGGGCCGCTGTCCATGTCGGGCCGCACGAAATGCACGGTGCAGCCATGGAAGCGCACGCCGGCCTCCAGCGCGCGGGCATGGGTGTTGAGGCCCTTGAAGGATGGCAACAGAGCGGGATGGATGTTGACCAGCCTGTCATGCCAGCCGGCGATGAAACCGTCGGTGAGGAGGCGCAGGAAGCCCGCCAGCACTACCAGCTCGGCGCCCGCCTGGCGTATGGCCGCATCCATCGCCCCGTCGAAGGTGGCGCGGTCGGCGAAACCATTGTGATCGATGGTGAGCGTCGGGATGCCGGCCTTCTCCGCGCGGGTCAGGCCGAAGGCGTCGGGACGGTTGGAGAGCACCAGCACGATCTCGATCGGGCTGCCGGCGATGGCGGGGCCGAAACGGTCGATGAGCGCCTGCAGGTTGCTGCCGCGGCCGGAGATGAGGATGGCGATTTTCAGCTTCGGCCTCGGCACGGTACTTTGGGACATCTTGTACTTACCAGTGACCGGTGTTGCGGACCTCGCAGCCGGGGGCGCCGGCCGCGCGCGGTCCGATGCGGCCGATCTCGTTCACCGTCTCGCCGGCATCGCGCAGGGTCTTGGCGATGTGGGCTGCGTCATCGCGCGCCACCACCAGGATCATGCCGATGCCGCAATTGAAGGTGCGCGCCATTTCCTGGGCGTCGGTGCCGGCGACTTCGCGCAGCCAGGCAAAGACCGGCGGCAGGGTCCAGGTCGAGGCGTCGATGCTGCAGGCGAGATCCTTGGGCAATACGCGCGGGATGTTTTCAAGCAAGCCGCCGCCGGTGATATGGGCCAGCGCCTTGACGCCGCCCAGCGTCGAGCTCTCGGCGCGGATCGCAGCGAGGCACGAGCGCACATAGATCCTGGTCGGTGTCAGCAACGCCGCACCCAGGGTCTGGCCCTTGGCGAAGGGTGCTTCGGCCTCATAGCCGAGGCCGCTTTTCTCGACGATCTTGCGCACCAGGGAATAGCCGTTGGAATGGACACCCGACGAGCCCAACCCCAGAACGATATCGCCATCGGCGACGTTGAGACCGGTGATGGCGGCTTCGCGTTCCACGGCACCCACCGAGAAGCCGGCGAGGTCGTAATCGCCCTTGGCATACATGCCGGGCATTTCGGCGGTCTCGCCGCCGATGAGCGCGCAGCCGGCCTGTTTGCAGCCGTCGGCGATGCCGGCGATGATGTCCCTGGCCGTCGCCACGTCGAGCTTGCCGGTCGCGAAGTAGTCGAGGAAGAACAGGGGCTCGGCGCCCTGGACGACGAGGTCGTTGACGCACATGGCGACCAGGTCGATGCCGATGGTGCCGTGTTGGCCGGCCTCGATCGCGATCTTCAGCTTGGTGCCGACGCCGTCGGTGGTGGCGACCAGGATCGGGTCGCGGAAGCCAGCGCGCCTGGGATCGAAGAAGGCGCCGAATCCGCCCAGACCCGCATCGGCCCCGGCGCGCGCCGTGGCTTTTGCCAATGGTTTGATCGCCTCGACCAGGGCATTGCCGGCATCGATATCGACCCCGGCATCGCGATAGGTGATGCCATTGCCCATGGTAATTACTTAAGTCCTTATTCTTGTTGGCGTCGCGGTCGCCGATGCGGGGTGTTTTTACGCCGCTTCTGGCTTCCTTGGGCACAGATTTGCTATAAGCTCGGTCCGGACAATACGCATTTCAGGGTGGTTTGCAATGGCCCCAAAGGGCTTCTCCCCAGGCGCTCTCCTGCCTGGCAGGTTTCACAGGATTCTGGCTTTTGCGCTGTTGCTGGCAGGTCTTTCCTTGCCGGTGCCGGCCCTGGCGCAGAGTGTTTATGTCGCGAGCGGCGTGCCCGTGGATGTCACCGGCGATGCCGCCACCCTGCGCGACCAGGCGGTGCTGATGGCGCAGCGCGAGGCGCTGAAGAAAATCCTGGCGGAGATCGCCCCGGCCGACCAGGTGGCCGGCCTTGTCCTGCCCGGCGACGATGTCATCGGCAGCTGGGTCGCCGATGTCGAGATCGAAGAAGAGAAGATGGCGGCCACCCACTATATCGGCCGCTATACGGTGCGCTTCCAGGCAGCACCGATCCAGGAATTCCTGGGCGCAGAGGGTGTGGCCTTCGCCGAGACTCGCTCCAAACAGATGCTGCTCATCCCCGTCTTCACTGACGAGACCGGCAATACCGGCCTGTGGGGACCGACCAATCAGTGGCTTTCTGCCTGGTCGACGCGTCCGCCCAGCAATGCGCTGGTGCCGATCGTGGTGCCGCGCGGCGATCTTGACGACCAGAACACGCTCTCGGCCACCGAGGCGCTGGGCGGCAACGAACCCAAGCTCGACTTCATGGGCGAGCGGTATCAGGCCGGCGACGTGGTGGTGGCGGAAGCGCGCATGAGCCCGGCCGGCGCCGACGGCACACGCAGCCTCGCCCTCGATGTCGCGCGTTATGGCATCGACGGGACCGAGCGTTTCCAGGAGACTCTGAGCGGCGACGCCGCCGATCCCGACGGGCTGATGGCAGAGGGTGTGGCGACCGTGCAGGCGATGCTGGAAGGGGCCTGGAAGAGCGCCAATCTGGTCGACCCCAACAAGCGCGCGCAGCTGTCGGTGCATGTGCCGCTGGCCGGGATCGAACAATGGGTGGCGATCAAGCGGCGCCTGGGCGCGGTCAACCTGATCAAGGGGGTCAACCTCAAGCAATTGGCCAAGGACGGCGCGGATCTGGAAATTTCCTATGCCGGCGACGAGGCGCAGTTCATCCGCGCCCTCTCCCAAGCGGATCTGATGCTGGTGCCGAGCGGCGAAGGCATGGCGACCCTGACGCTTGGCGCCAGCAGCACCGCGACGCCGACGCCGTGAGAAACACGGGACGCGGCCAACAGACTGCGAATTTTCTGAAACGAGTACCATGACCGATAGTCGCGACATCAATATCGAGGTGGAAGAGGCGGTGGTGCCGCGCATGCGGCGCTGGCCGAGTTATCTCGCGGCCCTCATCGTCTTCCTGCTCCTGGTCTATCTGCTCAGGACGGTGCTGCTGCCCTTCGTGGCCGGCATGGGGGTTGCCTATTTCCTCGATCCGGTCTGCGACCGTCTGGAGAAATGGTGCTGTTCGCGCATCCTCGCCACCACGCTGGTTACCATCGCCTTCGTGCTGATCGTGGTGCTGGGCTTCCTGCTGGTGGTGCCGCTGCTGATCGATCAGTTGAGTGCCTTCATCACCAGCCTGCCGGAACTGGTTGAGCGCGCGCATCAGCGCCTGCTGCCGCTTTATGAGAGCCTGCGCCTGCGCTTCGATTTGCCGGCGGTGGATGATCTGGGACCCCTGCTGCGCAACCGCCTCGGCACCGTGTTCGGATTTATCACACAGGCGCTGCAGGGTGTCGTGTCCGGTGGTGCGGCGCTTGCCAATCTCCTGTCGCTGCTGTTCATCACGCCGGTGGTGACCTTCTATCTGCTGCGCGACTGGGACATCATCACGGCACGGCTCGACCATCTGCTGCCGCGCGACCATGCCGAGACGATCCGCGAACAGGGCCGCGCCATCGACACGACCTTGGCCGGCTTCATCCGCGGCCAGGCCACGGTCTGCCTGGTGCTGGGCGTGTTCTATGCCGTGTCGCTGATGATCGTCGGTCTGCCCTTCGGCCTCATCATCGGCATGATCGCGGGTCTGCTCACCTTCATTCCCTATGTCGGCTGTCTCTCGGGCCTCGTCATCTCGATGGCGATCGCCTTGGCCTCCTTCGACACCTGGCACGGGCCGGTGGCGGTGGCCGCCGTGTTCGTGGTGGGGCAGGTAGTCGAGGGCAATTTCCTCACACCGAAGCTGGTCGGCGACCGGGTCGGGCTGCATCCGGTCTGGATCATCTTCGCGTTGCTGGCCGGCGGTGCGCTGTTCGGTTTTGTGGGGCTGCTGCTGGCGGTGCCGGTCGCCGCCGCGATCGGCGTGCTGGTGCGGTTCGGCATCGGCCGCTATCTCTCAAGCCCGCTCTATCAGGGCCATGATCAGGTGATGGTGCCTGAAGATGTGGCGTCCGCGAAGATTGTCGCCGGTACCGCGAACGAGCCATGACCAATCGCCAATTGCCCTTCGACCTCAAGGCGCCTCCCGCCATGGGGGCGGCCGATTTCGTGACCTCAAGCAGCAACGAAGCAGCCCTTGCCTTGATCGATTCCTGGCCGAACTGGCCGGGGCCGGCGCTGAGCGTCCATGGCCCCGCCGGCTGCGGCAAGACGCATCTTGGCCATGTATGGCAGGAGAAAGTGGGGGCGCAGGCCTTGTTCCTGGATGCGCCGACGACGCTGCCCGATCTTCCCTCCCCGCCCATGCTCATCCTCGATGAGCCGGCTTTGGACGAGACGGAATTTTTCCACCTTCTCAACCGCGTGAAGAATGACGGCGGCGCGTTGCTGATTCTGAGCCGCGAGGCGCCGGCGCGCTGGGATGTTTCATTGCCGGACCTTGCCTCGCGCCTGAAGGCATTGCCCACGGTCGAGGTGGCGCCGCCGGGCGATGCGCTGCTGGCGGCGGTGCTGGTGAAACATTTCACCGACCGCCAGATCAACGTGGCGCCGGATGTCATCGATTATCTGCTGCGCCATATCGAACGCAGCTTCGCAGCCGCCGCAGACGTGGCGGATCGGTTGGACCACGCAGCCTTGGCGGAGCGGAAGGCGATCACGATTCCGCTGGTGAAACGGGTGCTGGGGTAGGCGGTGAAGGCTGTGGCGTTCCGACACCAACTGCTAGATGCTCTGGCTGCGAGATGTCCTTAGGCACATCCACGCATGCCTGTCCCGGATTCGAGAAGCCGGCAGTTCTATTTTGATTGAGGAACGGTGCCGAGCTTCGCGACCTCGTCACAGACGAGCTTCGCAACTCTCAACAGTTCGGCCAACAGCGTTTCATCGACGTTGGAATAACCTTCGTATTCCGCGTTGTTTCTTTCGCTGTGTGCCTTGTCCAGTATGCGCCACTGCGCAGGTAGAAGTCCGAGCGTGTGCTGGAGGGCCTGAAAGACGATGTATCGCCTATTGCTGGGCCTGTACCCATGCCAGCGCAGTGCCGCGAGTGAAAGCGCGTGAGCGGCGTTGTAAGCGAGATCAAATTGACTGTCGACGGAGAGGGTCTTGTTGCCTGCATCTATAAGTCGATTAATGCCAGACTCCCGCAGACCATCAAACTCGGCTTGATCAGGGGATTCGTTCTTTAATTGACCCGATCTTACGAGGTTATCTAATGCCTCTAAGCTCATCTTCTGTTCCGAATATGAATAGCTTGGGCTGATTCAGGAGCTTGGTAGTGAAGGAGTTTCGATGGCTGACTTTTCTGCCCCACTCTTCGGCCGTCGTCAAATTGGGATTGATCGGGCGGGCAAGGGTCTTCTCCGCCGCTTGAAGTGCAGCAAATATTTCACTGTAGGCGAGATCGTTCCCAACGATCATCAGATCGATGTCACTTTTTGCTGTTTCATCGCCCTTGGCCATCGAGCCATAGACAAAGGCGCAATTGATAGAAGGCCGGTAAGGGGCCAGAGCATCGCGAATGGGGTCAACGATGCCAACAGTCTTCAGGATCAACTGATGTAGTTCGAGAAAGATCGCCGATGCTCGATTGGCATGGTAGAGGCGTCTGCTGCCCTGAAGCGTCACGGCGACGATTCCGACGTTCGTGAGCTTCTCCAACTCGCGCTGAACCGCGCCGCGTCCGGATTCGGCCTTTGAAATGATCTCGGTGATCGGAAAGTCCCGATCCGGATCAACAAACAAAATGCCGAGAACACGCGCTTGCACGCGCGAGAACAGCGCCCCGGACAAATTGGATGAAACTAAGTTTGTACCCATTCCGGGGATTTTTATACCCAAATTGGGTATTCTGGTCAATGAGGATTTTGCCTGACCTACGCCCACATTTTTTCGATACCGTTACGAAGACGCGTTCTGAAACGCCGGGTCCTTGGCGATCTCGGCCACCAGCCAATCGCGGAAATGCTGCATCCTGGGTTCCTTCACGCGTTCCTCGAGGCAGGCGAGATACCAGCTGGCGCCGTGTCGGACCTCGATCTCGCGGAAGGGATTCACCAGGCGGCCGCTCTTCAAGTCGGTCGCCACCATGAATTCCGGGACGACGGCGACACCCTGGCCCTCGACCGCGGCCTCGATGGCCAGAAGGTAGGAATCGAATTTGGGCGCCGCCCGTCCCTTCAGGCTGGGGAGGCCGGCTGCTTCCAGCCAATCATGCCAATCCTCGGCGGCGGTATAGACCTGCAGCATGGCGTGGTTGACGAGTTCGGCCGGTTGCCGAAGCCCCAGCCCCGCCTGCAGAACGGACGGCGCGCAGACCGCGACCAGCTTGGCGTCGAAGAGATGGGTGTAATGGATGCCGGGACCGTGGGGTGTCCTGGTGCAGATAAGGCCGAGATCCCCAGTGGTCGGGTCGAATTCCCAATCCAATTGGCTGGTCGAGAGCCGCACCAGGATGTCGGGGTGGCTCGCCTGGAACTGGTGGAGGCGCGGCAGCAGCCAGCGCACGGCCACAGTGACATAGACCTGGACGACAAGATCGCCGGAGATGCGCACGCGGTCGACCAGGCCTACGCCTTGCGCCAGGCGGTCGAACCCGTCGCGCAAATAGGGATAAAGCTGGGCACCGGCTTCCGTGAGTTCGACTCTGCGTGCGGCTCGCCGGAACAGTGAGGTGCCGAGCCGCTCCTCCAGCCCCGCCACCTGGTGGCTGATGGCGGATTGGGTGAGGCTCAGCTCCTCGGCCGCAACCCGGAACGAGAGATGCCGCGCCGCTGCCTCGAAGGCCTGCAGGGATTTCAGGGATGGAAGATTTCGCTTCGCCATGAACCTAGATTTATCGCATTTTTGCAGTGCGATCCATGAAATATTTTCATGAAATGCTGAAGAAGCGTCGCTTGCCGGAAGATGGCCCTGGCGCGAATATCCCCAGCATGCGGACGGGGATCGTCCGATCAGTGATTTTGCGGGAGAAGATTGATGTCAGCGACAGTGCTCGATACCAGCGTTCGGCGCGGCGGCCGCGAGGCGCGGCGCGCGGCGCGTGCTGCACCCTTGCCGGAAAATGACCGGCCGGTGCGCCCGGGTCTCGAGGGCGGGCGCTACAAGCCGCTCTCGGATGCCGATGTGCTGAAGATCCACAATGCAGCACTCGACGTGCTGGAGCAGATCGGCATGGCCGATGCCATTCCGAGCGGCATCGAGGTCATGACCAAGGCCGGCGCCATCATGAACGACAATGGCCGCCTCACCTTTCCGCGCGCCCTGGTCGAGGAGACGCTGGCCAAGGCCGCGCGCCGCTTCCCGCTTTACGCCCAGGACCCGCGCTATGATCTCGAGCCCTGGGGCAAGAAGGTCTATTTCGGCACGGCGGGAGCGGCGGTCCATATGATCGATCCGGTGACGGGCGATTACCGCGACACGACGACGCGCGATTGCTACGACATCTCGCGCGTGGTCGACACGCTGGATCACATCCATTTCTACCAGCGCTCGGTCGTGTGCCGCGAACTGCCCGACCCGTTCGAGATGGATTTCAACACCTGCTATGCCTCGGTCTGCGGCACAACCAAGCATGTGGGGTCGAGCTGGGTCGACCCGAAGCATCTGGAAGCCAGTTTCGAGATGTTGCACATGATCGCGGGCGGCGAAGATAAGTGGCGCGAGCGGCCCTTCGTCAGCCAGTCCAACTGCTTCGTGGTGCCGCCGCTGAAATTCGCCCAGGACGCCTGCAAATGCCTGGAGCTTGCGGTGCGCGGCGGCATGCCGGTGCTCCTCCTCTCGGCGGGCCAGGCGGGCGCCACGGCGCCGGCGGCGCTGGCCAGCGCCATCGTGCAGGAAGTGGCGGAATGCCTCGCCGGCCTCATCTATGTGAACGCGATCAAGCCGGGGGCGCCGGCCATCTTCGGCACCTGGTGCTTCGTCTCCGATCTCAGGACCGGCGCCATGTCGGGCGGCTCGCCGGAACAGGCTTTGCTCTCGGCGGCCTCTGCGCAGATGGCGCAGTTCTATGATCTCACCGGCGGCACCGCCTCGGGCATGACCGATTCCAAAACGCCGGATGCGCAGGCTGGCTACGAGAAGGCCTATAACCATGCGCTGGTCGGCAATGCCGGCGCCAACATGATCTACGAATCGGCCGGTATGCATGCGAGCTTGCTGGGCTTCTGCCTGGAGAGCCTGCTCATCGACAATGACATCATCGGAGCCACGCAACGCACCATCAAGGGCATCGATGTCTCGGATGAAAGCCTGTCGCTGGAGACCATCCGCAAGGTGTGTCTCGAGGGCCCCGGCCATTACCTGGGGTCGGAACAGACGCTGCAGCTGATGCAGACGGAATATGTCTATCCGATGATCGGCGATCGTTCGAACCCCAAGGAATGGGTCGAGCAGGGAAGGCCCAATTCGGTCGACCGCGCCAGCAAAAAGCTGAAAACGATCATGAACAATCACTTCCCCGCGCATATCCCGGAACATGTGGACGATGCCATCCGGGCGAAGTTTCCGGTGCGGCTGGATAGGGCGCATATGCGCAAGGGGTGAGGAGCATATAGTATCGTCATCCCCGGGCTTGACCCGGGGATCCACTGTCAGCAACGGATAGAGTGGATGCCCGGGTCTTCGCCCAGGCATGACATTGTAAAAAGAACACGTTCGAGACTTAGGGGAACCAAATGACTGAACATGCCCGTGTCGTCATCATCGGCGGCGGTGTCGTGGGGACGAGTGCGCTTTACCACCTGGCGAAGCTCGGCTGGACCGACTGCCTGCTGATCGAGCGCGACGAGCTCTCTTCGGGCTCGACCTGGCATGCGGCGGGCAATGTGCCGACCTTCTCGGGTTCCTGGAACATCATGAAGATGCAGGCCTATTCGGCCAAGCTCTACAAGACGCTGGGGCAGGAAGTCGATTATCCGATGAACTACCACATCACCGGCTCGATTCGCCTCGCGCACACCAAATCGCGCATGGAGGAATTCGCCCATGCCTGCGCCATGGCGAAGGCGCAAGGTCTCGACTATGCGATGCTGACGCCGTCAGAGATCAAGGACAAGTATCCGATCATGGAGCTTGATGATCTGGTGGGCGGCTTGTGGGACGCCCATGACGGCGACATCGATCCCTCGCAGTTGACGCAGGCGCTGGCCAAAGGCGCCAAGGATATGGGCGCCAAGGTACAGCGCTTCAATGCGGTGACGGCGATCAGGCAATTGCCATCGGGCGAATGGGAGATCACCACCAAGAACGGCACCAAGATCACGGCGGAGAAGGTGATCAATGCCGCCGGCTACCGCGCGGGCGAGGTGGCAGCCATGGTCGGACAGTATCTCCCCATCATCGCCATGCAGCACCAGTACCTCATCACCGAGATGATTCCGGAACTGGCGGCCAGATCAGAGAAGCTGCCGCTGGTGCGCGATCCGGATGTCTCCTATTACCTGCGCCAGGAGCGCGACGGGCTCATCCTCGGCCCCTATGAATGGAACTGCAAAGCCGATTGGCATGACGGCATCCCCGAGGAATTCGCCTTCCAGCTCTGGCCCGACGATCTCGACCGGCTCGAGAGCTATATCGAGCAGGCGGTGGCGCGGGTGCCGGTGCTGGGCCAGGTCGGCGTGCAGAAGGTCATCAACGGCCCCATCCCCTATTCGCCGGACGGCAATCCCTATATCGGGCCGCAGCATGGCCTGACCAATTTCTACAATTGCAACACGTTCAGCTTCGGCATCTGCCAGGGCGGCGGTGCCGGCAAGACGATTGCCGAATATATCGTGCACGGCGAACCGGAATGGGACCTGTGGGGCCTCGACCATCGCCGCTACACGGTCTTTGCCGACCAGAAACATGTGACCGACAAGGCGATCGAGCTCTATCAGAACGAATATGCGATCGGTTTTCCGAACGAGGAACGCCCGGCCGGACGGCCGCGGTTGAAGACGCCGCTGTTCGAGAAACTGACCGCCAAGGGTGCGATCATGGGTGCGCGCGGCGGCTGGGAACGTGCCGCCTATTTTCCGCGCAATGCGGAAGAGGCGAAGACGAAACTCTCCTTCCACCGCGCGGAGCAGGCCTGGTTCGAACCGGTGCGTGGCGAATGTGATGCCGTCACGAACCGCGTCGGCATCATGGATCTCGGCGGCTTCTCGAAATTCATCGTCGAGGGGCCGGGCGCCGAGAAGTGGCTGGATTATCTCGTCTGCGGCGCCTTGCCGAAATCCAACCGGGTGACGCTCGCTTATACGCTGACGCCCAAGGGCTCGATCCTCTCCGAATTCACGATGACGCGTCTGGCGCCCGACAAATTCTACCTGATGTCGGCGGGCTCCGGCCTGTGGCACGATATGGATTGGCTGGTGCAGCATCTGCCCACCGACGGATCGGTGAAACTGACCGAGGTCAGCCAATCGGCGTCGTCGCTGGTGCTGGCAGGCCCACGCTCGCGCGATCTCTTGAAGAAGATCTCGCAAGCCGATCTCTCCAACAACGCCTTCCCCTGGCCGAGCTGCCAGGTGATCGAGGTCGCTGGCCGCAAGGTGACGGCCTTGCGTGTCAACTATGTCGGCGAGCTTGGCTGGGAACTCCATGTGCCGATGAACGATCTCGTTCATGTCTATGACGCGATCACCGAGGCCGGCCAGGAATTCGGGATCAGTGATTTCGGCATGTATGCGATGGATTGCCTGCGGCTTGAAAAGGGCTACCGCTCCTGGAAGCAGGACATCACCCATGAATACACGCCGTACGACGCCGGGCTCGAGCGCTTCGTGAAGCTGGAGAAGGGCGATTTCATCGGCCGGGATGCGCTGCGCGCACGCCACGCGGCCGGTGAGAAGGAACGCTTCGTGCCGCTCATCGTCGAGGGCAATACGGCGGATGCGCCCAGCTGCTCGATCGTGTTCAAGGACGGCAAGAAGGTCGGCATCGTCGGTTCCGGCGGCTGGGGCTTCCGGATCGGCAAGAGCATCGCTCTGTCCTATGTGCGGCTGGATCTCGCCGAGGTAGGGACGAAGCTGGAAGTCGAGATTCTGGGGACGCGCTTTCCGGCGGTCGTGGCCGAGGAGCCGATCTTCGATCCGAAGAACGAGCGGTTGAAGGCGTGAGTGGCGTTGTCATGCCCACCGTCGGCGAATGCCGACATTCGTCGGCCGGGGCGGGCATCCATGGACCGAAACGCTTGATAGATGGATCCCCGCTTTCGCGGGGATGACAAGCTGAAGATGACCGCTTAATCAATACCCCTCATCGAAACCACCTATTTGCCCGTGCCACCATCCACAGACATAATCCGCCCGCAACCCCATCAGACGAAGAACCCAGCCCATGTCCCTGCCCACAGAAGTCCGCGTCGTCATCATCGGTGGCGGCATCCTTGGTTGTTCGATCGCCTATCATCTGGGCAAGCTCGGATGGGGCAAAGATACGGTGCTGTTGGAGCGGAAGAAGCTCACTTCCGGCACGACCTGGCATGCGGCGGGGCTGGTGCGTGCGTCGCTCTATAGCGAGAGCCTGACCAAGCTCGCGAAATACACGACCGAGCTTTACCAGACGCTGGAGAAGGAAACCGAGCAGGCGACCGGTTTCGTGCAGCCCGGTTCGCTCTCGGTCGCAACTTCCGAGGCGCGCTGGGAGGAGTTCCGCCGGGGTGCGGACATGCTGCAGAGCTTCGAGGTCGAATGCATCGAGCTTGACCGCGCGGGCGTGCAGGAAAAATGGCCGCTGCTCAACACCGACGATGTGATCGGCGGCATCTTTTACCCGAAGGACGGCAAGTGCAACCCGGCCGACACGACCATGGCGCTGGCGCGGGGCGCCCGTATGCAGGGTGCGAAAATCTTCGAGGACACCAAGGTCGAGGAAGTGCTGGTCGAAAACGGCCGCGTCACCGGCGTGCGCACGCCGGACGGCATCATAAAAGCACAGTATGTCGTGTGCGCCGCCGGCATGTGGTCGCGCGAGATCGGGCAGAAGCTCGGCGTCAACATCCCGCTCCATGCCTGCGAGCATTTCTACATCGTGACCGAGCCCATGGAGGGTATGACGCCGGACCTCCCCGTCATGCGCGACATGGATGCCTGCGCCTATTACAAGGAAGATGCCGGCAAGCTGCTGCTGGGCGCGTTCGAACCGAAGGCCAAGCCATGGGGCATGAACGGCATCCGCGAGGATTTCGCCTTCGACGAGTTGCCCGAGGATTTTGATCATTTCGCGACGATCCTGGAAGGCGCCATGCACCGCGTGCCGAGCCTGCAGAAGGTCGGCATCCGCAAATTCTTCAACGGACCGGAAAGCTTCACGGCCGACCAGCGCTACATCCTGGGGCCGGCGCCGGAACTCAAAAACTTCTTCGTGGCGGCCGGGTTCAACTCGATCGGCATTCAATCGGGCGGCGGCGCCGGCATGGCGCTGGCCCATTGGATCGTCGAGGGCGAGGCGCCCCTGGATCTGTGGGACGTCGATATTCGCCGCCTGCAGCCGCATATGAGCCGCAAGAGCTTCCTGGTGCCGCGCGTCTCGGAGGCCCTCGGTCTCCTCTATGCGATGCATTGGCCGTACCGCCAGTTCGAAAGCTCGCGCAATGTGCGCCAGACAGCGTTCTATGAAGACTGGAAGTCCTTGGGCGCCTGCTTCGGCGAAGTGGCTGGCTGGGAACGGCCGAACTGGTATGCGCCCAAGGGTGTGAAGGCGGAATATGAATACTCCTACGGCCGGCAGAACTGGTTCCCCTATGCGGCAGCCGACGTCAAGGCGACGCGCGAAGGCGTGGCGCTCTACGATCTTTCCACCTTCGCCAAGTTCCTGGTGGTGGGGAAACATGCCGAGACGCTGCTGCAGCGTGTGTCGTGCGCCGATATCGCTCAAGCAGGCAAGGCGGTCTATACGCAATGGCTGAATGAGAAGGGCGGCATCGAGGCCGACCTCACCATCTTCCGCATCACCGACACCAAGTTCATGGTGGTGACGGCGGCCGCCACCTCCACGCGCGACTGGCATTATCTGAAGGACCGGGTCCAGCCCGGCGAGGATGTCGAGCTGGTCGATATGACGACGTCCTATGCGACTTTGGGCGTCATGGGGCCGAAGAGCCGCGAGTTGCTGCAACGCCTCACCGATGCCGATCTTTCCAATGCCGGTTTCCCCTTCGGCGCCACCAAGCATATCGAGGTGGGGAACGCCAAGGTGCGGGCGACGCGCATCTCCTATGTCGGCGAGCTGGGCTGGGAGCTTTACATTCCCACCGAGTTTGCGCGCGGCGTGCTCCATGCCGTGCTGGAAGCGGGTGCCGATCTCGGCGTGCGGCCGGCCGGCATGCATGCCATGGATGCCTGCCGCATCGAGAAGGCCTATCGCCATTGGGGCCACGATATCGGCATCAAGGACACGATCCTGGAAGCGGGCCTCGGCTTCACCTGCGCCTTTGACAAGAAAGGCGGCTTCATCGGCCGCGACGCGGTGTTGAAACAGAAAGAGGGCAAGCTTGGCCGCCGCATGGTGCAGTTCAAGATGCAGGACCCGGCCTTGCTGCTCTATCACAACGAACCGATCTATCGGAACGGCGCGCTGGTGGGGCTCGTCACCTCGGCCAATTACGGCCATCACCTCGGTGGCGCCATCGGCATGGGCTATGTCCATAACAAGGACGGCGTCGATGCGGCGTTCATCGCGGAGGGCAAGTTCGAGATCGGTGTGGCGCTGAAGCGCTATCCGGCCACGGCGTCTCTCACGCCGATGTACGATCCGAAATCGGCGCGGATGCGGGTTTAGCCGCGGCAAAATTTCCTGCCCGGACGCCCCATATCCGGCGATAATGCCCGACGGCGCGTGACGCGTCGGTGAGGGGCAGGACGGATCATGGCGATATCTGACGACAAGTTAACGGAAGAGGCCGAGGCGCGGTCCGTGGCGGCGCTGTTTGACGAGATCACGGCGCTGTCGCTGGAAGACCAGGCCTTGCTGCGCGATCTCAGGAAGGCGCGGGCTGACCGGGCGCCCCATGAAGTCGGGCCGATGACCCTGGGCCAGCTCACCGCCGACCGCATCGCCGGCGTGGTGGGGTCGTGGCGCTTCATCATCATCCAGTCGGTGCTGCTGGTGGGGTGGCTGATCCTCAATGTCTTTGCCTGGACCAGCGCCTGGGATCCCTATCCCTTCATCCTTCTCAACCTCATGCTGTCGTTCCAGGCGGCCTATACGGCGCCCATTCTGCTGATGAGCCAGAACCGGCAATCGGAAATCGACCGGCAGAACCAACGCAACGATTACGAGGTCAACCTCAAGGCCGAGTTGGAGATCGAACTGCTGCACCAGAAGATCGACCTGCTGCGGGCGCGCGAGATGGAGCGGTTGATGAGCATCATCCAGGAACTGCAGAAGGACATGACGGACCGAGGCGTGCGAACTTGACCTTGGCAGCCGTGCGGGTTGTTTCCTGGTCGAGCCTGGTCGTGCCAATCTGTCCAACACCCCCATCTTTCCAACATGATTGTGCGGTGCGGGAGAAGCTCAATTCGCCATGGCCAGTCCAGCGTCCGGTGCCGTAAGCTCGGGTCGAGCAAGAGAACAGCGGGAGTGAGGGCATTGGCGGTGGATCGCGGGTCATTTCTGGCGCCACCGCCCGGGCGACCGACCTTGCGCTCGGTGGGGGCGCGGTTCTGGCGCAGCCTGCGGCAGCCCAGCCAGCCGCTTCATTGCGGCCTGCCGCCGGCGCCCAGCACGCCGCTCCTGGATCTGACCGCCCTGGTGCTCGATACGGAAACGACGGGCCTCAATGTGCGGAGCGACCGCATCATTTCGGCCGCGGGCTATCGCCTGGCGCAAGGAAGCCTCGCCGAGGCCCCGCTCTTCGACCGGCTGATCGATCCCAGGCGGCCGATCCCGGCCGCCTCGACCGCCTTTCACGGCATTGTCGACGGGATGGTGGCGGGGGTTGGCGATTTCCACAAACATTGGCCGTAACTGCACCGGCATCTGCAGGACGGGCTCATCGTCGGCCACCAAGTCTATTTCGACCTCGCCATCCTGGGGCGCGAGGTGCGGCGCCTGGGCGGAAAGCTGCAGCCGCCGGTGGCGCTCGACACTGCCCTCCTCTTTGCGGCACTCCATCCGGGCGAACGACACCGCGATTTGACGCCCTGCTGTGCGGCCTTCGACATCGAGGTCGTGGGCAGGCACACCGCGCGGGGCGACGCCGAAGCGACCGGGCGCCTGTTCCTGAAGCTGGTGCCGCTGCTGATCGAGCATGGCATCACGACCCTGGGCGAGGCCTTGGCCTTCGAGCGGGCGGCCATCCTGCAGCATCCCCGCCGTTGGCACTGGTAGGGCCGCCAGATGAATCCGGAGATCGTCCAGCGCATTGACGCCTTTGCCTACCGGCACCGGTTGGCCGAGGTGATGCGCAGCCCGGTCCTGGCCATCGATGCCACGTCGCCGCTCACCGCGGCGGCGGCCATGATGGTTGAGAAACGGGTGGGGGCACTCGCCATCCTCGATGCGGGCGGCCGCGCCATCGGCCTCATCACCGACCGGGACCTTGCCCATCATGCAGCAAGGCCCGAGACATTGTCGCAGCCGATCGGCGATGCGATGTCGCGCGAGGTGGCCTGCCTGCCGCCCGACGCCTTCATCTTCGAGGCCTTGACCGATCTGCGCCGCCACAATACGCGGCACCTTATCGTGGCCGATCCGGCGAGCGGGGCGGCATTGGGTGTCGTCAGCATGAGCGCGCTTTTGAAACTGCGTGCCGACGATGCGCTGCTGCTGGCGGCCGATGCCGAAGAAGCGCCGGATGCGCAGAGCCTGAAGGACGTGGTGGCGGCCCTGCCGCGCCTTGCCACGGCGCTCATGGCCGAAGGCGTGCCGCCGCGCCAGATCGCGGGTGCCCTGGCCGCCGTGCTGCGCGACGTCTATGCGCGCGTGGCTGCCCTGGCCGAGGGGCTGATGCTGGCCAGCGACGGCCCGGCGCCGGCCGGCTGGTGCTTCCTGGTGCTGGGCTCGGCTGGCCGCGGCGAGAGCCTGCTCGCCGCCGACCAGGACCATGCCCTGGTGCATGACGGAGCGGTGGATGATTATCCCTGGTTCGAGAAATTCGGCCTGCATTGCGCGGCCATTCTCGACCAGATCGGTATCCCCTTCTGCCGCGGCGATGTGATGGCCAGCAACCGCGAATGCCGCCACAACCTTGCCGGCTGGCGCAAACGCATCGGCCTGTGGGTGGAAAGCGATGACGAGGTGGCGCTGCTCAACGCCGATATCTTCTTCGATTTCCGCCCGGCCTATGGCGATTTTGCGCTGGCCGCGTCGCTGCGTGCGCTGGCGGCGGAGCTCGGCCGCCAGCCGATGTTCCTCAGGCGCCTTGCCGCCTCGATCGGCAAATTCGAGGCCCAGCTCGGCATGTTCGGCGGCATGAAGACCAAGGGTGGGCGCCTCAACCTGAAGCGCGGCGCCCTGCTGCCGATCGTCTCGGGCGCGCGGGTGCTCAGCTTAAGCCTGGGCAGCACGGCGCTGGAGACCGAATTGCGCTGGGAGGCAGCCAGGAAGGCCGGCCGGGTCAGCGCCGATGATCTGCTGCGCATCACCGACGCCCATGACATGGCGCTGCGCCTGATGCTGGCACAGCAGCTCGCTGACATCGCCAAGGGCCGCGCGCCGGGGCCGGAGGTCGAGGTGAAGCGCCTCCTCGATTTCGACCAGGAACGCCTGAAGGACGGGTTGAAAATCGCCTCGGTGATCGACCTCATCGTCAGGCCGGCGCTGGTTTAGCGCGCGCCTCCCAAATGACGATTGCAGAACGCGCCAGGTGACCGGCGTCACAGGCGAGCGCGGTCCAAGCGCCGGCAACAGGCTGCCCCGCCGCACCATCACCGCCAGAAGCCCCTGATTTTGCCACATTTCCGGCCACAAGCCGCCATCTCGCCCAGGCATTCAACGGGGGTGCCGGATGATGGCTGCCCACCGGGGATCTGGTGACCGGGATCACTGCGCGAGAGCGCGATCTTCGCCAGATTGAGGGCAAGTCGTTTCCATCAACCTTAACCCGCGTTTTGCTATCAGGGGATTGCCACCGTGTTCGACAGTCTGGTTACCATCAGCGCCCGCCTCGCTCTGTTTTCGGTTTTCGTCATGCTGCTGGCCTTGGCCGGCGGCAATGCCTGACGCCGGCAGGAGTGTAACGCGATGACCAAGCCGCTGTTCCTGACCTTGAGCCTGCTCGCGCAGTCGCTCATGGTGCTCTCCATCGCCTATCTCGCCGTGAAGTCCGATCTGTTCGGCTGAGCTTGCGCCGGGCTTCCTGCTCGGGGTCTAATCCAGGTGAACCCCGCAGGAGCCCATCATGCCCGACAATCCAGAGGCGACCGACCCGCTGCGTTTCTTCGGCGCACCGCCCAGTGCCGACGAGATCGAGGAAATGGGTCGCCGGGTGCTTCAATCCCTGCCGGCCGAGTTCCTGATCCGCTGCAGCAATGTGGCACTCCGCGTCGAGGAGTTCGCCGACGTTGAAACGCTGGATGAGATGGGCATCGCCGACCCGTTCGAGCTTGCCGGCCTCTACCGCGGCGTGCCGCTCACCGACCGCGGCCATGATGATCCGACGGGCCTCGACATCGTGTTCCTCTATCGCCGCGCCATCCTGGATTGGTGGGCCGAGGAGGATGTGCCGCTGGAGACGCTGATCAGCCATCTCGTGGTGCATGAGATCGGCCATCATTTCGGCTATTCCGATGCCGAGATGGACGCGGTGGAGCGGATGGTGGAGGACAATTAAATCGTCATCCTCCGCGAAGGCGGAGGACCCACGAGTTTGTGTACGACTGAAGAAAGCAACTCGTGGGTGGTCCGCCTTCGCGGACCATGACGAAAACTCAGCCTCTACCCCAGCACCCGCGCATGATGGCGCAAATGATCTTCCATGAAGGTCTGGATGAAATAATAGCCGTGATCGTAGCCTTCGTGGCGGCGCAGCGTCAGCTTCTGGCCGGAATGGGCGGCGGCGGCTTCCAGCGCATGGGGATGCAACTGCACGGCCAGGAACTGGTCGGCTGAACCCTGGTCGACCAGGATCGGGGCGGGATGGGCCTGCTCCTTCATCAGCAGGCTGGCATCATAGGCGCTCCAGCTGCTGCGATCGGGCCCGAGATATCCCGAGAAGGCCTTCTCGCCCCAGGGGCAGCCCACCGGATTGGCGATGGGCGCGAAGGCCGAGACCGAGCGGTAGAGATCCGGATTGCGCAGGCCGCAGACCAGCGCGCCATGGCCACCCATGGAATGGCCGAAGATGCCGCGCCTTGCCACATCGACCGGGTAGTTGGCGGCAATGAGCGCCGGCAGTTCCCTGGTCACATATGAATACATGCGCCAGTGCTGTTTCCAGGGCGCTTCGGTCGCATCGACATAGAAGCCGGCGCCGACACCGAAATCCCAATTGTCGGCCTGGCCGGGGAAATCGGTGCCGCGGGGGCTGGTGTCGGGCGCCACCAGCATCAGGCCCAGGTCAGATGCCATACGCTGGGCGCCGGCCTTGATCATGAACGTGTCTTCGGTGCAGGTGAGGCCGGCAAGATAGGTCAGCGCCGGGACCGGACCCCTTTCGGCAGCCGGTGGCAGATAGACCGAGAATTTCGCGGCCAAGCCGATCTCGCTGCTGTCGTGGCGGAGATACAGCTGCCAGCCGCCGAAGCAGCGCTGGCGCGAGAGTTCGGTCACAACGCTCATCAGTACAGCACCACGCCGCGGATGGAGGTGCCGGCCTTCATCAGGTCGAAGCCCTTGTTGATGTCCTGCAAGGGCATCGTATGGGTGATGAGGTCGTCGATGTTGATCTTGCCGTCCATATACCAGTCGACGATCTTGGGCACATCGGTGCGGCCGCGGGCTCCCCCGAAGGCGGTCCCTTTCCAGACGCGGCCGGTCACCAGCTGGAACGGCCGCGTGGAGATTTCCTGGCCGGCGCCCGCCACGCCGATGATGACCGAGACGCCCCAGCCCTTGTGGCAGCATTCCAGCGCCTGGCGCATGAGGGTCACGTTGCCGATGCATTCGAAGCTGTAATCGGCGCCACCCTTGGTGAGGTTGACCAGATAGGGGACGAGGTCGCCCTCGACTTCCTTGGGGTTGACGAAATGGGTCATGCCGAATTTCTCGGCAATCGCCTTGCGGGCGGGGTTGATGTCGACGCCGATGATCATGTTGGCGCCGGCCATGCGGGCGCCCTGGATGACGTTGAGGCCGATGCCGCCCAGGCCGAACACCACGACATTGGCGCCGGGTTCGACGCGGGCCGTGTTGATGACGGCGCCGATGCCGGTCGTGACACCGCAGCCGATATAACAGACCTTGTCGAAGGGCGCGTCCTCGCGGATTTTCGCCAAGGCAATCTCCGGCACCACGGTGAAGTTGGCGAAGGTCGAGGTGCCCATGTAATGGTGCATCTTCTTGCCGCGCATGGAGAACCGGCTGGTGCCGTCCGGCATCAAGCCCTGGCCCTGCGTCGTGCGGATCGCCTGGCAGAGATTGGTCTTCTGGCTGAGGCAGTATTCGCATTGGCGGCATTCCGGCGTGTAGAGCGGAATGACATGATCGCCCTTCTTCAGGCTCGTCACATTGGGACCGACATCGACCACGATGCCGGCGCCCTCATGGCCGAGGATTGCCGGGAACAGACCTTCGGGATCGGCGCCCGACATGGTGAAATAGTCGGTGTGGCAGAGGCCCGTCGCCTTGATTTCGACCAGCACCTCGCCGGATTTGGGTCCCTCCAGCTGGACGGTCTCGATGACCAGGGGTTTGCCGGCTTCGATGGCCACAGCGGCGCGCACGTCCATGGGAGTCTCCATTAGGTTGAATGCCCATATCCGCGGACTGGGCCGATCGGTCGTAATGCCTTGTAATATCGTAACATCCCTGCCGCATGCTAGCGTCTTTTCCATGAATGAAACACTGAACGCGACACAGAAATCCCACGACTTCCGGGGCGCCAGCCACGCCAGAAATGCGCGCCGGGTGCGCATCGTGCTGCTGTTCTCCTGCGCCATGATGGTGGGGGAGATCGCCGCCGGCCATTTCTATGGCTCGATGGCGTTGCTGGCCGATGGCTGGCACATGGCGACGCATCTGGCCGCCCTCGGCATCTCGCTGCTGGCCTATACGTTCGCCGAGCGGCAGGCGAGCAATGCGCGTTTTTCCTTCGGTACCGGCAAGTTTGGCGACCTTGGCGCCTATACCAGCGCGGTGGTGCTGGCGATCGTGGCGCTGGGCATCGGCTATGAGGCCGTCGACCGCTTCCTCAACCCGACGTCCATCCGATATGCCGAGGCGATGGCGGTGGCGGCCCTGGGCCTCACCGTCAACATCGTGGCGGCGCTGCTGCTGCAGGAGGATCATGGGCATGATCATCATGGCCACGGGCATGACCAGGGGCACGCGCATGCTCACGATCATACGCATGCTCACGATCATGGGCACGACCATCACAAGGACCTCAATCTCCGATCGGCCTATGTGCATATGCTGGCGGACGCGGCGACCTCGGTCCTCGCCATGGCGGCAATCGGCTGCGGCTGGATGTTCGGCTGGGCCTTCCTCGACCCGGTGATCGGCTTGGTGGGTGCCGCCGTCATTCTGCGCTGGGCCTATCTGCTGATGAAATCATCGGGTGCGACACTGCTGGACGCGCAACCCAACATCGCGCTGACCGAAGCGATCCGCGCTGAGATCGAGGCGCTCGGCGACCGTGTCACGGATCTGCATGTCTGGCGGGTGGGGCCGGGGCATCTCGCCGGCATCGTCAGCATCGCCACCACCGAGTCCCGCGACGTCGATTTCTACCGCGCGGCGCTGACCGGGGTGGCGCAACTCTCGCATCTCACCATCGAGGTCGAGGTAAGGCCGGAGGTGTAATGCTCATTCGTCATCCTCCGCGAAGGCGGAGGACCCACGAGTTGTTTTGGTCAGTTGCCCACAAATTCGTGGGTGGTCCGCCTGCGCGGACCATGACGATAATTTGGAGCGACACCTAAGCAATGATATCCGGGAGCAGCTTGCTCTCGAGCTTGATGATCTGGTCCTTGAGCGCCAGTTTGCGCTTCTTGAGGCGCTGGATCTGCAATTGGTTGAAGGGCGAGGCCTCGGCCATGGCGCGGATGGCCTCATCGAGATCGCGGTGTTCGGAGCGCAGTTCTTCGAGCTGCACCCGCAAATCGTTTAGGCCGATCATCACGGTCTGATCATCTCCCCGCCCATATTGTCACGCGGCCGCTGCAAATAACCCTGACCCGCCCCGGATAGTACCCCAAAGGCAAGGCGGCGTCACGGTTTAGCAGGGGTGGCGCGTGAGTTTGTGGTGATCTCGAGTCGCGGCATGTGTCGGGGCACTTGCACCCTTTCCGCTCAAAGGGATAGAGATCAGGGGACAGAATTTAGCCAAGCAGAAAGGTGTGCGGCATGGACGCGTCCTTTGACCTCATCATCCGGAACGGGTCGGTGGCCACACCCAATGGGATGGAAACCCTCGATATCGGCGTGCGCGAGCGGCGGGTCGCCGAACTGGGCAAGCTGCCTTCGGGGGCGGCGGCGCAGGAGATCGACGCCACGGGCCTCACCATCCTGCCCGGTGTCATCGATACCCAGGTTCACTTCCGCGAGCCCGGCCTCGAACACAAGGAAGACCTGGCGAGCGGCACGGCCGGGGCGGCCCTGGGTGGCGTCACCGCCATCTTCGAGATGCCCAACACCAATCCCAACACGCTGGACGGGAAGGACCTCAACGACAAGCTGACCCGCGCCAAGGGTCGCGCCTGGGTCGATCATGCGTTCTTCATCGGCGCCTCGGACGAGAATGCCGACCGGCTGGGCGAGCTGGAAATGCTGCCGGGCTGCGCCGGGGTGAAGATCTTCATGGGGTCCTCCACCGGTTCGCTGCTGGTGGCCGATGACGAGACGCTGGAAAGCGTGCTCCGCCACGGCAAGCGCCGCGTCGCCATCCATTCCGAGGATGAGATGCGCCTCCGCGAACGCCTGGCGCTGGTCAAGGACAGCAATGATCCGAGCCTGCATCCGCATTGGCGCGATGTCGAGGTGGCGGTGCGGTCGACCAATCGCTTGCTCAAGATCGCGCGCCTCGCCGGGCGCCGCGTCCATGTGCTGCATATCTCGACCGCGGATGAGATGGAGATCTTCAAGGACCATAAGGATATCGCGACGGTCGAGGTGCTGACCCATCACCTCACGCTGGCGGCCCCCGATTGCTACCAGCGCCTGGGCACCCTCGCGCAGATGAATCCGCCGATCCGCGACCAGCATCACCAGGACGGCATCTGGCGGGCGCTCCGGAGCGGCATCGTCGATTGCATCGGGTCCGACCATGCGCCGCATACGCTGGAAGAAAAGGCACGGCCCTATCCGCAGAGTCCCTCCGGCATGCCCGGCGTGCAGACCCTGCTGCCGGTGATGCTCAACCATATGCATCAAGGCCGCCTCACCTTGGCAAGGCTCATCGACCTCACCAGCGCGGGGCCGGCGCGGATCTACAACATCCGCGGCAAGGGCCGCATCGCGGTCGGCTATGACGCCGATTTCTCGGTGGTCGATCTCAAAGCCAAGCGCACCATCACCAATGACTGGATGGCGACCAAGGCCGGCTGGACGCCCTATCATGGCATGGAAGTGACCGGCTGGCCGATCGCCACCATCATCCGCGGCGCCATCGTGATGCGCGACGGCGAACTGCTGGGCCGCCCCGATGGCGCCCCGGTGCGGTTCCAGGAAACCATCCAGCCGCAGGACTGAGCCATGCAGAAGGGCGCCATCATCGGCTGGCATCATCTGCCCTTCGGAAAGCAGGATGCGCGCGACCTTGAGGCACTCATCGTCGAAGCAGGCGCCGGCGCCATCCAGCATGCGGGGTTGGAACCCGCCGATATCGACGCGATCTATGTCGGGCATTTCAACGCGGGCTTCTCGGCGCAGGATTTCCCGGCCTCCCTGGCGCTGGGCATCGATCCCGCGCTGCGCTTCAAGCCGGCGACACGGGTCGAGAATGCCTGCGCCACCGGCAGTGCCGCCGTGTTCCAGGGGCTGAAGGAGATCGCCGCGGGATCGGCCAAGCGCGTGCTGGTGATCGTTGCCGAGCAGATGTCGCGGGTGAGCCCCGCGGAAGTGGGCGCCAACCTGCTGAAGGCCAGCTACGTCAAGGAAGAGGCCGACATCGCCGGCGGCTTTGCCGGCGTGTTCTGGCGCATTGCGGAACTCTATTTCCAGCGCTATGGCGACCAGTCGGAAGCGCTCGCCGCCATCGCCGCCAAGAATCACAGGAACGGTGTCGCCAACCCTTACGCGCAGATGCGCCGGGATCTCGGGCGCGATTTCTGCAGCACCATCTCCGACAAGAATCCGCTGGTCGCGGGGCCGTTGAAGCGGACCGATTGCAGCCCGGTCTCGGACGGTGCTGCCGCTTTGGTGCTGGCCGATGCCGACACGGCGCTGGGGGCACCACGCGCCATCGGCTTTCGCGGTCTCGCGCAGGTCAATGATTTCCTGCCCATGGCCAGGCGCGACGTCATCGCCTTCGAAGGTTGCCGCCTCGCCTTGGCGCAGGCACTCAGTGAGGCGGGCGTTGGCCTTTCGGACCTGTCGCTGGTCGAGACCCATGATTGTTTCACCATCGCCGAACTCATCGAGTATGAGGCGATGGGCCTCACGCCGGCGGGGCTGGGGGCGCGGGCGATCCTGGAAGGCTGGACGGAGATGGACGGCAGGCTGCCGGTCAATGCCTCGGGCGGGTTGAAGGCCAAGGGTCATCCGATCGGCGCCACCGGTGTTTCCATGCATGTGCTTGCCGCCATGCAGCTGGATGGGTCGGCCGGCGAGATGCAGGTCAAGGATGCGGCGCTGGCCGGCCTCTTCAACATGGGTGGCACCGCGGTCGCCAATTATGTGAGTATCCTGGAGAGGTTAAGGTAACTGTTCCAACGTTTATCACGCCGTCATCCTCGGGCTTGACCCGGGGATCCACGAGTTTGATTGCGAACAGAAGGAAGACGTGGATGACCGGGTCAAGCCCGGGCATGACGTGATGAAAGATATGGTCCGGTTTTGGGCAAAGGCATGGGGAGAGAGTTCAAATGTTCAAGGCGCTGCTGTTGACGGAGAAGGACGGCAAGGTCACGTCCGCGATCGAGGACCTGCCCGATGACCGGTTGCCGGCAGGCGACGTGCTCGTGCGTGTCCATAACAGCACGCTCAACTACAAGGACGGGCTGGTATTGAACGGCCTGGGGCGTCTGGTGAAGACCTATCCGCATGTGGGCGGCGTCGATTTCGCGGGCACCGTGCTGGAAAGCCAGCATGGCGATTACAAAGCGGGCGACCAGGTGATCCTGACCGGCTGGCGCGTCGGCGAAGTGCATTGGGGCGGGTTTGCCGAGAAGGCGCGGGTCAAGGGCGAGTGGCTGGTACCGCTGCCCAAGGGCCTTTCCACCGAACGCGCCATGGCGATCGGCACCGCGGGCTTTACTGCAATGCTGTGCGTGATGGCGCTCGAGGAACATGGGCTGCGGCCGGATCATGGCGACGTGCTGGTGACGGGGGCGGCTGGTGGTGTGGGCAGTGTTGCAACCGCGATCCTCAGTCGCCTCGGCTACCGCGTCGTCTGTTCCAGCGGGCGCGCCGAACAGGCGGATTATCTGAAGTCCCTGGGCGCCGCCGAGGTGATCGACCGCACCAGCATTGCGACACCGTCGGGCAAGCCCTTGGACAGCGAGCGCTGGGCGGGGGCCATCGACAGTGTCGGCGGCTCGACCTTGGCCGCTATCCTGCCGCAGATGAAGTATCGCGGTGCGGTCGCGTCCTGCGGCCTGGCCGGTGGCACCAAGCTGGAGACCACGGTCATCCCTTTCATCATTCGAGGGGTCTCGCTGCTCGGCGTCGATTCGGTGATGGCGCCGCTGATGCGCCGCAAGGTTGCCTGGGCGCGGCTCACCAAGGACCTCCCGATGGAAAAGCTCGACGGCATGATCCAGCGCGCGACGCTGGAGGAGCTGCCGACGCTGGGCAAGGCGATCCTCGAGGGCAAGGTGAGCGGCCGCGTGGTGGTCGATCTCGGCGTCTAGGCGGCAACCCGGCCGGCAGGAGCCTGGTCGCTGCTGGTTGATGCCAGCAGCATAAGCGGCCCGGCACCGGGCGGGATCGCCGCCGTGACCAGGGTGGCAAGGTCGATGCGGTCGGCGGCGATGAGATTGACGGTGATCTGGTCGCCCGGCCGCAGTATCTCGGCCGCCGCGGCGAAATAGACATTGTCGTTGGCGGAGCCGGCGCCCGCCGGGGCCAGGATATGGTCGAGGCAATCCCTTGTCCGGTAATGCCAATGGGTGAAGCCGTTGGCATAGGCGAGCACGCTGAAATCCTGGGCGCAGAAGCTCATTTTCCCCTCCCGGAAGCTGTTAGCGTCAACCGATGGTGGAACTTATAGAGAACATACGCAAAGATGTCAACGTAAAATACGTTAGAACTCGGTCCAGATACACCGCATCCGCCGACGCTTGCGGTCGATTCGGGTAATCGGCGCGTTTTTTTGAGGCGACGCGGCCGGTCTGGGTCAGGCGAGGATCAGCCCGCTTCGCCAGCACCGGTGATGCGGTAGATGCGCTTCACCTCGCCGGCCTTGAGGGCGATGTCGCGCGCTGGATTGAACTGGTGGAGGACCACTTCCTCGTCGCTCCGGCGCAGGAACTGCTTGATGAGCCCCTGCCCATCCGCCAGTTCCACCGCCACGAAGCAGTTCTTGGTGATGGGGCGGTTCGGGTTGACGTAGAGGAGCTCGCCCGCGAAATAGCGCGGCTCCATCGAATCGCCGTCGACATAGAGGGCGAAGGCGTTGAAGGCGCCCTTGAGATTGGCGGGGCGTTCGACGAATTCCTTGGCCTCGCCTTCGTTGAAATAGAAACCTTCGCTGCCGCCTTTGACCGCGCCGATCACGGGCAGATCGCGCTGGCCGTGGCCGCCCGCGGTGGGGCTCGGGCGCGGCGTCACCGGTTCGCGGCGATGGGTGACGGTCTGGCCCTGTTCGATGCCGGCCAGCTGCAGCACGGCGCCTGGCTCGGTCCCGTGCTGGCCAAAGAGGGCATCGAGTTCGCGGGCGAGCTCGAAGGGCAGGAAGCGGCGCTTGTAGCGATCCTCGTAATGCTGGTAGCGGGTGAGGCTCCAGCCCAGCGCTTCCGAGACCGAGCGCATGGTGAGGCCGGCCTGTTCGCGCAATTCCTTCAGCCGTCGCGCGGCTTCTGAAATTTCTGTCATGGCGCATACTCCATATCGGCCGTCGCGGCGGCCCCCAGGGGCGTGGGTGTCGAAGGGGCGCCGGCGCCGATCCAAGGCATCAATATATGTCCGCAGAATACGTTTTTAAAGCTTGACGACGTAACCAAAATATGCGTATTATAGCCTAATCCCATAACGCGCAAAGCCTGTCGGCGGCTCCTGATCCGCCCTGGGGAGGAAAATAATGGAACAAAACAGCAACAGTCGCCCTGAAACAACCCCTTCCGGCGGCAGCCGGCGCCGCTGCCTGATCTGCGGGCAGAGGTTCCGTGCCCCGGGGCCGTTCCTGCGGATCTGCGGCCCGTGCAAGGAAAGCGAGGAATGGCAGAGCGGGGACGCCGACTTCACCCTTCATGCGGGGAGTGCTGCGAATGACAATTGAAACAGCTGGTGACGGGGGAGCAGGTGCCATGGCCGAGATCGTCGATTTTCCACCCAGTGCAACCATGCGCCCGGAGCAGGCGGTGGGCACCTGCATGAAGACGCGCTGGACCCAGTTCCTCGGCATCGGCATCACTGAGGAAGGCGAGTTCGAGGTGGTCAACAGCGACATGACCGCGGAGCGCGCCCTGTGGCTGGTGAAGTGGGCGGAGCGCTGGGCGATGGGTCTCGACGAGGTGGAGGTCGAGGCATGAAGGCCTTTGCCACGACACGGCGGGGCCGGCCCAAGCGCGGGGTGGCCAATGACAATGAGCGCGATCCCCGGGCTCCCGATCTCGGCACGCCGGAAGCGCAGTTGAAGCGGGCAGCGCTGGCGCAAGGGTCTGATCCCCTGGCAGCGGCGCATCCCCTGGATCTGCTGCTGGCACGGGGACTCATCGACGGCGCGATGCACCGGGCGGGCTTCCGCTATGCCGCCCTCTATCGCCAGATCATCGGCCGCACGGAGGTGAGCTATGGCCGGCTTTATGATGGCCTCTCCGGTGAAGGCCGCGCGTCCGGGGGTGCGGGCGACGTGCCGGATCTTGCCGACCGGCAGCGCAGCTTTCGCCAGGCGCAGGCGCAGCTGCGCGCGGAGGGGCCGGTGGTGGCCGGCATCACGGAGCGAGTGGCCGTATTCGGCGCCTGGCCCGACTGGCTGCAGCGGAACGTGACGATATCGCACCGCGAGCTTGATCTGCTGCGCCGGGGTCTGGTGCGATTGGCGCAGGCGCAGCCGCAAGGTGCGGCCCGCGCCGTCAACGACAATGCGATGCTGCCGGGGAAGGGGTGAGCGTGCCGATTCCCGAGGCAAAGCCGGCAGCCACCGCACCGCGCAAGATCGATACGCTGGCACGGCGCCATGCAGCGGCGGCGATCCAGGCGCTGGCGGCGGTGCTGGTCGATGAGACAGCGACGCCGGCCGTGCGCATCTCAGCGGCGAGCGCGCTGCTGCAATGGGGTTATGGGCGGCCGGGCGTCCAGGCCAAGGCGAAGGCCGGCGAGGGAAAGCCAGGCGAGGGCGGCGAACAATATGTGCGGCTGATCTGGGGTGAGCCTGAAAATAGGGATTGACAGACTAGGAATTAATTGCTATTCTGTAAATGTAGACTGCGATACCGCGCCCCGCCGAGCTCCGCTCCCGGGGCGTTTCGTTTGGGGCGGCGTGACTCACCACTCCTTCTTTACCCCGGCAAATATCATCAGGACGGCCATGACCCAGGCGCGCAGGCAGGCGGCAATGGAGGTGCAGCTCTATGCGCCGCGACCGCTGCAGGCGCGGCTGCACAAACAGCTGCAGCGGTTCAATGTGCTGGTGGCGCATCGGCGGTTCGGGAAGACGGTGTTCTGCATCAACGAGCTCATCGCCAAGGCGGCGGCGAACCCCAGGCCCGACGCGCGCTATGGCTATGTGGCGCCGCTGCTGACCCAGGCCAAGGATGTGGCCTGGCACTATCTGAAGCGTTTCACGGCGCCGATCCCGGGCATCAAGGCGAGCGAGACGGAACTATGGATCGATCTGCCCAATGGGGCACGCATCCGGCTGTACGGCGCCGACAATGGCGACCGCGTCCGCGGCCTCTATTTCGATGGGGTGGTGCTCGACGAATATGCGCAGATGAATCCGCGCATCTGGCCGGAGATCGTGCGTCCGATGCTGGCCGACCGCGGCGGCTGGGCGCTGTTCATCGGCACGCCGATGGGGCGCAATCATTTCTGCGCGCTTTATGAACAGGCGCGGGAAGAGGCTGAATGGTTCGCCCAGCGCTTTCCGGCGAGCGAAACCGGCATTCTGTGCGAGGCGGAACTGGCGGCGGCGCGGCGCGCCATGTCGGCGCAACAATTCGCCCAGGAGTTCGAGTGCAGTTTTGCCGCCGGCGTGCCAGGCGCCTACTATGCCGAACTGCTGGAACAGGCTGAACAAGAGGGGCGCATCGGCCGCGTGCCGTGGGAGCCGAAACTGCCGGTGATCACGGCCTGGGATCTTGGCATCGGCGATGCGACCGCGATCTGGTTTGCCCAGGCGATCGGCCGCGAGATCCGCATCATCGACTATTATGAAGCAAGCGGGGCAGCGCTCAGCCATTATGCCAAGCGCCTCTCTGAACTTCCCTATGCCTATGGCGACCATCTGCTGCCACACGATGTCGAGGTGCATGAACTCGGCAGCGGCATTACGCGGCTGGAGACCCTGCGGCAGCTGGGAATCAAGGCGCGGGTGCTCAGGCCCAATGCGATCGAGGACGGGATCGAAGGGGTGCGCAACCTCATCCCGCGCTGCTGGATCGATGCCGAGAAATGCGCGCGCGGCCTCGATGCCCTGCGTCTCTATCGGCCGGAGTTCGATGCCAGGCGCCAGGTGTTCAGCGCGCGGCCGTTGCATGACTGGACCAGCCATGCGGCCGATGCGTTCCGCTATCTCGCGAGCGGCCTGAAGCTGAAACAACCGCCCGATGGAATGATGCCCGGTGCGATGATGAAAGAGGGTCGCGGCTACGATCCGTTCCGCTGGTAGGAATTCCAGATGTCCGTGCGCGCGCTCAACCTTTCCGACCTGGTCGCGGTTGGGCGGGCGATGCGCGCGGCCGACCGGCGCGAGGTCTTTGCCACGCGCTTTGATGAGGATGCGGCGCTGCTGGCCGAGGATCTGCTGGCAAGCGATCCGGTCGGCGCCATCATCGCCACCGCCGACGGCACAGCGGTGGCGGCGCTGGGTGGGATCGAGATGTGGCCCGGCAATTGGTCGCTGTGGATGTTCGCAACCGATCGCTGGCCGGAGGTCGCGCGCGCAACGACGCTGTTTGCGCGGCGCGTGCTGTGGCCGACCTTGCTGCGCCTCGGCCTCAAGCGCGGTGACTGCCGGTCGTCGCTTGATCATGTGATCGCGCATCGCTGGCTCCGGTTCCTCGGCGCCGAGATCGAAGCGATCCATCCCGCCTATGGCAAAGGCGGCGAAACCTTTATCGGCTTTGTCATTTATGGAGAAACAGGCATGTGTGCGACCCCGAAGAAGCGCAATCGCGGCAGCATCTCGACGCGAAAGACATCGGTCGACCCCAACGCCGCACCGCAGGCCAATGATCTGGTGGCCGATGCCGCGGGCGAGGAGGAATTGCGCCGCCTGCGGGCACTCTATGGCAGGCGCGCCACGATCCTGACGCCGGACCGCGCGGCGCTGGGCCAGGCGCCGGTGACGCAGAAGACTCTGCTGGGTTCGTGAGCCATGGACAACATCGCCCAGGACCTCATCCGCCGGCAGGAAGCGTTGGCGTCGGAACGCGCACCGCTCGATCAGCTGTGGCAGGAGATTGCCGAGCTGATGAAGCCACTGCGCGCCGACTTCACCTTTCACCGCGTGCCGGGCGACAGGCGGACGCAGAAAGTGTTCGACGCCACGGCGGGGCTTGCCGCCGACAATCTCGCCGCCGGCCTCTGGGGCATGGTGACCAACGCCGCCAATGACTGGTTCACGCTGCGCTCGGATCTCGCGGAAGCCGATGAGGACCAGGCGACCAAGGAATGGCTCGACGATGTGACCCGCCGCATGCAGGAGAGCTTTGCCGGCAACGGGCAGCGCTTCTATTCCCGGGTCATGGAGCTCTATGCCGATCTCGTCACCTTCGGCACCGCCGTGTTCTATTCGGAGGAGGATGCGCAGACCGGCCGGATCCATTATTCCTGCCGGCATCTTGCGGAGTGTTTCGTGGCGGAGAATGAGCGCGACGAGGTCGACACCTTGTTCCGCCGCTTCACCTTTACAGCACGCCAGGCGCATCTGCGCTGGGGCGACAAATGCCATGCCGGCGTGCTGCGTGCGCTCGACAAGGAGCCGGACCGGCGCTTCACCTTCCTGCATGCGGTGATGCCACGGGTGGAGGTGACGGGCGGGCGGCAGGATGCGGCGGGAATGTCGTTTGCCAGCTTTTATGTCGACGTGGAGAATCGCCTCCTGCTGTCGGAAGGCGGTTATCACGACTTTCCCTACCAGGTGCCGCGTTGGTCGACGGCCTCGCGCGGCCTCTATGGCGATTCACCGGCGATGCTGGCGCTGCCCGATGTGAAGATGCTGAACGCCATGTCGAAGACCACCATCGTCGCCGCCCAGAAGGCGGTCGATCCGCCGCTGCTTGCGGTCGACGAGGTGGCGGTGCGGGGCCTGCGCACCCATCCCGGCGGGATCATCTATGGCGGCCTCGATGAAAGCGGGCGGCGGCGCTATGAGCCGCTGCACAGCGGCGGCAATGTGGGATTGGGGCTGGAGCTCGAGGAGCAGCGCCGCGAGGCCGTGCGCCAGGCCTTCTATTTCTCGCTGCTGCTCATGGTGCAGCAGCCCAACCAGACGGCGACCGAGGTGCTGGCGCGGCAAGAGGAAAAGCTCCGGCTGATGGGGCCGCATCTGGGGCGCATCCAGGCGGAGTTCCTGGATCCGCTCATCCGCCGCCAGTTCGGCATCATGCGCCGCGCCAATCTGCTGCCGCCGGCGCCCAGGCAGCTGCAGCGCGCCGGCATCCGCATCGAATATGTCTCGCCCCTGGCCCGTGCGCAGCGGGCCGGCGAAGGGGCCGCGATCGTGCGGGCGCTGGAATCGCTCGCCCCCTTGGGCGCCATCAAGCCGGAGGTCTACGACAATATCGATGCGGACGCCGCGGCACGGCTGCTGGCGCAATCCTTCGGTGTGCCCAACAACCTGCTGCGAACCCCGGATGCGGTGAAGAAGCTGCGGAAGAAAGCCGAGAAAGAAGCGCCGGAGGGCGCCGACCCGATGGCTGGGCTGGGCGATCTAGGCGCGATGCTCACGGGCGGCATGTCTTCTGGCGGTGCGGCGTGAAGGCCGGGATCAGCTGGCTGCTGCGCATCCATGGCGCGAGGCGGGCCAGGCGGGTGGTGGCGGCCTATCGGCAATGCCTGTCGAGCGAGGATGCGCCGGCGCGGCTCGTCCTGTCCGACCTCGCCCATTATTGCCGCGCCGGGCAGAGCAGTTTTGTGGCGAGCGATCCGCACCAGACCGCCTTCAATGAGGGGGCGCGCGACGTGTTCCTGCATGTGGCGGAAATGTGCGGCCTTGGCCCCCAGGATTTTGCCGGCCTCATTCAAGAGGTGATCGATGATCGATGAACGCGAAACGGAGACCGCGCCGGATTGGCGCGCCGGGTTGGACGATGATCTTGGCGCCCTGGTGCAGCAGAAGGGCTGGCGCTCGGCGCGGGACGTGCTCGCAAGCTACCGCAACCTTGAAAAGCTGGTGGGCGGCGACCGTCTCGCGGTGCCCGGCCGCGATGCGGGGCCGGACGCCTGGGGACCGGTCTGGGACAGGCTTGGGCGACCGAAGGATGCGGCGGGATATGAGTTCGCGCCGCCCGAAGGCGTCACCTATGACAGGGCCCATGCCGATTGGTTCCGCGAAACGGCTTTCAAGTTGGGCTTGAGCCAGGACCAGGCGCGCGAGCTGCACGATTCGTTCCTGGAACATTTTCCAGCGACGCCGGCCAAAGCCGAAGGCCCGTCGGATGAACCGGAGGTCGACCTCAAACAGCTCTGGGGCCGGCAGTATGAGCGCAACATGGCGGCGGCGCGGCGCGCCTATGGCGCCTTTCTGGACGATGAAGGATCATTCGAGGAAATTGCCGACGGGATCGGCGAGGCCAAGCTCATGGATCTCCTCGCCAAGGTCGGCCGCGCGACGGCCGAAGACAGCATCACCGCCCGCGCCGACGCCAAGAGCAGCTTCCCGCGCTCGGCGCCCGAAGCTTTGTCCGAGATCGCGCGGCTGCAGCAGGCGGCGAAGGCCGATGCAAAGCACCCCTATGTCAACAAGACGCATCCCGACCACAAGGCGACCGTGAAGCGGATGGAGGATCTGTTCGCGGTGGCTTATGGCGGGTGAGGTGGAACACACAGACAATATCGTCATCAACTCTGTTGTGCTTTGAGGTCGTCTCTGAGGCGCGCATTGAGGATGACGATCATTTTGCGCATGAGGGCGGTAAGAGCGACTTTCTTTCTTTTGCCGCGCTGTAGCAGAGAATTGTACCAATCCTTGAGAGGACCGTTG
>NZ_CAMDRA010000004.1 GCF_945906275.1 Dongia mobilis
CACAGCGCTGCCGACGCCAGATCAGACAGCCCGAGCGCGTCATCCAGCTCGCGCATTACCAGCAGACCGCCATCGGAACTGAGCTGCGTGCCGCGAAATTCCAGACGCACCCGACGGTCGAAATCCACCCGATCACCCCGCTGGGAACCAGCACCCTCTGGGTGATCCATGAAACGCGCCCCTAGAAGCCAACAACATCATGATTTATATAGAAAATACTACATTCAGGACAGAGAAATCAGCCGATTACTTGGGGAATGCAGGATAATAGATCTCGGTACCGTCCTTGGTTCTGATCGTGCTCATCGCATGCTTCCCTTATTTCTTTTGTTCGATGGGATCGTCGGCGCCGAAATGGCGTGGCGGAACCTTAGGCCGCCTTCAGAGTAGTGTTGATGACATCCGCCGTCGATACGACCTTGGCATAGGAGCCGAGTGCCGACATGAAGGATGCGTGCACCTGGGCTGCCGGCACCGCGATACCGTTGAAATCCGCATCGCGTGTCGCACAGGAATCATGCGCCAGTGTCACCTTGTAGCCGAAATCGGCGGCGGCACGCGTCGCCGCATCGACGCACATGTGACTCATGGCCCCGCAGACGATGAGGTCTTTAACGCCGGCCGCATCGAGCTTGGCCTTGAGGTCGGTACCGAGGAAGGCGTTGACCTCGTTCTTCACGACAATGGCCTCGCCGGCAATTGGCGTCACCTTGGCATGGATCTCGGCACCGGCCGTGCCTTTGGTGAAGAAGGGGGAGTCGGCTTCTTCCATGATGTGCTGCACGTGGAAGACCGGATGGCCGGCGGCGCGGGCGGCGGCGATGAGCTTCGCTACATTGTCGCTGGCCTTGTCCATATCGCTGAGGGCCCAGCGGCCGCCGGGGAAGTAGTCGTTCTGCACGTCGACGACGAGAAGGCCGCTTTTGCTCATGTCGGATAGCTCCTGATCTGGGTGGTTGCATTTCGATGTGGTTTTTTTAGCCGGACCTGCCCATCCTGCCCATTGGCGGAACTGACATAGATCAGGCTGAAACTGACAAATGACAACCCCAGTGACATCTCGGGCCAGATTCATCGATATCGGCATCCTCGCTTATCCGGGCGCGCAGGCGGCGGCGCTGCATGGTCTCACCGACATGTTCCTCACCGCCAACCGGCTTTGCGCCGAGGAAGGGCTTCGCGGCGTGCCCACCTTGCGGGTGAGCCATTGGGCCCAGGGAGCTGAAGGCCGGGTCACCCGAGGTTTCACCGCACCCGACGCCATACCCAAATTGCTCGACGTGCTCATTCTGCCGCCCTGCCTCGGCGATCCGATCTGGACCGCGCAAGGGGCGCCGCTGCTGCGCTTCCTGAAACACCAGCATGGCAAAGGCGCGGTCATGTCCTCGGTCTGCGCCGGCGCCTTCCTGCCGGCCGAAGCTGGGCTCCTCGACGGGCACGCGGCCACCACGCACTGGTCGCTGGCCGAGGAACTCCAGGCCCGCTTCCCCGAGATCGCGGTCGATGGCGACAAGCTGCTGATCGAGGATGGCGATATCATCACCGCGGGCGGGGTCATGGCCTGGGTGGAACTGGGGCTCAAGATCATCGAACGCTTCATCAGCCCGGCCATCGTGCTCAGCGTCGCACGCTTCTTCCTGGTGGATGCGGCGGGGCGCGAGCAGCGTTTCTACTCCGCCGTCAGCCCGAAGTTCTCCCATGGCGACACGGCAATCCTCAAAGTGCAGCATTGGCTGCAGCGCCATGCGGCGGAGAAGCTGACCCTGCCGCAGATGGCCGCTCAGGCGAAACTGGGTGAGCGCACGTTCCTGCGCCGCTTTCAGAAGGCCACGGGTTTCAATCCCACTCGCTATCTGCAGCTTCTGCGCATCGCCAAGGCTCGCGAGATGCTGGAACTCACCAACCACAAGATCGACCAGATCGCCTGGCGCGTCGGCTATGAAGACGCCGGCGCCTTCACCAAGGTCTTCCAGGCCAGCATGGGCCTGACGCCCAGCGACTATCGCCGGCGGTTCAGCGTAGGAGCGGGATCGTAGACAACAATCCAGCCTTCCCTCCCTTGTCATCCCCCGCGAAAGCGGGGGATCCATGATGGATGCCCCGGTCCCGCCGACGAATGTCGGCATTCGCCGACAGGGCCGGGGCATGACAAATAAGGAAGCGCCCTACAGAATGAACTTCGAAAGGTCCGTGTTCTTGGCGAGCGGGGCCACGCGGTCGCGGACATAAGCGCCGTCGATGGTGATGGTCTTGCCGGTCATCTCGGAGGCGGTGAAGCTCACTTCCTCCAGCAACCGTTCCAGCACCGTGTGCAGGCGTCGGGCGCCGATGTTTTCGACCGAGGCGTTGATGTCGGTGGCAAGGTCGGCCAGCGCATCGATCGCATCGTCGGTGAAATCGAGCGTCACACCTTCGGTGCCGAGCAGCGCCACATATTGCTTGATGAGGCTGGCTTCCGGTTCGGTGAGGATGCGGCGCAGATCTTCGCGGGTGAGCGCATCAAGCTCGACGCGGATGGGGAGGCGGCCCTGCAATTCCGGCAGCAGGTCGCTGGGCTTCGCCACATGGAAAGCACCCGAGGCGATGAACAGGATATGGTCGGTCTTGACCGGACCATATTTCGTCGCGACCTGTGTGCCTTCGATCAGCGGCAGCAGATCGCGCTGCACACCTTCGCGGCTGACATCGGCCCCCGCCCGTTCTGAACGGGCACAAATCTTGTCGATCTCATCCAGGAACACGATGCCGTTCTGCTCGACCGCACGGATCGCTTCCGCCGTGACCTTCTCCTGGTCGAGGAGCTTGTCGGCTTCTTCCGACAGCAGGACTTCGTAGGAGTCGGACACGTTCATGCGCCGCGTCTTGGTGCGGCCACCCATGACATTGCCGAGCATCTCGTTCAGATTGATCATGCCCATCGAGGCGCCGGGCATGCCGGGGATATCGATGGTCGGCATGGAAGCCGCACCGCTATCCTTCACATTGAGTTCGATCTCCTTGTCGTCGAGCTCGCCCGCGCGCAGCATGCGGCGGAACTTGGCGCGGGTCTCAGCACCCGACCCTTCGCCGACCAGCGCATCGAGGACACGTTCCTCGGCCAGGGTTTCCGCTTTCGCGCGGACCTGGCGGCGCATCTTGTCCTTCGACATGGCAATCGCGATCTCGATGAGGTCGCGGATGATCTGCTCGACATCGCGCCCGACATAGCCGACTTCCGTGAACTTGGTCGCCTCCACCTTCAGGAACGGCGCCTGGGCGAGCTTGGCGAGGCGCCGCGCAATCTCGGTCTTGCCGACACCGGTCGGCCCGATCATGAGGATGTTCTTGGGGCTCACTTCCTCGCGCATGCCCGGATCGAGCTGCTGCCTGCGCCAGCGGTTGCGCAAGGCGATGGCGACCGCGCGTTTGGCGTCGTTCTGGCCGACGATGAACCGGTCGAGTTCCGAGACGATCTCGCGCGGTGTCAGCGATGAGGTCACCAGGGGTTCTTCGGCCTTGGCGGATGGCTTGCGACCGGCGTTCTGGGCAGTGTTTGAATCGGGCATCGGTTTACAGCTTTTCGATCATGACATTGTGGTTGGTATAGATGCAGATATCGCCGGCGATCTTCATCGCGCGCCGGGCGATCGTCTCGGCATCCAGCCCCTCGATATCGATGAGGGCGCGGGCGGCCGCCAGGGCATAGGCGCCGCCCGAGCCAATGCCGATGAGCCCGTCTTCCGGTTCCAGCACATCGCCGGTGCCGGTCAGGATCAGGCTGACGCTGGGGTCGGCCACCGCCATCATGGCTTCCAGGCGTCGCAGATAGCGGTCGGTCCGCCAGTCCTTGGCCAGTTCCACGCAGGCGCGGGCCAATTGGGCCGGATACTGCTCCAGTTTCGCTTCCAGCCGCTCGAAGAGGGTGAGGGCGTCGGCGGTCGCCCCGGCAAAGCCGGCGATCACCTGGCCCTTCCCCAGCCGGCGCAGCTTCTTGGCGTTGGATTTCATCACCGTCGGCCCCACGGTCACCTGACCGTCGCCGGCCAGGACCACCTCGGCCCCCTTGCGCACGAGCAGGATGGTGGTGCCATGCCAGGGAGCCATCCCATGCATCAGGGGGCCGTGTTTGTCGTTCTCATCACGCGACATGAAGATTCCTCAAAAGGCCCGGGGATGCCCGGGGATGATGGTCGGGGGCGGGCCGGCTGAATGGGCTACCCCGGGAGATAGGTTAACGTTTGGCGGCAATCAAGCCCGCAATCCGGGACCGTGCCGGCCGCCCGAAGGCGTCTAACCACTGGCCAGAACGGCTCATCGCTGCTAAGAACCCGGCAGTTAAGGCCTTTTTACCCAAGCGGGCAGGAATTCGTGATGCGTATTGGCAAGAACGAGCGCAGGACCAAGGAAACCGAGATCGCCGTCGAGGTCAATCTCGACGGTCAGGGACGGTCGGAGATTTCGACCGGCATCGGCTTTCTCGACCATATGCTGGACCAGCTCGCGCGCCATTCGCTGATGGACATCAAGGTCCGCGCCAAGGGCGACCTCCATATCGACTATCACCACACGACCGAGGATACCGGCATCGCGCTGGGCCTGGCCGTTTCGGAAGCTTTGGGCGAGCGCGTCGGTATCAACCGCTATGGCGAAGCGACCATCCCGATGGATGAGACGCTGACCCGCGTCGCCCTCGACGCCTCGAACCGCGCCTATCTCATCTGGAAGGTGACTTTCAGCCGCGACAAACTGGGCGAGATGGATACCGAGTTGTTCAAGGAATGGTTCCAGGCCTTCGCGCAGAATGCCGGCCTCACCCTCCATGTTGAAAACCTCTATGGCGAGAACAACCACCATATCGTCGAAAGCTGCTTCAAGGCCCTGGCGCGAGCGCTCCGCCATGCCATCGAGATCGATCCACGCAAGTCGGATTCGGTCCCGTCGACCAAAGGCACACTGAGCGGAAGCCTTGGGGTCGCCTCACGCGCCAAGCAGTCATGACCGTCGCGGTCATCGATTACGGCGCGGGCAATCTCAGATCCGCGGCCAAGGCGCTGGCCTTTGCGGCCAGGACAACCGGCGAGGATGTCATCGTCACCGCCGATCCGCACGCCATCGCGCGCGCCGATCGCGTCGTGCTGCCTGGCGTCGGCGCCTTTGCCGAATGCAAGCGGGGCCTGGAAGCCGTGCCCGGCGTGGTGGCGGCGATGTCGGAAGCCGTGATCGTGAAGGGGCGACCATTCCTCGGCATCTGTGTCGGCATGCAGTTGATGGCGACGGTCGGTGTCGAATATGGCGAGCATCCCGGCCTCGACTGGATCAAGGGCAGGGTAGTGAAGCTGACGCCAAACGATCCCACGCTGAAGATTCCGCAGATGGGCTGGAACGATCTCAACCTGCGCCGGCCCGATCATCCGATCTTCGCCGGGCTGAAATCGGGCGCCCATGGCTATTTCGTGCACTCCTATCATTACCTCCTCGACCGGGCGGAGGATCTGCTGGCCGATGTCGATTACGGCGGCCCGGTTGCGGCCGCCATCGGGCGCGACAATCTGGTGGGCCTGCAGTTCCATCCCGAGAAGAGCCAGGCGGTCGGCCTCGCTTTGCTCGGCAATTTTCTGCGCTGGAAGCCGTAGGAGCTGGGAATCGCACCATGGCCGATTTGTCTATCAGCATCGTCACCGAACTGAAGCGCAGCGAACTTGAGGAGCTGTGCGATGCAACCCAGGCCGCGATCGAGGCCGGCGGCGGCTTCGGCTGGCTGAAGCCGCCCCACCGCAACATTCTCGAAGTATTCTGGAAAGGCGTCACCCTGGTGCCCGACCGGACGCTGTTCATCGGCAAGCTCGATGGCACGGTGGCAGGCTCGGCGCAGTTGGTGCGGCCTACGCGCAACAACGAAGCACAAAGCCATTCAGCCCATCTTACCACGTCCTTCGTGGCCCCCTGGGCGCGCGGCCATGGTCTGGCACGGCTGCTGACGGAAGCGGTCGAGACGGAAGCGCGTGTGCGCAACATCAAGGTCCTCAACCTCGATGTGCGCGAGACGCAGCAGGCGGCAATCAGCCTCTACCGGGCGCTCGGCTATCACGAGATCGGCCGGCATCCGCGCTACGCCCAGGTCGATGGGCAATATGTCGGCGGTCTCTATTTCTGGAAGTCGCTGGAAGGTACCGCATGATTCTTTTTCCGGCGATCGATCTCAAGGGTGGCCAATGCGTGCGCCTCATCAAGGGCGACATGGCACAGGCAACCGTGTTCAACACCGACCCAGCCGACCAAGCCCGTCAGTTCGCCGCCGCCGGCGCTGCGTGGCTGCACCTGGTTGACCTCGACGGCGCCTTTGCCGGCGCCCCTGTGAATGAGGCAGCGGTCGAAGGCATTCTGTCAGCGACCGCCTTGCCGGTGCAGCTGGGCGGCGGCATCCGCGACATGGGCCGCATCGAGGCCTGGCTGAAGAAGGGTGTCGCACGAATCATTCTTGGCACCGTCGCCTTGAAGGACCCCGACCTCGTGAAACAGGCCTGCAGGCGCTTTCCCGGCAAGATCGCCGTGGGCATTGACGCCAAGGGCGGCAAGGTCGCGGTCGAAGGCTGGGCGGAGACATCGGAACTGACGGCGCTCGATCTCGCGCGCCGCTTCGAAGACGCGGGTGTTGCCGCCATCATCTATACCGACATCGATCGCGACGGATTGCTGCAGGGTGTGAACGTGACGGCAACCGCGGAACTCGCCGCCTCGCTCAGCATCCCTGTCATCGCTTCCGGCGGCGTCTCCTCGCTCGATGACATCCATGCCTTGCTCGACGTTCTCGCCGCCTCGCGCGTGAAGGGCGGCGGCATTGTCGGCGTCATATCCGGCCGCGCCATCTATGACGGCCGGCTCGATTTGAAAGAAGCACTGCAGCTGCTGCGGGAGCGTGCGTGATGCTGAAGATGCGGGTCATACCCTGTCTCGATGTCAAGGACGGGCGCGTGGTGAAGGGTGTCAATTTCGTCAACCTCGTCGATGCCGGCGATCCGGTCGAGCAGGCCAAGCTCTATGATGCGGCCGGCGCAGACGAGCTCACCTTCCTCGACATCACCGCCAGCCATGAGAATCGCGACACGCTCTATGACGTCGTGTCGAAGACCGCCGAGGCTTGCTTCATGCCGCTCACCGTCGGTGGTGGTGTCCGCAAGTCGGAGGATATCCGCAAGCTGCTGCTGGCCGGTGCGGACAAGGTCTCGATCAACACAGCGGCGGTGAACGATCCCGATTTCGTGAAACAGGCTGCGCAGAAGTTCGGCGATCAGTGCATCGTGGTCTCGATCGACGCCAAGGAAACGTCCCCGGGCAAGTTCGAGATCTTCACCCATGGCGGCCGCAATCCGACCGGCATCGACGCCGTGGCCTTCGCGAGGCGCATGGCTGAAAACGGCGCCGGCGAATTGCTGGTGACCTCGATGGACCGGGATGGCACCAAGGCCGGCTATAACCTGGCCCTCACCCGTGCCATCGCCGATGCGGTATCAGTGCCGGTGATTGCGTCTGGCGGTGTGGGCAGCCTCGACGATCTGGTGGCCGGCATCCGCGAGGGGCATGCGACGGCGGTCCTGGCCGCCTCGATCTTTCATTTCGGCACGTTTACCATTGGTCAAGCAAAAGAGCATATGGTGAAAGCTGGTTTGGCCATGCGCCTGGAGCGTTGATATCACCTGGAAAGGTAAGGGTTTGCGTCATGTCTGCTGATAAACTCGACGGCACCGTGCTCGATTGTCTGTTCCAGACGATCGAAAGCCGTAAGGGCGGCGACCCGACGCAATCGCATACCGCCAAGCTGTTCAGCAAAGGCACCGCCAAGATCGCGCAGAAGGTGGGCGAGGAAGCCGTCGAAGCCTTGATCGAGGCGATGCGCGGGGACAATGCGGCGCTGGTCGCCGAATCCTCGGACCTGCTCTATCACCTGCTGGTGTTGTGGTCCGATCGCGGTGTCGATCCCGCCGATGTCTGGGCGGCGCTCAAGGCGCGCGAAGGTATTTCCGGCATTGCCGAGAAGGCCGCGCGGCGCGAAGCCAAGGGCAAATAGCCAACGTCCTCTAGCTGCTGGGCACGTTGTCGGCGACGATCGGCGCTGGCAGTGATTTCAGGCACGCATCAACGGGCTTCTTGTCGGCGCGGATCGAGCGCGCCTCGGCATAGGTAACACGGTAGCTGCCTTCGACACCCTGATAGAGGAAAAGGTCGAGCACGCAATCGCTGCCGATATACTGGTAGATGCGCCCGGCTTCTTCATCGCGAATGCGTGCCGGCGCGCCGAGGGCCGCCTGCAACTCATCCGCCGCGAGGCCCATCAGCTTGTCGGCACTTTGCCAGATCGTGGCCACCGCCGGCATCGCCGTTGCAGCCGCGACGGGGGCTGGTGGCGTTGCAGTTTCCGCTGCCGGCGCCATCACGCCATGCGCCGACTTCTTCGGCTCGTTGATGGCGCCGTTGAGCGCCACGCCCTTGCCATTCTGCGCGCAGGCGGTGAGCAACAATGTGGTGGCAAGCAGCAATGACGGGAGAGTCGTGGCGCGCGCAACCTTCAGGATTGCTGGGCGGCTGATTGATGTAAGAAATGTTTGGGAACGATACACGTTCCGCTCTCCCCCGGCACGAATCCCCGAAGCCCGCAGGTCACCCGACCGATCGGCCGGGGACCCAAAGGCAGCTAACGCTTAGCGGCCGTTGCCGGAAGCGGGGGGAACCGCAGCGCCGTCGGCGAGCGCTTCGATGGTACCGGAGATGACACCGCCGCGTTCGACCTCAAGCTGGCCGTAGCGGATCTTGCCGAGCACCTTGCCCGTGGCGCGGATGGTGAGGCGCTGGCGGACGATGAGGTCGCCGTCGAACCGGCCGGAAATGTCGGCGGATTCGATTTCGGCCGAGCCGCGGAATTCGCCGGAGCCGGCGATGTCCATGGCGCGGCAATCGGACAGCACGGCTTCGACCTTGCCTTCAACCACCAGGCTGTCGCAGGTGCGGATCTCGCCGTTGAGGAAAATGTCGCGACCGACGATGAGCTTCTTCTGCTCGGCCTCGGCGGTGGTGCGCTGGGCGGGGCTGGTGCTGCTGCCGGAGGGACGCGGCGCAAAGGCGCTCATGTCCGGGCTGCGGCGGGCGATATCGGGATTCATCGCCGGACGGGCCGGCGCCGAGGCGGCTGCCGCATCGGGCTTTGCATAATTCTTGCTGTCGCCATCGGCCGGGCTCGCTGTCGAACCATGGGTCGGTTGTTCGTCTTTCTTTTTGCCAAACATGCGGCGCTGGTCCCTAGCCTGAAACTTGAGAAAATGATCCCCGGAAGTTGCGCGCGCCGTCCCCGAACGCCTACCCCCGACGCGATCCCAGATTTACCACAGATTCAAACATATGCACCATAAAAGCGATGCCGATGATGGGTGCGATGAGGTTGAGGAACGGGATCGTCGACAGGAAGGCGATCACCACCCCCGCGAGGACGAAACGACCGCGGTGGCGCTCGAACAGCGCCTTGGCCTCCGGCCGCGGCAGGCGCCGGAAAGCCGGCATTTCATAATATTCCCGCCCCAGCAGGTAGCCGTTGAGGCCATAAGCCACGAGCGGGTAGAGGAACGGCAGCAGAAGGAAGACCAGCGCCAGCACATTGCCGATGAGGGCGATCAGCGCCATTTTCAGGCCATCGACGATCATTTCCGGGATCGAGACCGAATGGGGCATCTGCCGGCCCGGATAATGCCTGGCCATCACGGCATCGATCACCTGGTCGGAGAACAAGGCGGCGAGGGCGACCGCGAACATGGGAAAGGTGAACCAGGCAATGAGGAAGGTCCCGGCGCCGCTGAGAAGGGTGCCCCACCAGCCGTCCAGGCTGAGATAGGTGGAAACGAGATAGTCGGCCAGGAAGTAGAGGCCGACGAACAGCCCCAGGGTGATGCCGAGGCAGAAGCCGATCAGTTTCAGGATGCGCGGGTCGCTAAGCTGGCCAAAAGCCAGGGAAAGGGCGTGCAGCAAGAAATTTATCCAGTTCTGTCAGAATGTTGCCACTATTTAGCGGAAACTGGCGAGATGAGCAATCCAGGGCGGAGGATGCGTGTTGCAGGTTGAGATGGGCGTGAATTGGCAGGATCAGGAGATAAGCGCATGACGCGCCACCGCAAGATGCGCCGCCACACCCTCCCCGTCCTGGTCCTGGCGCTGCTGGCCCAGCCGGCCTTGGCCGCCTACCGGCTGCTGGGCCATTGGTGCGACGACACCGGCTACCGCATCCATCTGACCGCCGACAGGATCACCTTCAGCGACCGGCAGATGGGCGACCCGCCGGACGGGACCGATCTGGCCTTTGGCGACGGCATTGCCGTCTACCGGCAGGATTTCCGCAACAGCCCCTGGCCGCACATCGATCTCATCGATTGCACCTTGCGCCTGGTCGGCCCCGACAGCGCCGAGGAAACCTGCCGCGGCCCCGGCTTCGGCTTCGTCCCCGTCTACATATTGCGGCGCTGCCCGACCGAACATATCAGCTGACGAAACATATCGGCTGACCGAACATGCCGGCTGATGGGGTTCCCCGCCTTGCCCAAACGACCGCGATCCCTATACTCCGCGGCAATTGGCGCCCATCGCATGTCGCGGCCGGCGCATGGCCATTTTTGTGCGGGGATGAATGAGCGACAAGCTGTTTGATGTGTGCGGCATTGGCAATGCCATCGTGGATGTCCTGGCCCATTGCGACCTCGATTTCATCGACCGCATGAGCCTCAACAAGGGCACCATGACCCTGATCGACGCCGCCCGTGCCGAACAGCTTTACGACGCCATGGGCCCGGCGGTGGAAGCGTCCGGCGGCTCCTGCGGCAATACCATTGCCGGCATCGCCAGCCTAGGGGGTCGCGGCGCCTATGTCGGCAAGGTCGGCAATGACCAGCTGGGCGGCATTTTCCGCCATGACATGCGCGCGACCGGCGTTCATTTCGAGACTGCGACCGCGACCACCACCACGCCCACCGCGCGCAGCATGATCTTCGTGACGCCGGATGCCGAGCGCACCATGAACACCTATCTCGGCGCCTGCGTCGAATTGACGCCCGAGGACGTTGATCCCAACGTCGTGACCCGCGCCAAGGTGACCTATCTCGAGGGCTATCTGTGGGATCCGCCCCTGGCCAAGCAGGCCTTCCTGAAGGCCGCCAACCTCGCCCATGGCGCCGGCCGCGAGATTTCGCTCAGCCTCTCGGATCCGTTCTGCGTGCAGCGCTATCTGGCCGAGTTCCAGGATCTGGTGAAGAACCATGTCGATATCCTGTTCGCCAACGAGCATGAGATCACGGCGCTGTGGGAAACCGCCTATTTTGACGAGGCCGTCCGCATCACCCGCGAACATTGCAGCCTTGCCGCCATCACGCGGAGCGCCAAGGGGTCGCTGATCGTGGCCGGGCCACAGCTGGTCGAGGTGCCGGCCTGGCCGGTCGCCAAGGTGGTCGACGTGACCGGGGCGGGCGACCTTTACGCCGCCGGCTTCCTCTATGGCTATACCCAGGGGCGCGACCATGCCGACAGCGGGCGCATCGCGGCGCTGGCCGCCGGCGAAGTGATCAGTCATTTCGGCGCCCGGCCCGAGACCCCCCTTGCAGAGCTTTTGTTGCAGCAAGTGGGCTAATAGGGTAAAAGCCCGCTTGAAAAAGCACCCCTCATTCCAGCCGTTTCCCCGATGTGCGGGGCAAGGGTGAGGAAATCGCCGCCGGCTTGCCGGAAGCGCTAGTAACTGGTTGCCATTCCACAATAATTCCCTCCGCCCTGCGTGCGGGGTGAGGGTTAGGGTGTGGGGTAACCGATGGCGATTGTAACAATCGCCATGGGATGATGGGCGTTACCGCAATTTTTGAAAAGCGAAGCCATGAAACTGCGTAACATCGCCATCATCGCCCATGTCGACCACGGCAAGACGACCCTGGTTGACCAGCTCCTGCGCCAATCCGGCGCCTTCCGTTCCAACCAGATCGTGGCGGAGCGGGTGATGGATTCCAATGATCTGGAAAAGGAACGCGGGATCACCATCCTCGCGAAATGCACCTCGATCCAGTGGCATGACACCCGCATCAATATCGTCGATACCCCGGGCCACGCCGATTTCGGCGGTGAGGTCGAGCGCATCCTCAGCATGGTCGACGGAGTCGTGCTGCTGGTCGATGCCGCCGAAGGCGCCCTGCCGCAAACCAAGTTCGTGACCACCAAGGCGCTGCGCCTCGGTTTGCGTCCGATCGTACTCATCAATAAGTGCGACCGCCCCGACGCCGATCCGCATGCCGTGCATGACCAGATCTTCGATCTGTTCGCAGCGCTGGATGCGACGCCGGAACAGCTCGACTTCCCGACCCTCTTTGCCTCGTCGAAGCAGGGCTGGGCGACCGAGGATCTCGAGAAGGGCGAGCGCAAGGATCTGGCGCCGCTCTACGACCTCATCGTGCGCCACGTGCCGGCGCCGACCGTCGAAGAGAACAAGCCGTTCTCGATGCTGGTCACCACGCTCGAATACGACAACTATCTCGGCCGCGTGCTCACCGGCCGCATCGAGACCGGCACCGCCACCGTCAACATGCAGCTCCGCGCCATGCGTCCCGATGGGACCCAGGTCGAAGTTGGCCGCCTGACCAAGCTGCTCGCCTTCCGGGGCATCGAGCGCACGCCGGTTGAGTCCGCCGAAGCCGGCGACATCGTCGCCATCGCTGGCCTAACCGACAGCACCGTCGCCGACACCATCGCCGCGATGGAAGTCGAAGTGCCGCTGAAGGCACAGCCGATCGATCCGCCGACACTCTCCATGAGCTTCTCGGTCAATGACAGCCCGCTTGCCGGTCGCGATGGCGACAAGGTGACGAGCCGCATGATCCGCGATCGCCTGATGCGTGAGGCGGAAGGCAATGTCGCCATCCACGTCACCGAGACCGAGGACAAGGACGCGTTCCAGGTTGCTGGCCGTGGCGAATTGCAGCTGGGCGTGCTCATCGAGCAGATGCGCCGTGAAGGCTTTGAACTGTCCATCAGCCGTCCGCGCGTCATTTTCCAGACCGACCCGAAGACCAACCAGCGCCTTGAGCCGATCGAGGAAGTCGTCATCGACGTTGATGATGATTTCACCGGCATCGTCATCGACAAGCTGGGCCAGCGTCGCGGCGAACTGGTCGAGATGCGCCCGTCGGGCGGTGCCAAGACGCGCCTCGTCATGCTGGTGCCGGCGCGTGGCCTCATCGGCTATCACGGAGAGTTCCTGACCGACACCCGCGGCACCGGCGTCATGAGCCACCTGTTCCACGGCTACGCCCCTTATAAGGGCCCGATCGAAGGCCGCCGCAACGGCGTGCTCATCTCCAATGCCGATGGCGTCTCGGTTGCCTACGCTTTGTGGAATCTCGAAGAGCGCGGCAAGCTCATGATCGATGCCGGCGTGCCGATCTATGAAGGCATGATCATCGGCGAGCACAGCCGTGCCAACGATCTCGAAGTCAATCCGCTGAAGTCGAAGCAGCTCACCAACATCCGCACCACGTCGAAGGACGAAGCCATTCGCCTGACGCCGCCGATGAAGCACAGCCTGGAGCAGGCGCTGGCTTACATCGAAGACGATGAGCTGGTGGAAGTGACGCCGAAGGCGATCCGCATCCGCAAGGCGGTGCTGGATCCCAACGAGCGCAAGAAGGCCGAGCGTGCCGCTGAATCAGCGCGTGCCGCCCAGGGCTGAAATTGACCAGGGCTGAAATTGACCAGGGCTGAAATTGATCAGCTGAATTGCTGAATGAAGGAAACGGCCGCCTGGCAGCAGGCGGCCGTCTTTTTATGTGCCGTCGTCAGAAGGTCAGGCCGTCAGAAAGTCAGGGACGAGCCGATCGATATTTCGAATGCATCGTACTCGTCGGCGGAATCGCCCGCATCATCGGCCGATTCGTTCCAGGTATAGAAGATGCCGGCATCGAGATCGATACCCGTGGCCATGGCGTAACTGACGTCGAGGCCCGCGCGCTGCAACAGGTTCTCATCACTGAAACCCGCTTGCTCGGTGCCGAAATAGGCATAGCCACCACCGATGGTCCAGGCATCGATCGTGTAGGCAAAGCCCGCACCGAGCAGCAGGCCGTGCTGGCCCGGTCCGTTGAAATCATCGAGATAGGTGCTGGCGACACCGAGCTCCAGATTGCCGATCGCGACATTGGCGCCGAGATTGTAGGCGGCCTGTTCGGCGTCGTTGGCCGATGTGCCTTCGACATCGCCTTCCCAGTAGCCGGCGCCACCCAGAGAGAAGCCCCAGCCATCCCCGCTGTAGTCATAATGCAGGCCGATTGCCACATTGTGATTGGCACTGCCGGTCGACCGATCAGGGTGGAACGAGCTGGCGACAGCATCGGTACCGCTCTGGGTTTTTTCATCATCATTGGGCGTGTAGGAGAGGCCGAAGCTGAAGCCATTCCACTCCGGCGAGAAGTAGACAAGCTTCATCACCGCGTCCTGGAGCGCCAACGACAGTTCGGGATCGAAGAAGCCGGGGCTCAACACGGCGCCAATGGTGTTCGGAGAATAGGGTCCGAAATTGGCCGTCGAGCCGGGCGGCAGCATGTACATGGTGCCGGCGGCGCCATCCAGGGCGCCGATCCGGAAATCGCCGAAGCCGCCCTTGAAGAAGGCATAGACATTGTCGATCTGGTCGTCGTCTTCTTCGGCTTCCAGTTCCACCTGCGCGCCGACGGTGACGCCATTGTCGAGGGTCACTTCGCCGAGGAAGAAGATCTCGCCGTCGGACCCTACACCGTCGAGATTTCTGTCATGGCCGAGTTCGCCTTCACCATCATCATCGACCGTGAAGCCATAGGCGCTGCGCAGGAAGCCACCAAGGCTGAGCTTGACGCCGTCCGATGCTGCGGCAGGCAGAGCCGAAAGGCCTGTCGCCGCGAAAGCGAGAAGTGAGGTTGTGGCAGCAGATTGGTGCGCATGATCGGATTCCCCATCCCCGGTCTCCGGTTAGCCAGGCGCTGGAACTTATCTAGCGCTGGCCGAAAATTGCCGTGCCGATGCGGACATGGGTGGCGCCGAAGGCGATCGCGGTTTCGTAATCGCCGCTCATGCCCATGCTGAGACAGCCGAAACCGTTGCGCCTGGCCATCTCGCGCAGCAAAGCAAAATGTGGTGCAGGATGCTGGTGATGGGGCGGGATGCACATCAGGCCGATGACCGGCAACTGCAATTCATCGTGACACAGCTTTACAAAGTCATCAACAGCGCTGGGGTTAATCCCGGCCTTCTGTGGCTCTTCGCCGGTATTGACCTGGATGAAGAGGGCCGGCCGGCGCTTCTGCTTCTCCATTTCATCGGCAAGTGCCCGCGCCAGCTTCTCGCGGTCGAGGGTTTCGATGACGTCGAACAGCGCCACCGCCTCGCGGACCTTGTTGCTCTGCAGGGGGCCGATCAGATGAAGCTCGAGCGTTGGGTGGGCGGCCTTGAGGTCGGGGAACTTCGCCTGTGCCTCCTGAACCCGGTTCTCCCCGAACACCAGCTGGCCAGCATTGATCGCCGCGGCGACAGCGTCGGCCGGATGCGTCTTTGAGACAGCGACCAGCGTCACATCATGCGGCCCGCGCCCATGTTCATGGGCAGCGCGGGCGATGCGGCTGCGGATCTCCGTCAGATTAGCTGCGATATGGGCATTTATGGTCATCGGGAGCGGCTATGGCAGGGAGAACCAGCCTCGCGGCCGGACGGGCTTCACCTATAGATCATGCCTGGTTCGAAACCAAGCACCCCACCCGAAGCGGCCCGAAACGATCTGCGCAAAAGCAAGAAGGGGAGCAGTTGCCTGCTCCCCTTCAAGTTTCATCCTGACTTTATCCAGCTTGCGCTGGGCAGAAATCAGAAGCTGATCGACGAACCAACCGAGAATTCGATCGAGTCGTAGTCATCAAGGCCTGCCGTATCGTCTTCATCAGTAGAAGCCCAGCTGTGGAAAACGCCAGCGTCGAGCGTGATGCCAGGGCCCATAGCGTACGAACCGGTCACGCCAAGACGGTCGATTATACGATTCTCACTGAGGCCATCGATCTCGCTTTCCGTGTGCGCCCAACCGGCGCCAACAGTCCATGCGTCAACATTGTAGCTCAGACCCGTACCAACGGCCCAAATATCATCATTTTCGCCATTGATGTCGTTCAGGAAAGTAAAGGCAGCGCCGACGGTCAGACCACCAAAGCCGAGGTTCACACCGGCGTTGTAGCCCTGGCCTTCCGGATTGCCAACGGTCTCTTCAACATCGCCTTCGAAATACGCGGCGCCGCCGAGAACGAGGTTCCAGCCTTCGCCTGCGTAATCGTAATGCAGACCGACGCCGACATTGTGGTTGGCGCTGTCGTCTTCACGGGCCGGATGGAAGGTGCCATCGGCATTGTCGGTGCCCGAATACTGCTCTTCGTTATCGTTCGGCGTGTAGGACAGGCCGAAGCTGAAGCCCGACCAGTTCGGCGAGTAGTAAACGATCTTCTGCGACTTGTCCTGAGCTTCGAACATGCCTTGCGGACCGAACGAACCCGGCGAGATGGCCGAGCCGAGGGTGTTCGGCGAATAGGGGCCGAAGTTGGACGTCGAACCCGGCGGAAGCATATACATGTTGGAAGCGGCACCATCCGTCGAACCGATACGGATTTCACCGAAACCGCCCTTGAAGTAGGCGTAGGCGGCGTCGATCTGATCGGTTTCTTGCTCGCCTTCGAGTTCGATGCGCGCACCGACCGTAATGCCGTTGTCGAGCGTGACGGAGCCGGTGAAGTAGACTTCGGCATCGGTGCCGAGGCCGCCAAGGTTACGATCATGACCGCGGTCACCATCGCCATCATCGTCGAAGGTCATGCCGTAATACGAACGCATGAAGCCGCCAAGGCTCAATTTGACACCATCGGACGCCGCCGCGGTACCGGCCAGAAGGCCAACACCGAGGAGAGCCGAGGTCCCCAGGAGAACTTTTTTCATCTCGAGATTCCCTAAGTTTGCGATTGCCACCGGGACTTTCCCCAACCTTTGCGGTTTTAAGGAAGGCCCGGATGCCCCTCGTTTCGGACCGGCTTGCTGGGTCGATTTTGCCAAGTACTTGACCAAATCGACTCAAAAAGCCCGCTCAGTCCGGAACACGAGCTACCTTCTCGGAATGGCGGGGGGGTGTCAAACCATTTGAGCCTAACACTGTGGCATTTTTCGGTGCCTGTTGCGCATTTACCACAAGGCCGGCCGCGGCCGGCCCGGACGGAATTGGCCAGCAATTGCAAGGCGGCTCACCTTTGCTGCAGCCGCCGCGCGGGGTCGGTGGGGCATGATTGCCGCAGCGCGGCAGCCATAATTCAGGCCGTTCCGCACCCCTTTGGGACAGCGCCGGCGGCCCGGTCAGGACCCCGTTTTGGTCGTATCCGGCGCGGTCAGATCCACCATTCAGCCCGTGGTCTGGTCCGGCAGATAGCCGAAACGCTGCATCTGCTCCCGATGATTTTCGACCAGCCGGTCAATTTGAGCAGGAGTCAGCACTTTGCGCCATTGGCCGGCCTGGCCGACCCGGAAGAACTTGCTGCCGCGCTCCGACTTCTCCCGAAACCCCTTGGCTTCCTCCTGTTGGCGCAGGTTCTTGAAGGAGGAGAGTTCGATGGCCCGCTCCAGCCGCTCACGTGGGGTTTTCAGCCCCATGAAACGGGTAATCCCGCCGAAGGTGTGGAGTGGTTTTGCCAGCATGTCTTCATACCGCACGACCAGGAGACCCGGATGGGGCTTCTGGGTCCAGGATTTGACATGGGCGGACCAGGAACTGTGGATTTCGAACACGATGTTGCCATCGGCGAGGCCCCCGTTATTGGGGTCGTTCAGCACCTCGATCGCCTTGTCGATATCGACGCCGTAGTGATCGGCCATGGAGATGACCAAATCGAGTGGGTTGCGCACCACATAAATGGCACCCGCGGTGAGATCCATCTGGATGATCGGCAGGCCGTGGGGTGACAGCAGGGCGTTATGGGTCTTGACGATGACCGTTTCGGGTTTCGAGGCGACCATGGCCAGTTGCGCGCCGCGGCGCATTTTCGCTACATCTTCGCGACTCCAGGCCAAAGGCGGGCGCGGGTCGAGATGGTGGTACCATTGCACCAATGAATCCCCCGTGGTCAGGGTATTCATGTCGTTGATGTCCACCGGGGTCGCCGGGTTGCGCATCAGATTGTGAATGAACGCCCTAAGCCAGGTGTTGCCCGATTTCGGATAGCTGGCCAGCCACAGGATCTTACCCATTCACTCTTCCATCCTTTCCCGGTTGTCGGCGACCTTCAGCCATTTCCGGCCCAACCCATTTCCATCCCAACCAACGCCCGCACAGCCAATTCCTGCAACCCTTGGCTTTCCAGCGGCCTGGACAGGAATCTGGCGGAAAACCCTGTCCCGAAAACTGGCCCAAAACGGTTCGGGGGCGCCTTTCGGCGGGATGGGCCACAAGGTTTGGTCCAGATGACGCGATTCGGTTGACGAAGGCCTACCATTTCGCATACCAGTTCTGGGCCGCTTTCTGGGCTGCTTCTCGGCCGCAGGGTGGCTTTAGGGTGAAGAGCGTCGGGCCGTCAATATGAAACTCCCACATCGTCGTGCCGACCAGTCCGCCTCGGGCGAATTTAGTGCCATGAGCGGTAGCGATTTCAGTGTCGCGGTCGGTACCGGAAGCAACGCTGGACACCGGTTCCTCCTGATCGTGATGGCGGCCCTGGCGGCCATCACTCTCTCGGCCTGCAATGCGGATCTGGGTGGCGAGGAGAAATACCCGACCACCCGCCAGAAGGGCGATTCCGGCCCGCAATATGATGAAGGCGACACCGTCTTTGGCGAAGGCGGCCTGTTCGGCGGCCAAAGCAAGGAAGACGGTTCCGGCGGTGGCGGTGGCGTCGGCGTGAATTCGCTGCTGTGGCGCGCCAGCCTTGACACCGTTTCCTTCATGCCGCTGGTCTCGGCCGATCCCTTCGGTGGCGTCATCATTACCGACTGGTACACGCCGCCGGCCACGCCGGACGAGCGCTTCAAGGTCAATGTCTACATCCTGGGCCGCGCGCTCCGCGCCGACGGCATCCGCGCCTCGGTGTTCCGCCAGCAGAACCAGGGCGGCACCTGGATCGACGCCCCGGTGGCGCTCAATACGGCGACAGACCTCGAAAACGCCATCCTCGCCCGCGCCCGCCAGCTGCGCCAGTCCGGCCTGCAGGAATAGGGGCGGCACACACACGTCGTCATGGTCCGCAAAGGCGGACCACCCACGAATTCCTTGGTGTTGGCGACAAACTCGTGGGTGGTCCGCCTTTGCGGACCATGACGGTTTAACGAGAGCAAAGCCAAGGCATCATGTCGCGATATAATTTCCTGGAAGCGGAAGGCAAATGGCAGGCGGCTTGGGCTGCCCGGAACTGCTTCGTTTCCGAGGTCGATAGATCCCGCCCGAAATATTACGTCCTGGAGATGTTCCCGTACCCGTCGGGCCGCATCCATATGGGCCATGTGCGCAACTATACGATGGGCGACGTGGTTGCCCGCTACAAGCGCGCCAAGGGGTTCAATGTCCTCCACCCGATGGGTTGGGATGCGTTCGGCCTGCCCGCGGAGAACGCCGCCCGCGACATGAAGGTGCATCCCGCCGCCTGGACCTATGACAATATCGCCAACATGCGCGCCGAGTTGAAGCGCATGGGATTGTCGCTGGATTGGAGCAAGGAACTCGCCACCTGCCATCCCGGCTATTACGCCCAGCAGCAGCGCATCTTCCTCGATTTCTTCAAGGCGGGCCTCGCCTACCGCAAGGAGGCCTTCGTCAATTGGGACCCGATCGACCACACCGTGCTCGCCAACGAGCAGGTGATCGACGGCAAGGGCTGGCGCTCCGGCGCCCCCGTGGAAAAGCGCAAGCTCAGCCAGTGGTTCCTGAAGATCACCGAATATGCCGACGACCTGTTGTCGGCCTTGGGATCGCTCGACCGCTGGCCGGAAAAAGTCCGCCTGATGCAGGAAAACTGGATCGGCAAATCGACCGGCGCCCATGTGCGCTTCAAATTGGCTGGCCGCCCCGGTAAAGAATCTGGGGATCGCATCGAGGTCTTCACAACCCGGCCCGACACGCTGTTCGGCGCCAGCTTCATCGCCATCTCGCCCGACCATGCGCTGGCCGACGCCGCCGCCAACGCCGACCCGAAAGTGGCCGCCTTCATCGCCGAATGCCGCGCCGCCGGCACATCCGAGGCCGCTGTCGAGGCGCAGGAAAAGCGCGGCTGCAAGCTCGACATCGAGGCCGAACATCCCCTGATACCGGGCAAGCGCCTGCCGGTCTATATCGCCAATTTCGTGCTCATTGAATACGGCACCGGCGCCATCTTCGGCTGCCCGTCCGGCGATCAGCGCGATCTCGATTTCGCGCGGAAATACGGCCTGCCCGTGATTCCCGTCGTGCTGCCGGCCGGCGAAGATCCGAAGACCTTCACCATCGGCGACACCGCCTATACCGATGACGGCATCATCTTCAATTCGGGCTTCCTCGACGGTCTCGATGTCGAGACCGCCAAGAAAAAGGTCGGCCAGGTCCTCAAGGACCAGGGTGACGGCGAGCCCACCACGGTCTTCCGCCTGCGCGACTGGCTGGTCAGCCGCCAGCGTTACTGGGGTTGCCCGATCCCGATCATCCATTGCGATACCTGCGGCGCGGTGCCGGTTCCGGCCAAGGACATGCCGGTCCTGCTGCCCGACGACGTTACCTTCGACAAGCCCGGCAACCCCCTCGACCACCACCCGACCTGGAAGCATGTCGACTGCCCGGCTTGCGGCAAGGCCGCCCGGCGCGAGACCGACACGTTCGACACCTTCGTCGACTCATCCTGGTATTTCGCGCGCTTCTGCGCGCCGCGCGATGCCAACCCGGTCGACAAGGACGCGGTCGATTACTGGCTGGCGGTCGATCAGTATATCGGCGGCGTGGAACATGCCATCCTGCACCTCCTTTATTCGCGCTTCTTCACCCGCGCCATGAAACAGGTGGGCCTGGTCAAGCTCGATGAGCCCTTCGCCGGCCTGTTCACGCAGGGCATGGTCTGCCACGAGACCTACCGGGACCCCATCGCCAATGAATGGCTGCTGCCGGAGCAGATCGAGCGGAAAGGCCAGAGCGTCACCAGGAGCGACACCGGTCAGCCGGTCGAGATCGGCCGCTCCGAGAAGATGTCGAAATCGAAGAAAAATGTCGTCGCCCCCGACGTCATCATCAACGGCTATGGCGCCGATACCGCGCGCTGGTTCGTCCTTTCCGACAGCCCGCCGGAGCGGGACATGGAATGGACCGCGGCCGGCGTCGACGGCGCCTGGCGCTATTCGCAGCGCCTGTGGCGCCTCGCTTACACATGGCTGGAAGCGTTCCCGGCCCTGAAAACCTCCCAGACAGCCCCGGCGAGCTTCCCCGAGGCAGCCTTGGCCTTGCGCCGGGCGAGCCACAAGGCCATCGCCGGTGTGTCCGAGGATATCGAGAAGTTCCGTTTCAACCGGGCGGTCGCCAAGCTCTACGAATTTGCCAACACGCTGGCAGAAGTCCAGGACGGCACCCTCAATGACGCTGCGGGCCTCTATGCAAGGCGCGAGGCGCTGGAGACCCTGGCCCAGCTCATTGGCCCGATGATGCCGCATCTGGCCGAGGAAATGTGGGCATCGCTCGGGCATCAGACCCTGCTTGCCGAGACCGCTTGGCCAATCGCCGTCGCTGAGCTTATCATCGATGAATCCGCGACCGTCGCCATCCAGGTCAACGGCAAGCTGCGGGCAACCATCCAGTTGCCGCGCAATTGCGACCCCAAGGTGGCGGAAGCGGCGGCCTTGGCCGAGGATGCGGTGATCCGCGCCCTCGAGGGCAAGTCGCCGAAAAAGGTGGTGGTGGTGCCGAACAGGATCGTCAATGTCGTGGTCTAGAAGAGACTTTATCCGCATGGGCGCAGCCGGCTTTGCCTTGATGGCCGGCGGCTCGCTGCTGACCGCCTGCGGCTTCAAGCCGCTCTATGGCAATGCCAGCACGACGCCCAGCGGCAATGGCACGGTCGATGCCAATCTGGCTGCGATCTCCATCAAATCGCCGTTCTGGGAACGTGACGCCGCCCCCTATGGCGAATTCGCCCAAGCCGGCAAGGCGAAGTACGACGCCCGCACCGCCCAGATCCTGCACAATGCCCTGCGCGATGGCCTCAACCCCTATGGCCAGCCGAGCGCGCCGGTCTACACCCTTGCCGTTGAACTGTCGGAACGCATCAACCGGACGGTCACCGCCGATGAAGGCGATGCGCGGCGCGAGGATCTGACGCTGAAGGCGAATTTCTTGCTGTCCGGCCCCAAGGGCGAGGAACTGCTCAAGGAGCAGACCCGTTCGATCGTGGCCTATACCGTGCTGCAGGATCCCTATCAGGATCTCATCGCCCGCAACGATGCGCGCGACCGCACCGCGCGCCAGGTCGCCGAGCTGATCAAGCTGCGCCTTTCCGCTTACTTCGCGACGCACGGTTAAGCCGCAGCGTTCGGCCTTTCATGAAACTCGACAAGCAACCGCTCGAGCGCTTCCTCAAGGAGCCGGGCGGCAATATTGCAGCAGTCCTCATCTTCGGTCCCGATGAGGGCATGGTGCATGAACGCGCCATGATCGTGAGCCGGGCGGTCCTTGGTGACGTCGATGATCCCTTCCGCCTGACCGAACTCACTGGCGATGACATCAAGGCCGATCCCGCGCGCCTGATTGATGAAACCCGTGCCATCGCCATGATGGGCGGCCGGCGCGTGGTGCGCGTGACGCGCGTCACCGATGCGGTGGAGCCGGCCTTTGCCGCCCTGCTCGCCGATCACAAGGACGGGACCCAGTGCCTGGTGGTGATCGAGGCCGGCGATGTCGGCGGCAAGTCCAGCCTCAAACGGCTCTTCGAAAACGCGCCGCACGCGGCGGCCATCGCCTGCTACCGCGATGAAGTGGGCGTGCTTCCCGGTCTCATCACCGCGCAGCTGAAAGCTGCCGGCATCGAGATCGAGCGCGATGCGCTGGCCTATCTCGCCGCCAATCTCGGCGGCGACCGCGGCATCACGCGGGCGGAACTCGACAAGCTCGTCCTTTATATGGGCGCCGAAAAGAAAGTGTCGCTCGTGGATGCCGTCGCCTGCGTCGGCGATCAGGCCGCGATCGGCCAGGATGATCTCTGCCAGGCGATCGGCATGGGCGACTTGAAGGGGCTGGAGCGCCAGATCGAGCGCAACCTCGCCGAGACCAACGAGATCTCGCTCCTGCGCGTGGTCGCCCGCCATTTCATGCGCCTCCATCAGGTGGTCGGCCGCACCGCGCGCGGCGAACAACTGGAAAGCGCCATGGCGGGTTTGCGCCCGCCGGTCTTCTGGAAGGCGGTCGACGGGTTCAAGCTGCAATGTCGCCGCTGGCCGGTCGAGAGCATCGGCAACGCACTGCTGCGCCTCACTGAGCTTGAAGCCGAAGTGATGCGCCAGCATCAGTTCGCCGACACCCTGACAAGACGCGGCCTGATGGAAATCGCCGCGATGGGTGTGAAGCGATAGCTGCCGCGCTCAATTCCCCTTCGGCTGCGCGAACGGGCTGAGGCCCAGCCAGGCCTGCATCGAGCGGACGATCTCCTTGTCGCCAGTCGCCTCAAAGCGGCCGGCCGCCATCTCGCCCTGCACCGTGGCGATGCCCATCCAGATCGAGGTCATGCTCTTGAGCGATGTCTCGACGAACAGATCCACCTCGAAGCCCGGATCGGACTGGCACAGATCGACGTCCTGGTTCTCTACCACCAGCCACCAATCGCGTCGGTTCGCGAGTTCCGGGTAATGAAAGTGAATGGTGTAGCGACGCGGTGGCATCGGCGTTGGCCTGAGATGCCGGCGCATGTCCCACATCAGCAGAGAGGGATCGAGGTTCTTCAGTGATTTCTGGGTATCGATCCAGCGCGTCCCCCAGAAGCCCAACCCCATGACCAGGTCGCGGAGATCCTCGCCGGCCTCGGTGAGATTGTATTCGGTGGCGCCGCCGGTGCCTTCGACACAGGTCAGCAATCCCGCCAGCTGCAATTCCTTGAGACGCTTCGACAGCAAGGTCGGGGAGATGCGTGGAAGCCCGCGCCGCAGATCGTTAAAATGTTTGCTGCCGCAGAGCAGCTCACGCAGGATGAGCGGCGTCCATCGCGTGCAGAAAATTTCTGCCGCCATGGCGACCGGGCAGAACTGGCCGTAACTGGCCTTGATCTACATCTCGATCCCTCATGTCCAAGGTTATCAGGCCCAGGTCGATGCTGAACTCACCGGCACTGAATTAACTGGCGTTGAATTCATCGACGCTGCCGCGCTGACCGGGGAGAGACGCTAATCCGCAGCCAAGCAAGGCGCGAGTCCAGAAACTGTATCACCCTTTTTGGCCGCCGGCGGCAGAAACCGAGCGGACCGGTCCATCGCCGCACCAGACGCCCGCGCGTCGGTACACATCCTGCACTAGAGGGGATGGGGCGAACGTGACAGCTTCTGGGCAGGGACGCTTTATCTGTCAGGAGAACCAGTCGATGACACTCGCCCACGCCCTTATCCCCGATGCCGCGCCGATCGATTATCAGGCTCTTGCCCACAATTTGGGTCCGGTCTTTGCAGCCCGTGCCAACGAGGCGGACGATCATGATTCCTTTGTCGCCGCCAACTTCGCCGAGCTGAAGGCCGCCGGACTGGTCGAGGCCGGCGTGCCCGCCGATCTAGGCGGGGGTGGCGCGACGGTCGCCCCTCTCGCCGCCATGCTGCGGGAACTCGCCCATCATTGCGGCGCAACCGCCCTGGCCTTTTCCATGCACACCCACCAGGTGGCGATCCCGGCCTGGCGCTGGACCAAACAGCAGGCAGCGCCGGTTGCACCTCTGCTCAAGCGCGTCGCGGCCGAACGTCTCATCCTCCTCTCCAGCGGCGGCTCCGATTGGATCGCGGGTTCCGGCAAGGCCGAGAAGGTCGACGGCGGCTACCGCATCACCGCGCGGAAAGGTTTCACCTCGGCCTCGCCGATCGGCGATCTGCTGATGACCGGCGCCGTGCTTGAGGGCGAGCCGGAAGGTCCGCAGGTTCTCCATTTCGGCATCCCGATGAAATCGCCGCAGGTCTCGGTCCTCCCCACCTGGAAGACCATGGGCATGCGCGGTACCGGCTCCAACGACGTCATGATCGACGGCCATGTGGTGCCGGAGGCCGGTGTTGCCCTGAAGCGCAAGCAGGGCGAGTGGCATCCGCTTTTCCACATCATCTCGATGATCGCCTTCCCGCTCATCTATGCGGCCTATCTCGGCGTCGCCGAAGCCGCGCGTGATCGTGCGATCGCGATGGCGGCGAAACGGCGCCCAAGCGATCATGTCGTGAGCCTCGTTGGCCAGATGGATACCGAGCTCCGCGCCGCGCAATACGCCCATGCGGCGATGGTGACGGTTGCGGAAAGCGCGATGCCCTCGGCGGCCACGACCAACGAAATCATGATCGGCCGTTCCCTGGTCGCGCGCCATGCCCTGGCCGCGGTGGATCTTGCCATGGAGACCGCGGGCGGTGCCGCCTTCTACCGTGACAATGGATTGGAGCGGATGTTCCGCGACATCCAGGGCGTGCGCTATCACCCGATGCAGACCGGCCCGCAACGGGAATTCGCCGGCAACGTCGCGCTGGGCATGGATGTGGCGACGACGTTCTAGGAAAAAGGCCCCTCTCCCGAACCCTCCCCCACATTGGGGGAGGGGATGAGCGACGGCCCTCAACGCGAACATCTCGCTTTCTTCTCCCGCGCCGGTCGCTTGCGGCGACTCACTGAATGCGGTGCTGATGGACGATGCTTCGGCCATTGCGCATCGCCATCTTCATCATCGCCACCTTGCTCCCGCTCGCGAGCGCGAGCGCCATTGCCGAGAGACTCTCCGAGGGCCGCTATGACTGGCCGGTGCTGGGCGCCATCGATGGCGACACGCTGAAGGTGCATCTGCCCGGCCTGCCGAAAGAACTCCAGCCGATGAAAGTACGGGTGCGGGGGATCGACACGCCGGAGATACGCGGCAAATGCGACCTGGAAAAACAGGCCGCGCAAAAGGCCACCGCCCTCACCCGCTTTCTCATCGCGCAAGCAAAGGCCAGGCAAAGGCCGATCGTCTTTTCCGAAATCAGCTGGGACAAGTATGGCGGCCGTCTCGATGCCATCGTCACCATCGACGGTCAATCCCTGGGCGCCATCTTGATCAACGCCGGATTGGCGCGCGCTTATGATGGTGGGAAGCGGATGGGTTGGTGTTGACCGGATACTCTCATCGTCATGGTCCGCCGTCGGCGAAGGCCGACATTCGTCGGCTGTGGCCGACCATGACGATTGAAAAAGTACTCACCCCAGCTTGGCGATGATCCCGTCGAGCTGGTCGAGACTCTTGTAATGCAGGGTGACGCTGCCGCCCTTGCCGTTGAAATCAATCTCGACCTTGAGGCCGAGCTTCAACCCCAGATCATGTTCGAGTGCCTTGGTGTCGGCATCCTTTTCCTTGGGCGCCTTCTTCGTGCGCAAGGTCTTCAGCAGTGATTTCGGCTTGTAGTTCTCGGCGAGTCGTTCGGTCTGACGTACGTTGAGGCCCTGCGCCACCACTTCACTGGCAAGGCTCACCGGGTCGGAGCATTTCAGCAGCGCGCGCGCGTGGCCGGCCGTGAGCCTGCCATCGCTCAGCATCGAGCGCACCGCACCCGGCAGATCCATCAGGCGCATCAGGTTGGCGATGCCGGACCGGCTCTTGCCCATCCGTGTCGCAAGCTCCTCCTGCGTGTATTTGAATTCGTCCATCAGGCGGCGATAGCCTTCCGCCTCTTCCAGCGGACCCAGATCCTGGCGCTGGATATTCTCGATGAGGGCGATCTCGAGCGCATCGCGGTCGGTGAGCGCCCGCTCGACCACCGGCACTTCATGGAGCTGCGCCATTTGCGCCGCACGCCAGCGGCGCTCGCCGGCGATGATCTCGAACTCGCCCTTGGGGCGCGTCGGATGCGGCCGCACCAGGATGGGCTGGATGATTCCGTTGCTGCGGATCGATTGCGCAAGATCTTCCATCGCCTGGGGGTTGAAGCTTCCGCGCGGCTGGTATTTGCCGGGATGCAGCAACTCGATCGAGACATGACGCTGGCCGGCCACGGGTGCCGTCGCCGTTTCGGATGTCACCGCCGCGACGGTGTCATTCCCCAGCAATGCCGAGAGCCCGCGGCCCAAATGTTTTTTCGCCATGTTGTTATCTGTCTCTACTCGGCTTCATTTGTCATTTGCTCTCCCTCGCCCCGCCGCCGACGAATGTCGGCATTCGCCGACTGCGGGGAGAGGGTCGAGGTGGGGGGCCTCAGTAGCTCACGCCACCTTCAGCGACCTGCCCTCAAGCCCCTGCTCCCGCCGCAGGAGTTCGGAGGCCAGATGGATATAGGCCTGGGATCCCGCGCAGCGGATGTCGTAGAGCAGAGCGGGCTTGCCATAGCTCGGCGCCTCGGCGATGCGGACATTGCGCGGGATCACGGTCTCATAGACCTTGGCGCCGAAATGCGCGCGGACGTCGGCCGCCACCTGCTCGTTGAGGCTCGAGCGCTTGTCGTACATGGTGAGCACGACGCCCTGGATTTCCAGCACCGGATTGAGTTGCTGGCGCACGCGCTCGATCGTCTTGATCAGCTGGCTCAAGCCCTCCAGCGCATAGAACTCGCATTGCAGCGGCACCAGCACGCAATCGGCGGCCACCATCGCATTCAAGGTGAGCAGCGACAGCGAAGGCGGGCAATCGATGAGGATGAAATCATAGGCGAGGTTGGTGGCCGCCAGCGCATCCTTCAGCCGGTACTCGCGGCGCGGCAAATCGATGAGCTCGATTTCAGCCCCGGCCAGGTCCGGTGTCGTCGAGACGATCGACATGTTGGGTACAATCGTGGGTTGTGTCGCCTCGACAATACTCGCGCCGTCAATCAGCACTTCATAGGAACCCGTTTCGCGCTGTGCGGCTTCGAGCCCCAGACCGGTCGAGGCATTGCCCTGCGGGTCAAGGTCGATGATCAGCACCCGCTTGCCGCAGGCGGCGAGCGCCGTGGCCAGATTGACGGCGGTCGTGGTCTTGCCGACGCCGCCCTTCTGGTTGACGACAGCCATGATGCGGGGATGCATATTCTTGTCGGTCACTGCTGGCCCCGCCGCTTGATGTTGTGAAGTTTGAGGATCACGCCGCTGGAATCCGTGAGACTCTGGTGACGCTCGACATCCATTGTCCAAGAGCGGCCGGCCGCGGTCAATTCATCTTCCACCTTTGCACCCTTCAGGAACAGGCAGACTGTCTCCGGCATCAGATAGGGTTCGGCCCATGCCAGCAGTTGATCCAGCGAGGCCAGGGCCCGGGCGGTGATGATCGGTGCACCCCAGGCCTTTGCGGTCTCGATCCGGGTCGAATGCACCTTTACCCGGTCGAGCACACCCGTCTGACGCGCCGCTTCCAGCAGGAAGGCGCCCTTGCGCTGGTCGGAATCGATGAGATGCACTTCGCGGCCGGTCATGATGGCGAGGACCAGGCCGGGAAAACCCGCGCCGGAACCGAGATCGGTGATCGGATCGTTGCCCGGCGGCAGCAGCGGCAGCAGCTGCGCGGAGTCCAGAAAATGCCGCCGCCACAGCTCCTGGAGAGAATCCTTGGCGACGAGATTGATCTTCGCCTGCCACTTCCGCAGCAAGGCGGCATAGGTCTCGAGGGCGGAAAATGTTTCACGTGAAACATTTTGGCCGGCAGCGCTCATGGCGGAGGCGAAGGCGGCAGGTGTCACGCGCTCTGCCTCTCCGCCCGATGCCGGCGGACATGGCGCAGCAGGATGGTGAGCGCTGCGGGGGTGACCCCGGAAATGCGCTGGGCGGCACCCAGCGATGCCGGCCGGGCCGCTTTCAGCTTCTCGCGCACTTCGGTCGAGAGCGAGCCGATCTGGTCGTAATCAAGATCTTCTGGCAACAGCAGGGCCTCATCCTTGCGGAAGGCAACGATGTCGGCGTCCTGGCGCTTCAGATATCCGGCATAGCGCCCGTCGATCTCGATCTGCTCGGCGATTTCCGGGGCGAAACCGTCGATTTCCGGCCAGATCTCGGAGAGGCGCGGCATGGTGATCTCGGGGTAAGCCAGCAGCCCCAACGCCGTCCGGCGCTGGCCGTCCTGGTTGATATTGAAGCCCTCGGCCTTCAGCTCATTGGGCGTCGCCGAGAGCGATTGCATGGTCGCCCGCGCCGTTTCCAGCGCCGCCATCTTGGCGGAAAAGGCTGATTCACGGGGCTTTCCCACGCATCCCCAGGCCAGGCCCAAGGGCGTCAGGCGCTGGTCGGCATTATCCTGGCGGAGCTGCAGCCGGTATTCGGCGCGGCTGGTGAACATGCGGTAGGGCTCGGCGGTGCCATGCGACACGAGGTCGTCGACCATGACACCTATATAGGCCGTGGCCCGGTCCAGCGTCACACCCTCCCCGGCTCCACCGGCCAGGCGCGCGGCATTCAAGCCCGCCATCAAGCCTTGCGCCGCTGCCTCTTCATAACCCGTGGTGCCGTTGATCTGCCCGGCGAGGAACAGGCCCGGCATGGCGCGCAGCTCCAGACTGGCTTTGAGCGCCCGCGGATCGACGAAATCATATTCGATCGCATAACCCGGCCGCAGCATGACCGCGTGTTCCAGGCCGACGATGGTCTTCAGCAACCCCGCCTGCACATCGGCCGGCAGCGAGGTCGAAATACCGTTGGGATAGACCGTGTCGTCATCCAGCCCTTCCGGCTCCAGGAAGATCTGGTGCCGGTCCTTCTCGGCGAACCGCACCACCTTGTCCTCGATCGAGGGGCAATAGCGCGGCCCCGTCCCTTCGATCTGGCCCGAATAGATGGGCGCCCGGTGCAGGTTTTCGCGAATGAGGTCGTGTCCGGCAGCCGAGGTATAGGTGATGCCGCAGGCGATCTGTGGCGTCGTGATGCCGGCGGTGAGATAGGACATCGGCACCGGCGGATTGTCGCCGGGCTGTGACTCCAGGGATTTCCAGTCGATGGTGCGACCGTCAAGACGCGGTGGCGTCCCGGTCTTGAGCCGCCCCATGGGCAGGCCCAGCCGATAAAGGGTCTGGGCGAGTTGCCTGGAGGGCGCTTCGTCGACGCGGCCGGCCGGGATGCGCTCTTCGCCGCAATGGATGAGGCCATTGAGGAAAGTCCCGGTGGTGAGCACCACGGCGGCGCAAGCCAGGCGCAGCCCAGCCTCGGTGATCACGGCGGCGACACGGCCATCGGCCCCGATTTCCAGATCCCCGGCGGCACCGGCCAGGATGGAGAGGTTCGGCTGTTCGGCCAGAAGCGCCTGGACGGCCTGGCGGTAGAGCTTACGGTCGGCCTGGGCGCGGGGGCCGCGGACCGCCGGGCCTTTGGACTGGTTGAGCATGCGGAACTGGATGCCGCCCTGGTCGATGGCCTTCGCCATGATCCCGTCGAGGGCGTCGATCTCGCGCACCAGATGGCCCTTGGCCAGGCCACCGATGGCCGGGTTGCACGACATCTCGCCGATCTTCCGGGGATCGTGGGTCAGGAGCAGCGTGCGGGCGCCCAGGCGCGCGGATGCCGCGGCAGCCTCCGTCCCGGCATGGCCGCCACCCACCACGATAACATCAAATTTCAGGTCATCATTCATGTTTCACGTGAAACAATTTCATATTTACCATATATTTCAATGGCTTGCTATTTTCCGATGCAGAATTCCCGAAAGATCAAATCGAGAACATCATCGACTTCCACGCGGCCGGTGATGCGGCCCAAAGCCTGCACCGCGAGCCGCAAATCCTCGGCCTTCAGCTCCACAACCGACGCCTGCAGGCCACGCTGCAGGGCACCCAGGCACCGCTCGAGCGCCGCTCGGTGCCGCAACCTTGTCAGTGCCGGCTGGGCTCCGGGGCTCAGCGCCTTCGCCGCTTTCCCGGCCAGGGCGGTCACCAGCGCCTCGATCCCGGCGCCGGTCTTGGCCGATACCGGCAGCAGTTTCCGGCCCGCGATTTCGGGCGCCAGGGGCTGTCCGGCCAATTCGGCCTTGTTCAATACGACAATCGCCTCGGCGTCAATCTGTGCCGCGACATCCGGGTCAAAATCCGGCCAGCTGGCCGCATCAAACACGATCAGCTTGAGATCGGCATATTCGGCGCGCTTCAGGGCGCGGCGCACGCCCTCCTGTTCGATTTCGTCCGGACTGTCGCGGAGGCCCGCCGTGTCGGCGATCAGCACCGGATAGCCGCCAAGGTCCAGCTTCACCTCGATGACATCGCGCGTGGTGCCGGCCCGCGCCGAGACGATCGCCGCCTCCCGTCCCGCAAGGCGGTTGAGGAGGCTGGACTTCCCTACATTGGGCGCACCCAGGATCGCCACCGACAACCCCTCGCGCAGCATCTCGCCGCGATGCCCGTCGGAAAGATGCTGCTCAATCCCCTCTGCCAGCGCCCGCATGGTCTCGTCGATGAGGGTCATGAGCCCTTCGGGCAGATCCTCGTCGGGAAAATCGATGGCGGCCTCGATACGCGCCAGGGCCGAGATGAGCGCTCGCCGCCATTCTTCATAGAGTTTCGACAGCTCCCCTTCCGCCTGGCGCAGGGCCTGCCTGCGCTGCGCCTCGGTTTCCGCGGCGATGAGGTCGGCAAGGCCCTCGATCTCGACGAGGTCAAGCTTGCCATGGTCGAAGGCGCGCCGCGTGAATTCGCCGGGCTCAGCGAGGCGCAGGCCCAAAGCCTGGAGCGTTGCCGCCACCGCGGCAAGAATGGCGGGGCCGCCATGGGTGTGCAGTTCGACCACATCTTCGCCGGTGAAACTGTTGGGTGCCGGGAAGTGGATCGCGAGACCGTCATCGATCGCCGTTTCCGGCGATTGATAAAAGCGCCGCTTTGCAGCGATCCGTGGTGCTGGTAATGCCCGGTTTGTCAGGGTTTTCAGCACCTCGCCAGCACGCGGGCCGGAGATGCGAAAGACGGCGACACCCGATCTTCCCGCCGGCGTGGCCAGGGCAAAGATCGTGTCGCCGCTCATTGTACTGGCATCATCGTCTTGCGACTCATTCGGCCGTAACGCGGGGCCCCGCTTGCACGAGAGCGGCGCGGTCTTCCTTCGCAAGATCTTCCGGCAGCTTGTCGGTCGGCTGCAGCATCAACCGTTCAACGCGTTCGCCCTTGATCAGGTGACGCTGGATGATTTCTTCCGCATCCTCGACCGAGTGATAGCTGTACCAGATGCCTTCCGGATAGATCACCATGGTCGGCCCCAACTCGCAGCGATCGAGACAGCCGGATTGATTGACGCGGATGTTTGTGACGCCCAGTTCCTTGGTGCGCGCCTTCATGTAATTGCGCAAGGGTTCGGCCCCGCGCGACTTGCAGCAGCCGCGCTTGTGCCCGGCCGGGCGCTCATTGATGCAACAGAAGATGTGGGTCTCGAAATAGGGCGCCGGATCACCCGGTTTGGAATGTGCAGTCATCGCTGATCCGAAACTCTATTTGCTGCTGTCTTTGCCGGCGCCCTGACCGAAAGCCTGCCAGAACATCTTCTGCATCTGCTCCAGGCCCGCGATCCCCGCCGGCATCCAGGTCTTCATCAGCGTCTCGGCATCGGTGCCCTTCATCGAGGCCATGACCCGCTCCTGCACTTCCTGCATCACGGCATCCTGCATCGGCGCCACGTTGGGCAGGCCGAAAAAAGCCCGCGCCTCTTCCGGCGAACATTCGATATCGACATTGATCTTCATCAAGAACTCCCGCCGCTCCGGGCCCATAGTTAATCCGGGCTCATGGTCAAGGTGACACTAGCCGATGGCATGCCAGAACAAAAGCATGACAGCCGCCAGCGGTGCCAATGTCCGGGGCCAATGTCCGGGGCCAATGGCATGGCACGCGTGGGATGACGACGGCCAGGTGTCCGTGCTACAGCGGATACAACCTGCGGAACCAGACGATTTGGCGGCTATTGGGACGGCATGACCGGCTATATCAACTATCTCGACCGGAAACCTGATCCCCGGCTGCAGCACCTGCAGGAGATCTGGGAGCAGCTCTGTGATGGTGGCAGGCTGCCAGCCTATTCGCCTGCCACCCTGGCCGCGTTCCCGGTCGCATCCGAGCAGGCCAGCATCATCGAGGTTCGGGACGGCGGCAAGCGCCGGCGCTATTTCGTGGTCAAGGACGGTCCCGCCGTGGTGGCGGCTGTCGGCATCGATTGCAGCGGCACCTATCTCGACGCTCCCAGCGACACACCCGAATACCACACCATCCTGATCAGCGATTATGACGGGGTCGTCGCCAGCCGGCGGCCGCGCCTTTATGCTGAGGAACATCATCTCGACAACCGGGCCCGCCTCATTGCCGGCATCCAGCTGCCCTTTGCCGCGGATGGCGAGCATACCGACGTGATCGTCGAATTCGTCTACGCCCTCGAAGAACTGGCCTGATCGCTAATCGCGGCGATCCGCGGGATCATGGTCCAGATCCCGGCCCAGTTCCCGGCCCGGCTCCCGGCCCAGTCCCCTAGCGCGCCTGGTCCAGATCCTCCATCGCCAGCAACCGCTCGACTTTGTGCTCATCACCATAGGGCAGCACGACGAATTCGGAGACATGGAAGACACCACTCACCGCTTGCCAACTGTAACGGCCCATGCGCGGCTTACCCGACAGCGCCACTACGCGATAGTTGTCGGCAACGCTATCCGACTCTGGGAAAGGTGCCGCCCGGACATCCGCTCCGGAAAAATCCTGGTCGTAGAAGTCGCGGTAGCCGGAGCCGAACAGGCGGAATTTCGGCTGCTCCGGATCACGCACATCGACCACGACGAGATCGGTTAGGAATGGCTTCAGCTCGACCGGATCGATCGCTGCGAGCGCCGGGAGCCTCGCCCCGGCACAGCCGCGCTGCCATTGCGCATGAAGCTGCCGCAGGCGCACCGACTGCAGGACTAGCCCCCTGGCTAGAGTAGATGTACTCTTAGTATTTGAAATAATTAGATAACTTCTCAGAAGTCCCGGCCAAGAGCCTGCCTTCTCCGGAAGACCACAATCCTGTGGTCCGGCGGCCTGGGACATGCTTGGATTTCGCCCACGTCCAGGTGAACCGGGGGGAAGCATGGGTTTCGCGGATCGACGGCAGATCATCGTCGCAATCGTCATCGCCACGGGCCCGCTGCTGGGCCTGAGCGATCACGCGCAAGCACAGCAATATCTGGGGCAGATGACGGCCGCTGACTGCCGGTCCCGGGGTGGCTCGCCCGACAGTTCGATCACCGACGATGCCAATCCCGATCCGCCGCGCGGCTGCTGGAAACATTTCACCAGCGGCAGTGCTGCCGGCAGTAGCGGGTCGACCACGACAACCACAACGACGACCGTGACCACGACGTCAGGCGGCGGCGACAACACCGCCGCCGTTGCCCTGCAGGTGGGTGGCGCCGCCCTCAATTTGCTCGGCCAGATCATCGAAGCCTTTGGCGACGATCAACCAGCGACCACCCCCGCCGAAACGGCGAGCATGGCGGAGGTCGAGGCCATCAAGGCGCAGGAAGCAGCCGTCCTCGCTGAAGAAGCGCGCAACCTCAACGAGGCCGGGCGCCAGGCCGCGGCCGACGGCAAGACTGTGGTGGCGCTCGCCAAATTCCAGCGCGCCCTCGATACCGCCGAGCAGATCAACGACAACGAGAACATGGGTCTCTATCGCGACAACATGAACACGATGCAGGCCTATATCGCCTATGATTTCGGCCTCCGATCCTGGCGCAGCGGCAATTACGAGGGGGCGCGCAAACGCTTCGACGAAGCGATCCATTTTGCGTGGCTGGCCAACAAGGATGATCTCGCCCGCGAGATCACCAATGGCATCAAAAAGCTGCCGAAAAAAGGCAGCGCCGACACCAATACCAATCAGGGGAACGGCATATGTATGCAGATCAACGGCGAAATCGCCTGCGAGTAGCAAGCGGCATCGTTGCGGCACTGGCGCTGCTGTCGCCGACTGTCGCCACCGCCGATTTCAAGACCGTTGATGGCCGCATGATCACGCTGGAGCATCTATCCAGTCATCTCATGGTGGTCAATGAAATGCCTGGCCTCCCCCCCAGCCCCATTGAATCCGAGAGCGAGTCCTCAACGACCCTCAATGTCCTCGGCGATAAAAAGATCCTCGCCTGGGTTGCCACCAATTTCTTCTGCCAGGCGGGCGGCAATTACCAGCAGACCGCGATCGTCTATACCGATGGCAGGAATTCCGGCAGCGGCACTTGCGATGAGCGCATCTCGGGCACCGATGTTGATTCGACCACCCAGGAGCCGGTTGAGTTCGAGTTCCAGAGCGAGAGTCGGGTCAGCGGTACCGAGATCCGCTTGAAAGGCACCTTCTCGGCCGAGCTGGTGACGCACAAGGTGACCAAAGAAGGCCCCTTCGCGGGGACATCGGATTACGAGAAGGAGATCGACGTCAAACAGGAAGCCGTGCTCAGCATCAATGGCAAGACCTGCAAGGTGATCTCCCTCACCTGGATCCAGACCGAGATCGAATACGGCGAAATCCACAACGCGACTGGAACCGAGGGCAGCGTCACCACGACCATACAGCGCACCACCCAGGCGAACGACGCCACAACCTGCACAATCCAGTAAACGAAAACGGTTGATTAAACCGGCGAGACCGCCACATTGTCGGGCATGACCCGACACGCAGCCCCCACACACCCGACCAAGCCCAACCCGCAGAACAAGCTGGTGGATGAAACCAGCCCCTATCTGCTTCAGCACAAGGACAACCCCGTCAACTGGCGCGCCTGGAACAACGCTACCCTGGCCGAGGCGCGGGACCGGGACATGCCGATCCTGCTCTCGGTGGGCTATGCCGCCTGCCATTGGTGCCATGTCATGGCCCATGAGAGTTTCGAGGATGAGGGCATCGCCGCGCTGATGAACAGACTGTTCATCAACATCAAGATCGACCGCGAAGAGCGGCCGGATCTCGACCAGATCTACCAGCAGGCGCTCTCGCTGCTGGGCCAGCAGGGCGGCTGGCCACTGACCATGTTCCTGACGCCCGACGGTCAGCCCTTCTGGGGCGGTACCTATTTCCCGAAGGAGCCGCGCTACGGCAGGCCCGGTTTCGGCGATGTGCTGAACGCCTTGTCCGAGGCCTATCACACCGACAAGGAAAAGGTCGGGAAGAACGTCGCGGGCCTGGCTGAAGCGATGCAGCGGCTTTCTTCGCCGCAAGGCGGTGGCGAGATCACCGTCGAGGTGATGGACCGCATCGCCGAGCGCCTGCTGCAGGAAATCGACCTGGTACGTGGTGGCATTGGCGGCGCGCCGAAATTTCCGCAGCCTTCGGTGCTCAACCTGCTGTGGCGCAGCTTCCGCCGCAACGGCGACGGCCGCTACCGCGAAGCGGTGCTCCTGAGCCTCACCCGCATGCTGCAGGGTGGCATCTATGATCATTTGGGCGGCGGTCTTGCGCGCTATGCGACCGATGCCGATTGGCTGGTGCCGCATTTCGAAAAGATGCTCTACGACAATGCCGAACTGCTGGGTCAGCTCGCCGAGGCCTGGATCGAGACCGGTGAAAAGCTCTACGAGACCCGCGCCCATGAAATCGTCGGCTGGCTCATGCGCGAGATGCTGGCTGCACCCGACGCTGAAGGCCGTCACGCCTTCGCCGCCTCGCTCGATGCCGATTCGGAAGGCGTCGAAGGCAAGTTCTATGTCTGGGACGAGGCCGAGATCGACGAGGTGCTGGGGGCAGAGTCCAACTTCTTCAAACATATCTATGATGTGAGTGCCGCCGGCAATTGGGAAGACACCAACATCCTCAACCGCGGCCATCAGATGGGCCTGCTGATCGAGGGCGACGAACAGCGCCTCCATGCCGCGCGGCAGAAATTGCTGGCGCGACGCGCGACGCGCATCCGGCCCGGCTGGGACGACAAGGTGCTGGTCGATTGGAACGGGCTGATGATCGCAAACCTCGCGCAAGCCTCGCAGGTTTTTGCGCAGCCAGGCTGGCTCAAGCTCGCCGAGGACGCCTTCGCCTTCATTGACAAGAACATGCGCGACAGTTCTGGTCGCCTGAAGCATGCTTGGCGTGCCACGCCTGACTATCCAAAGGGCCGCCTCGCCCACCCGGCAACGCTCGATGATCACGCCAATCTCGCCCGCGCAGCCCTCATGCTCAATCAGGCGACCGGCAGCGATGGCTACCTCATGGCGGCCCGCGCCATCGTCGCCGATCTCGATGCACATTTCTGGGATACGCGCGCCGGCGGCTATTTCTTCAGCGCCGACGATACCGGCGACGTCATCATCCGGACCAAATCCGCCAATGACAATGCGACGCCCAGCGGCAATGGCACCATGGTCGAGGTGCTGACGCGCCTCGACTCGCTTACCGGTAACGAAGCCTATGGGAACCGCGCCGCCGATCTGCTCAGGGCCTTTGCGGGCGAGATCCAGCGCAACTTCTTCCCGCTCGCCAATCTCCTCAACGGCAACGACTTCCATCTTCGTGCCATCGAAATCATCATCATCGGCGACCGCGCCGCCGCCGACACGCAGGCGCTGCTCCGGGCCTTGCACAGCCAGCCGGCCCAGAACCTCGTGCTGCAAATCGTCGCAGACACCAGCCATCTGCCGGCCACGCATCTCGCCTCGGCCAAGACACGGATCGGCGGCAAGGCCACGGCCTATGTCTGCCGGCAGCAGACCTGCTCGGCGCCGGTCGTGGAACCGGGCGATCTGGCCCTTGCCTTGAGCCGGCGCGGCGATCTGGGCTAGCTTCACAGACGTATCAACTGCGTCTCCAGCAAATCAGGTCCTTCATGCCACCGCGCCGTATCGCCATCGTGCTGTTCAATCTCGGCGGTCCCGACGGGCCGGCGGCGGTGAAGCCGTTCCTGTTCAACCTGTTCAACGACAAGAACATCATCGGCGCCCCCGGGCCGATCCGCTGGGCGCTGGCGAAATTCATCTCGGCCCGGCGCGGGCCCATCGCCCAGCATGTCTATGACCAGATCGGCGGCGGCTCGCCGATCCTGCCCAACACGCTGGCGCAGGCCGATGCCCTCGCCCGGGCGCTCGCCGAAATCGGCGAGGTCAAGACCTTCATCGCGATGCGCTACTGGCATCCCTTCACCGAGGATACGGCGCGCGCGGTGAAAGAATGGGCGCCAGATGAAATCGTGCTCCTGCCGCTCTATCCGCAATTCTCCACCACCACCACGGCCTCCTCACAGCGCGTCTGGGAGACGACCGCGCGAAAGATCGGCCTCAATGTCCCGGCGCATTTCATCTGCTGCTATCCGGATGAACCCGGCTTCGTCGCGGCCCTCACCGACATCACGCGGCAATCCATCGCTGCGGCCGCGACGGAAGCGCCGGACAAGGCGCAGATCGTCATCTTCTCGGCCCATGGCCTGCCGCAGAAGATCGTCGACAAGGGCGATCCCTATGTGCAGCAGGTCGAGGCCACGGTCACGGCGACGACAAAGGCCCTCGGGCTTGCAGCGGACCAATGGATCATCGCCTATCAGAGCCGCGTCGGTCCCCTGCAATGGGTCGGCCCCTCGACCGACGCGGTGATCACCGAGAATGCCAAGGCCGGCCGCGCCATCATCGTGGTGCCGGTGGCCTTCGTCTCGGAACATTCCGAAACGCTGGTCGAACTCGACATCGAGTACCGCCACCTCGCCCTGACCACCGGCGCCGCCGCCTTCGTCCGCGCGCCCACCGTGGCAACCCATCCTTCCTTCATCCAGGGCCTCGCCCACCTGGTGGAACAAGCGCGCCGGAAGGGTGCCGTCCTGCAACCGGGCTGCAGCCGCGACGCCTGCCGCGGCCAAAGCCAATGCGCCATGACAATTGCTGGGATGTGACCATGGACCTCTATCTCTGGCTGAAAGCCCTCCACGTCATCGCCGTCATCGCCTGGATGGCCGGCATGCTCTATCTGCCGCGGCTCTACGTCTATCATTGCAATGCCAAGCCTGGCTCGGAGATGAGCGAGACGTTCAAGGTGATGGAGCGGCGCCTGCTCCGCGCCATCATCAACCCGGCCATGATCTGCGCCTGGGCGCTGGGTCTCACCATGGCCTGGATGAATGACCTCTGGGCCGAGGGCTGGTTCCACGGGAAGCTGCTGCTGCTGCTCGGCATGCAGCTGGTCCATGCCGGCTATGCCCGCTGGCGCCGCCATTTCGCCGAAGACGCCAACCGCCACGGCGACAGATTCTACCGCATCATGAACGAGGTCCCGACCCTGCTCATGATCGGCATCGTCATTCTGGTGATCGTGAAACCGTTCTAGGGATCGTCCAGCCAATCCGGCTGGACGATCCCTGGACTGTCACAGGCCGTTGATTTGACTTCTGGCCGGAATTCCGTTAGGGATTTTTCCAGGTTCAGGTTCACCATTCGGGTTGGACCGGCCTGTTTTCGAGAAAACCTCCGCGCCACATCTCAGATCAAGGACCCTGGACCACAGGGTCGCGGCGTTAGGTTCGAAGACCACATTCCCGGCGACGCCGTTCCAAGCACCCATCCCCAAGCACATCCGAGCCAGCGCCCCAGGGTCCCCTTCCCAGTTTCACAACTCCAGAAAACACATGAACTTACAAGAACTTAAGCGCAAGTCCCCAGCCGAGCTCCTGGCTTTTGCCGAGGGCCTGCAGATCGAAAATGCCAATTCCCTGCGCCGCCAGGACATGCTGTTTGCGATCCTGAAGCACCTCGCCGACAACGACACCGCCATTTTCGGCGCCGGCGTGCTCGAGATCCTGCAGGACGGTTTCGGCTTCCTGCGCAGCCCGGAGGCCAACTACCTGCCCGGCCCCGACGATATCTATTGCTCACCCTCCCAGGTCCGGCGCTTTGGTCTGCGGACCGGCGACACCGTCGAGGGGCAGATCCGGGGTCCCAAGGAAGGCGAGCGCTATTTCGCCCTCCTCAAGGTCAACACGATCAATTTCGAGGATCCGGACAAGATCCGGCACCGCATCAATTTCGACAATCTCACCCCGCTTTATCCCGACGAGCGCCTGAAGATGGAGCTCGAGGGCAAGGGTGACGACAAGATGCCCGAGCCTGAGGCGCTGCCCAAGGCCGAGGCCGCCCGCACCGTCGAGATGAGCCGGCGCGCCCTGAAGGCCCGCGAGAGCCGCGACCTCAACAAGGTCGATATCACGGGGCGTGTCATCGACCTCATCTGCCCGATCGGCAAGGGCCAGCGCGCGCTGGTCGTGGCGCCGCCGCGCACCGGCAAGACCGTGATGCTGCAGAACATCGCCAATTCGATCGCGACCAACCATCCGGAAGCCTATCTCATCGTGCTGCTCATCGACGAGCGCCCGGAAGAAGTGACCGACATGTCGCGCTCGGTAAAGGGCGAGGTCGTCTCCTCGACCTTCGACGAACCGGCCGCACGCCATGTGCAGGTCGCCGAAATGGTGATCGAAAAAGCCAAGCGTCTGGTCGAACACAAGCGCGACGTCATCATCCTGCTGGATTCAATCACGCGCCTGGCACGCGCCTACAACACCGTCGTCCCCTCGTCCGGCAAGGTGCTGACCGGCGGCGTCGATGCCAACGCGCTGCAGCGCCCCAAGCGCTTCTTCGGCGCCGCGCGCAACATCGAGGAAGGCGGCTCGCTCACCATCATCGCGACGGCCCTCATTGATACCGGCAGCCGCATGGACGAAGTCATCTTCGAAGAATTCAAGGGCACCGGTAACTCGGAAATCATCCTCGACCGCAAGCTCTCGGACAAGCGCACCTTCCCCTCGATCGACATCACCAAATCGGGCACGCGCAAGGAAGAGCTCCTGGTCGACCGCGCGACACTCTCGAAGATGTGGGTGCTGCGCCGCATCCTAATGCCGATGGGTGTCACCGATGCGATGGAGTTCCTGCTGGACAAGCTCAAGCACTCCAAGACCAATGCCGACTTCTTCCAGTCGATGAATCAGTAAAAGAAGGGCCGGTGGAAGTTTTCACCGGCCTTTTTCTCGCCGTGCTTCCGCCATCTTTGCGTGTTTTAATCCGAACCACACAATCGGGGGCCGGCATGCGCGTCATCTATCTCTGTCTCTGCTTCGTCCTGCTCGCCCTTGCGATGCCGCCCGCCTGGGCCGAAAGCAGTCCGGGGGTTGCCGCCTATGAGCGCAAAGATTTCAAGGCCGCGCTGCCGCTGCTCGAGAAGGAGGCCGCGGCCGGCGATCCCGTGGCGCAGACCAAGCTCGGCCTTATCTATGCCAAAGGGCTGGATGTGCCGAAGGATCCCAAGATAGCCCTTCCCTGGTTCGAGAAAGCTGCCGCTCAGGGTCATGCGGAAGCTGAGTATTGCTTGGGTGTCGCGCACGATTTCGGCGACGGCATTCCCCAGGACCAGGCAGAGGCTGCGATCTGGTACCGCAAAGCCGCTGAAAAGGGCTACCTCAAGGCGCAGACCAATCTCGCCTATCTACTGGAGCGGGGCGAAGGAGTTCCCAAGGATCTCGCGCAATCCGCCAGTTGGTATACCAAGGCTGCCGAACAGGGCGAAATCGATTCACAGAACTATGTCGCACACCTCTATCTCAAGGGGATCGGCGTTGAGCGCAACATCCTAACGGCCAGGATTTGGATCGACCGCGCCGCCGCGCAAGGCGACCCCACCGCGAAGAAAGGTGCCGCCTATCTCGCCGAAGAGTTCGAGAAGCTCGAGAAGGAGGGCGCGATTCCGCGCCTTGCCGGGGGCGATGGCTCCAGCACGACCAATGCCATTTCATTCCCCTTGGTCAAGCTCGGCCATGACGGCGTCAATGCCGAGCACAAGGTCACGAACTTCTTCTTCAACGGCTGGACATGGGATGGGCAGTCTCTGATCAACGATGCCGGCCGTGCCTATGACGCGATCGAAATGAGCAAGAACGGCCAGAAAAGGGTCGTCTATTTCGAGGTTACGAAGTGGTTCGGCATCCTGGAATGACGCCCTGACAAGGAATTGCGGCGTTAACTTAAGCTAAACTATCTGCCCGCATAGTTCCCCTGGGGCCATGGGGAAGATGGCCCCTGCTCATTGGGGACATCCACCTGCCATGATGACGCTTCGGGCCGTTTTGATCAGCGCAGTCATCTTGCTGGGCCAGCTTGTTCTGGCCCCGTCCATGGCGCTTGAGCCCCTGCCGAGCCCAAGCGGTCCGGTCATCCTGACCATCGACGGTGCGATCGACGTCAGCAACACCGAGGACGGCAAGGCCGCTTTCGATCTTGCCATGCTGGAGGCGCTGCCGCGCAGCAGTTTCACCACCACCACCATCTGGACCGATGGCCCGCAGACCTTCGAAGGCGCCAGCATCACCGACCTCATGGCGCGGCTGGGCAGCAAAGCCGGCGAGATCAACGCCATCGCCACCAACGATTACGAAATCCGCTTTCCGGTGAGCGATGCCCGCGATCATGCCGGCCTCATCGCCTACCGTGCCAATGGCGCCCTGCTGCCGCCGGGCAACAAGGGTCCGCTCTGGATCGTCTTTCCCTTTGACAGCGATCCGCTGCTGCAGACCGAGCGCTTCCAGAGTGAATCCATCTGGAGCCTTGCCACCATGACGCTGCGCTGACCGATGTCGACGATCTCCCTCCTCAAACCGATTGCCTGGTGGAAGCGCGGCGTGGCCGTGGCCTTTGCCATCGTCATCGGCGGCCTGTTGCTGGCGCTTTTTGTGCTGCGCGACGATGTCACCGAAAATTTCGACCGCATGCGCCGCACGGCAGCCAGCGCGCTCACCTGGAATACCGCGCAATTCGTGGTCGACAGCGCGCGCCTCGCCACCACTTTCAACAGCCCAGACCCCACGCCCGAACGGACCAAACACTGGTACGCCCTGCAGAACCGCTATGCGGTCCTCACCGCCGGCATGGTGCGCGAGGAATTGCTGGCCAACACCGACAGTGCCGCCCTGCTGCCCAGCAGCGCGATCGACATGGATGTGCTGACTGATGCGCTGGGCGAGAGCGCGGCGACACCCATCGACAGCGCGCGCCTCAGCGCGACCGTTGATGGCCTTATCACCAAGGCGCATCGACTTGCCGTCCTCACGGCCACCACCGCGGCGCGCGAAGACGAGGCCGCCCGCGAATCCCTGGCCGAGATCATCGAGACCATTTCCATGGTGCGCATTGCGCTTGGCATCGTGCTGGGGATCGGCGTCATGACCCTCTTCTGGCAGCAGATGCGCATGCGGCGGCTGACCGGTGAGCTTGCCAAGGCGAAGATCCAGGCGGAATCCGCCAACCGCGCCAAGACCGATTTCCTGGCGCATATGAGCCATGAATTCCGGACACCGCTCAATGCCATCATCGGTTTCTCCGACCTGATGCGCGCCGAGGTCTACGGTCCCATCGACTCGCCCCGCTACAAGGAATATATCGGCGACATCGTCGATGCCGGCAATCACCTGCTCGGCCTCATCGACAAGGTGCTCGACGTCGCCAAGATCGAGGCGGGCAAGGTCGAGGCGCAGCCGGTGCCGGTCGATATCTCCGACCTGCCGCAGAATTGCGCGGACCTCATCCGCCAGCCCCTCGCCGAGCGGCAGCTGACCCTCGAGATGAGCCTGTCACCGACCCTGCCGCCGGTCATGGCCGACCCGCAGCATCTCCGCCAGATCGTCCTCAACCTTCTCAGCAATGCGGTGAAGTTCACCCTGGCCGGCGGCGAGGTCAGCATCGGTGCCGCGCGCCGCGCCGCGAACGATACCGGCGAGGAGGGCATCGAAATCTGGGTGACCGATACCGGCATCGGCATCGCACCGGCCGATATCGCGAAGGCCCTCGCCCCCTTCGGCCAGGTCCGCACCAACGCCAATACGGCGCAGCAGGGAACAGGCCTCGGCCTGCCCATCACCAAGTCGCTGACCGAACTCAATGGCGGCCGCTTCGAGATCCGCAGCGAGCCCGGCAAGGGCACCCGCGTCAGCATCCACTTCCCGACCGAGAAACTCGCACCCCGTAAGATCGCCGCCTAAAGTCCGTTCAGGGCAGCAGTACGACCGATCCCGTGGTCTTGCGTGCCTCGAGATCGGCCTGCGCCTGTGCCGCATCCTTCAGCGCATAGCTATGCGCCACACGGATCTTGACGATGCCTTTCGAGACGACATCAATCAGCGCATTGGCCGACAGTTCCAGTTCCTCGCGCGTCGCGGTATAGGCCATCAATGTCGGCCGGGTGAGAAAGATCGAGCCCTTCTGCGACAGCAGCAGCGGCTCGATCGCCGGCACCGGCCCCGAGGCATTGCCGAAGGTCACGAGATAGCCGCGCGGGCGCAGGCAATCCATCGAGGGAATGCAGGTATCCCTGCCGACGCCGTCATAGACGACATGCACACCCTTGCCGCCGGTAATGTCCTTGACGCGCTTCACCCAATGGTCGGATCCGGCTTCCGCGCGGTAATCGATCACATGATCAGCGCCCAAGGATTTGACGATCGCGCATTTCTCCGCCCCACCCGCCGTGCCGATGACGATGGCGCCGAGAGCTTTCAACCATTGCACCGCGATCGATCCGACACCGCCGGCTGCCGCATGCCACAGCACCCAGTCGCCTTCCTTCACGGTATAGGTGCGGCGGATGAGATATTCGACCGTCATGCCCTGCAGCATCATGGCGGCGGCAGTCTTGTCGTCGATGCTGTCCGGAATCTTCACCAGCTTGTCGGCCGGATAGTTGCGCCATTCGGCATAGGCACCCAAAGGTGCCGCGCAATAGGCAACGCGGTCACCGACCTTGAGATGCGTGACGCCAGCGCCCAGCGCCTCGACCACCGCAGCACCTTCAAGGCCGATGCCCGATGGCAGCGCCACCGGATAAAGTCCGCTGCGATGATAGGTATCGATGAAATTGAGCCCGCAAGCCTTGTTGCGCAGCGTGACCTCGCCGGCGCCGGGCGAGCCGAGCTTCACCGTCTCCCAAGTCAGGACCTCAGGCCCGCCGGTCTTGTGAAAACGAATGGCATGGGTCTCGGTGGGAATGGTCATGGGCTGTGCTCCGGTCAATCTGTTTTGCCAAGCATAGCCAGCGACAGCGCGCGCGTCATCCATCCGCGCGCGCTGCCCGTTGTTACGCGGCTTTCGCCAGCAGGTTCTGCCGATAGGCGACGATGTCGGCGATGGTGAGCACCGGGAAGCCGTTGCGACGGCCATAGGCCTTCGCCTGGCGGCCGCGCAGCATCTCGCCGTCGCGTGTCATCAACTCGCACAGCACGGCAGCCGACCCCAGCCCAGCGATCTCGGCGAGATCGACCGAGCCTTCGGTATGGCCGCGCCGTGTCAACACGCCGCCTGGTGAGGCGCGCAACGGGAACATGTGGCCGGGGCTCACGATATCGCCGGGCTTCGCATTTGGCCCGATCGCGGTCTTGACCGTGGTCAGGCGATCAGCCGCGGAAACGCCCGTGGTGATGCCGAGGCGCGCCTCGATCGAGACGGTGAAGGGTGTGCCGAAACGGCTTTCATTGCGGCTCGCCATCATCGGCAATTGCAGCCGGTCGACGGTGGCCGCATCGAGGCAGAGGCACACGATACCGCTGCAATCACGGATCATCCTGGCCATGACGTCGTGGGTGAGATTGCTGGCGGCAGCCACCAGATCGGCTTCGTTTTCGCGGTCATCATCGTCGAGCACGATGACCGGCAGGGCAGATTGCATCGCGTCGACAGCGGCCTGGATACGGCCTTCGACGCGTGACAATTCGGCTTGGGTCAGAAACTTGGACATGTGAAACGCTCCTCGCACATGGTGGCGACAAACGTTCCAGGGCGGACCACGACGGACCACGCAAGCCCTTGATCGCAAACGCGATTCCGGGCCTGTTGCGGGCGTCATGATCTCGTCTTCTTCCATCCGGACTATGACCGTCGGCTCAGGATTTCGACCTGATCTGCTTGACCCAATGCCTTGCGGCGCTGGCGCTCGCGGGCTCGACATATGGGGGTTTCCCCCAGAATGCCCTACCGCCGGTGGGGATTTTCACCCCGCCCTGAAGACGTATTGACGTGTTGCATCAGTAACGGGGGCAACATGGCAGGTCGCCCCCGACCCCGTCAAGGACCCCCAAATCCGTCACGGAATCGGGGGATATCTGCAAGTTTCCGGGGGATATTGGCAAGTTTCTAGAAAAGCCGCCCCTGGCCCTTCTCGAGGTCGAGGAGGAAGCGCTTGGCCGTCAAGCCAAGGTCGCTGGAATAGCCCCCGAGCGCGTTGGAGCCCACGACCCGGTGGCAGGGGATGATGATGGCGATCTGGTTCTGCCCGCAGGCGGTGCCGACGGCCCGGGCATCGGTATAGTCGCCCTTGCCGAGCAGGGTCGCGAGATGACCATAGCGCCTGGTCTCGCCATAGGGGATGCGCAGCAGCATCTCCCAGACACCGACCGCGAAGTCAGTGCCAGGATAGGAAAGCGGCAGGTCGAACCGGGTGAGCCTGCCCTCGAGATAGGCCCCCATCTGCCGCTTGGCTTCCTCGGCCAGGGGTGAACCCACCACCACCTTGGGTTCGATCTTGCGCCAATAGCATTGGGTGATGGCGGCATCGTCGCAGCGGATCTCGATCCAGCCGATCCTGGCGCGCAAGGTCGCCCCCACCGGAATACCGGTGCCGATCTTGTCGTCGCTGTCGGCTTCTATACTCAACGGCGCCAGGCCTTCACGATCTCGACCAGTTCGCCGACATGTTCGGGCGGCGTTTCGGGAACGATGCCGTGGCCGAGGTTAAAGATGAAGGGTCCGTGCCCCAGCACATCCAATATCTTCGTCGCGGCATCGCGCATGGCACCACCACCGGCCACCAGCAATTGCGGATCGAGATTGCCCTGGAGCGCGATGCGGCCCTGCAACTGGGTGAAGGCCCAATCGAGGGGTACGCCGGAATCAAGCCCCAGCCCATGCATGAAGCTGGACCGCGCAAAATCGAGATAGCCCGCCCCGCAGGCGCGCGGGAAGACGATCACCGGCACTTCCGGGTGCGACATGCGCACGCGGTCGACGATGGCCTTCATGGGGGCAAGGCTCCAGCGCAGGACGCTCGCATGATCAAGCGCCCCCGCCCAGCTGTCGAACAGCTGCAGCACCTCGGCGCCCGCCTCGATCTGGGCAATGAGATAGGTGGCGGTTGCTTCCACCAGCAGGTTGGTCAGGCGCTGGAAGCTGTCCGGGCGCTGATAGGCCCAGGCCTTGGTCTTGGCGAAATCGCGCGAGGAGCCACCCTCGATCATATAGCTCGCCACCGTCCAGGGAGCACCTGCGAAGCCGATAAGCGCTGTTTCGGCAGGGATTGTCGCCCGGATACCGGAGACGGCGCTGTAGACCGGCCGCAGCTTGTTGTGGAACTGGTCCATGGCGAGGCGGGCAAGATCGGCATCACCCTGGAGCGCATCCAACAAGGGACCGCGTCCTTCCTCGAAACGGAGATCCATCCCCAACGCATGGGGGACGACCAGAATGTCGGAAAAGAGGATGGCCGCGTCGAAGCCAAAACGGCGGATCGGCTGCAGCGTCACCTCGACGGCGAAATCGGGATTGTAGCAGAGGTCGAGGAAGGAGCCGGCCTTGGTGCGCAGCGCGCGGTATTCGGGCAGATAGCGCCCGGCCTGGCGCATCAGCCAGATCGGCGGCCGATCCAGGGTTTCCCCCTTCAAGGCGCGCACCAGCAGTTTTTCCGCAGTCTTCATGGCAGATCACATCCTCTCATCAGCTCCCCTTCCTACATCTCTAAAAGATAAGACTCTAGGTGGAAGATGATGATGTGCGGTGAATCACGGGAATCCCCGCTGTTAGCTCCCACTCCCTGATCGGCTGGGGGTAAGGTGCCCGCCGAGACCGGACAGTGCTATCGGACAAGTCTGTGAGTCAGTTTTTCGATTCTGCGGCCAGCTTTCGTCGTCATGCCCGGGCTTGACCCGGGCATCTGCCCACAACTGAAAGGCAGAACCCAGTAGTGCCCGATCCCCGGGTCAAGCCCGGGGATGACGAATGGAGGAGTGGATGGTCCAGAGTCTAAAACAGTGAATCGTGGGGACAGAATCCGGGCCGGTCGCCATCCATCTTATCCCCATGATTCAGAGCCAGCGGCACCCACCCTTGTCAGGCGGGACAAGCGGTGTCATGAAAGTTGGGTGAAGGTGGACAAAACAGCGCAGGGTCGCTTATCCACAGCCCATCGGCCGCTTATCAACCGATCCGCTGTGGATATCCTGGCTCCGGCGCGGACAAGCAGGCGCGTGATGACGACAGGTACAACAGAGGGTACAACGGCGGGCACAGCAGCGGGACAATTGCACATCCATCTGGTCTCGGATGCGACCGGCGAGACCTTGAACAGCATCACCCGCGCCTGCCTCGTGCAGTTCGAGCGCGCACATCCGATCGAGCATCACTGGACCCTCATCCGCACCAACGGGCAGATGGACAAGGTGCTGGCCGGGATCGAGGCGCATCCGGGCCTGGTGCTGTTCACCGTGGTCAATGACCGGCTGCGCCAGCATCTCCTCAATGGCTGCCGGGGCCTCGGCGTGAAGGTGGTGTCGGTATTGGATCCCATCATGGGGGCCTTGACCGATCATTTCGGCCAGGCGGCGCGCGGCCAGTCGGGTCGGCAGCATGCGCTCGACGCCGAATATTTCGACCGCATCGCCGCCATGGATTTCGCCCTCACCCATGATGACGGGCAATCGGCGCGCAGCTATGAGGATGCCGACGTTATCCTGCTCGGCGTCAGCCGGTCGTCGAAGACGCCGACCTGCATCTATCTCGCCAATCGCGGCATCAAGGCCGCCAATGTGCCGCTGGTGCCGGGCTGTCCGCTGCCGCCGGAACTTTTCCAGGTGAAGAAGCCGCTCATCATCGGCCTCACCAAGGATGTGAATTCGCTGGTGCAGATCCGCCGCAACCGCATGGCGATGATCGCCAAGGACGAGGAATCGGATTATGTCGATCCGCAATCGGTGCGCGACGAGATCGCCCAGGCACGGCGGCTCTGTTCGGAGCATAACTGGCCGATCATCGACGTAACGCGCCGCTCGATCGAGGAGACCGCCGCCACCATCGTGCAGATGCTCTCCGAACATCGCGACGCGGCCTCTGATGCCGCTGCGACATCAACCAGGGCGGATGCCTGAGCCAAGATGGCAGCGCCGCTGATCCTCGCTTCCGGCAGCACGGCCCGCGCCAAGATGCTGCGCGATGCCGGTGTCGCCCTCGACATCGCCGTGCCGCGCATCGACGAGGATGAGATCAAGGCGAGCTACCGCGCCGAAGGTGTCGGCGTCGAGGATACGGCGATCGCCCTTGGCGAAATGAAGGCGCTGGCGGTGAGCCGCAAGGTGATGGCGGCGGATCCCGGGCGCCATGTGCTGGGTTCCGATCAGATGCTGGAATGCGGCGGCATCTGGTTCGACAAGCCCATGGACCTTGCCGCCGCCCGCGCGCAGCTGATGGCGCTGCGAGGTCGCCGGCATCATCTGGTGAGTGCCGCCGTGCTGGTAAAGGACGGGGTGCGCATCTGGCATCATGTCGACCGCGCCGAGCTTACCATGCGCGATTTCACGGATGGCTATCTGGACGCCTATCTCGGCGCCATCGGCGCCGATGTGCTCTCGAGCGTCGGCGCCTATCACCTCGAGGGCCTCGGCGCGCAATTGTTCACCCGCGTGCGCGGCGATTTTTTCACCGTGCTGGGCCTGCCCCTGCTGCCGGTCCTGGCGATCCTGCGCACCCATGGGATGCTGCCGACATGAACGAGATGGATCCAAGGACGCTTACCGGAAAGACGGTGGTGGCCGGCGTGTTCGGCTGGCCGATCAATCATTCGCGCTCGCCCCGCCTCCATGGCTATTGGCTGGCGAAATACGGCATCGACGGCGCCTATCTCCCCTTCGCGACGCGGCCGGAGAACCTGGTCGATGCCATCCGGGCATTACCCAAGCTGGGCTTCAAAGGCGGCAACATCACGCTGCCGCATAAGGAGCGCGCGCTGGCCGCGGTGGATGACTTGAGCGACGTCGCGCGGCGCATCGGCGCCGTCAACACGCTTGTTGTGCGGGAGGATGGGACGATCCTTGGCGACAATTCGGATGGCTACGGCTTCCTGCAGCATCTGATGACAAGCGCCCCGCATTGGCGGGCGGAGGCGGGACCGGCGGTGGTGCTGGGGGCCGGTGGTGCGGCACGCGCCATCATCGTGGCGCTCATCGATGCGGGCGTGCCCAAGATCATCCTCACCAACCGCACCGAATCCCGCGCCGACAATCTCGCGCGGGAGCTGGGTGGCGATGTCAGCGGCCGGATCGAGGTCATTGACTGGACCTTGCGCGAAGCGGCGCTTGAGGGGGCGGGCCTGCTGGTCAACACCACGCAATTGGGCCAGGCGGGACAAGCGCCGCTGCAGCTCGATTTGCGGCACCTGCCACCCGGCGCCGTGGTCGACGACATCGTCTATGTGCCGCTGGAAACTCCTTTGCTCGCGGCAGCCCGCGCGCGCGGCAATGCGGTCGTGGACGGCATCGGCATGCTGCTCCACCAAGCGCGCCCCGGCTTCAAGGCCTGGTTCGGAGTCGAGCCGGAGGTGGATGCGGGCCTGCGGGAGTTTGTACTGCGGGGGTAGAAACTCGTGGGTGGTCCGCCTTCGCGGACCATGACGATGAAGGATGCGATCAGGCGCGGCAGGTTGCGCTTCTCCTCCCACCTTCAGGGGGGAGGTCGGGAGGGGGGCCGGTTTCAGTTCCGCTCTCACACAATCATCGCTGAGGCCCCCCACCTAACCTCCCCCTGAAGGTGGGAGGGACTGCACCGAGGGCGTACACTCGCTTTCGTCAGTTGCTGACAGACTCGTGGGTGGTAAGTTTATCCGCCGGCACGATTGTGTTGCCGAATCAAAAACCGGGACAAAAACTCCCATGGAGTTCGAACTCTCGCTGCTTGTGAAGATGCGTGGCGAAGCGGAAAGTCACTATGATTGATAGTCAAGCTGGTGGAAAAGATGGCCGGCGACATTCCTCGCTGCGCGCGAGAGCAAGGGTGTTTGGCGCAACCATTCTGCTCCTTACAGCTCCCTCCAGCCACGCGGTGGCAGATTTCTACTGCGATGTAGCTCGTTCAGGTGCGGTAGAGCGTCGCGTGGCAATCGAAAGCAGCTACATTCTTATCGCACCGCGCGATGGCACCAGGTACCTCACTCTTTATGTTCAATTGCCTGGATTGGGAGGTGCAAAGGCCGAATTTGGAATGCCCGGGTTTGATCCGCAAAAAATTCTAACAGCAAAGAACTACGCCGATCTTCGCACCAACTCGCTGCTTTCCATTCAACGCAATGGAAAACAGATGGAGCCACTCATCGGTCGGCATCAAGTCGATCCTTCGAGATATCCGGGAAGCTGGATCGCCTATGAGAACTGCCTCAATTGTGGGTGGGTAATGCTCCTGCCGAAGGGCCGCGAGGCGGATCACTTCCTGGAATGTCCATCGCTGTCGGTGCCAGAGAAATATGACAGGAGATTTTCCTGCACCGTCTATGAGAACGTCCATGAAATCGGCGTGAGTTTCTCGGTCCCGAAAGTTGCGTTGCAGCACCTTGATGATTTTCGCCGCGATGTGAAGACATTTGTCGGAAACCTCATCGCCCGCGGAAGCGAAGTGTGCCGACCTACCAAAAGAGAGATGTGACGTTAGCGCAATGCTGCTCGCAAACTCGTGGGTGGTCCGCCACAGCCGACGAATGTCGGCATTCGCCGACGGCGGACCATGACGGTTAATATGAGGACGGCATGTGCTAAGCTAAACGTAATTCGAGATGCCTTGAGAAGGGACGGCAGAAGATGGGCAAGACAATGCTACGGCGCTTCCTGCGTCTGCTGCTTTTCATTCCTGTGATTATTGCGCTGGTTGTGGTGGTGAATTTTGTCACCGCCTGGGAGAGACACCTGGATATCGATCTGCCGCGGCGGATAGAAGATGCTTTGATCGTTGTCTTGATGCTTTGCATCATATTGCTCTGTTACCGGATATTTCGCCGCGATCGGAAGAAGAAACGCAGCGATCCAGTGGACCGTCGATAGATCGTCACTTCGTGTTGCCGACAAATTCGTGGGTGGTCCGCCTTCGCGGACCATGACGATTAGGAAACCACCTTGGCCCGCTCACTCCCCGAAAATCGCGCGGGTCATTGTGGTGATCGCCGTCTTGGGGCTGAGGCCGCTTTCCTGCACGAGGCTGCGCCAGGTGTGGAAGCTTAAGGCGAGATGCAGCAGGTGGCGTTGGCGGGTGGGGATGCCGTCGGAGAGGACCGCCGCCATCCGGTCGAGGTGCGGGGTGACGCGGTGGGCGACGGTCTCGGCGGTCACCGGGTGGTGCTCGGCATCGCGCAGGATTGCGGCCACGAGTTCGGCGTTGCGGCCGTACCAGTCATAAAGCGCGCCGAGGCCCTTCACCAATCTCGTCTTGGGGTCAGCGATCCCGTGCCAGCTTTCCGCATCCGGCATGGGGTCCCGTTCCTGCAGCAGCCCGGAACAGGCGCAGAAGAGGCCGCGATCGTCCGGGAAATGGGCATAATAGGTGTGGCGCTGGACGCCGGCGCGCTCGGCGATCATGCTGACCGTGGTGCGGGCCGGGCCGATCGTGCCGTGAAGATGGAGGGCCGCCTCGATGTAAGCGCCGGAGCAATAATCCCTCACTGAAGCGGCCGGATAATCTGGTTGCGCCGGAGTAAAAGTCCGGCAGCAGATAGCCTTTTGCCTGATTGGCGGAAGGCGGAGGGATGAAGGGCGTGGAGTTATATGGACGGGTTCGCCAT
>NZ_CAMDRA010000005.1 GCF_945906275.1 Dongia mobilis
GCGAGGAGGAGCTGGCCCGCGTGCTGCTGCCCTTCGAACAGACCGGCACCGGGCGCAAGCAGCAGGGCAGTACGGGCCTTGGCCTTTCCATCGTCGTGCGCCTTGCGGAATTGCATGGCGGCAAATTCTCGATCACCAGTGCGCCCGCCAAGGGCACCACGGTGCGGATCAGTTTCCCACCCGCGCCGAAAGCCGCCTGAACAGTATTCGCAGCTGCGAAAAACCGTTGCCGGCCACTTGCGATTATGAAACTATCGTGACGCGAGTTTGATAGGCGGCCGGAGTCTAAAACGCTCTCGCGCCGCACTTGCACCCGACCATATTTCGGCCGCTCTTACCACCTGGCCGTCGGGTGGGCTCGTGACACAGGGGTAAGTGCCAAAAAAACGCGCCATAATTCTATAGCAGGAGAAGGCTATGATCCGGGTAACGCGACGTGCATTTCTGCATGCTTCGGCCGCACTGTCGGCCCTTTCCGTCACTATTGGGCTGCCGCGCGCAGGCCGCGCCGCAGATGCCATCAAGGTGGCGGCGATCTACACCGTGCCCATTGAACAGCAATGGGTGAGCCGCATCCACAAGGCGGCCACCACCGCCAAGGAGCGCGGTGATATCGAGTATGTGTTCTCGGAGAAGGTCTCCAACACGGATTATGAGCGCGTCATGCGCGAATATTGCGAGGCCGGCCATCAGTTGATCGTCGGCGAAGCCTTCGCGGTGGAAGATGCGGCACGCGCGGTCGCCAAGGATTATCCGAACGTCGCCTTCCTGATCGGGTCATCGTTCAAGCCGGACAGGGCCTTGTCCAATTTCGCGACCTTCGACAATTACATCCAGGATGCGTCCTATCTCACCGGCATGATCGCCGGCGCCATGAGCAAGAGCGGCAATATCGGCATGGTCGGCGGCTATCCAATTCCGGAAGTGAACCGGCTGATGAACGCCTTCATGGCCGGCGTCAAGGAAGTGAAGGCCGACACCAAGTTCCAGGTCGCCTTCATCGGCTCCTGGTTCGATCCGCCCAAGGCCAAGGAAACGGCGCTGGCGCAGATCGATGCGGGCGCCGATCTCCTCTATGCCGAACGCTTTGGCGTGTCGGATGCCGCCAAGGAAAAGGGCGTGCTCGCGGTTGGCAATGTGATCGACACGCAAGGCGATTATCCAGATACCGTCGTGGCCTCGGCCTTGTGGCATTTCGAGCCGACGCTGGACCAGGCCATTGCCAAGGTGAAGGAGAAGAGCTTCGCCGCCGACGATTACGGCGCCTTGTCGTTCATGAAGGCGGGCGGTTGCAGTCTCGCACCCCTCGGCACCTTCGAGGGCAAGATCCCGGCCGAGATCGTCGCCAAGGTCCAGGCGCGCGAGGCCGAGATCAAGAGCGGCGCCTTTACCGTCACGATCGACGATAACGAGCCGAAATCGAGCTGATGCCAGATCCGTTTCATGTCTGATGTGATGGATGGCCAGCCGGGGGATGTGGTCCTCCGGCTGGCCGGCATTTCCAAGAGCTTTGGGTCCCTCAAGGCCAATGACGGAATCAGCTTCGAGCTGAAACGCGGGGAAGTGCTGGCCCTGCTCGGCGAAAACGGCGCCGGCAAGACGACCCTCATGAACATCCTGTTCGGCCATTACGTGGCCGATGCGGGGGAGATCATTGCGTTCGGCCGGGCGTTGCCGCCAGGCAGTCCGCGCGCTGCGCTCGAGGCCGGCATCGGCATGGTGCATCAGCATTTCACGCTGGCCGACAATCTCAGCGTGCTCGACAATATCGTGCTGGGCACGGAATCGCTCTGGTCCTGGCGCTCGCAGGGTGGGGCGGCACGGCAGCGCGTCGCACAGCTGGCCGCTGATTTCGGGCTTGGCGTGAACCCGGATGCGCGCATCGCGGATCTGTCGGTCGGCGAACGGCAGCGGGTCGAGATATTGAAGGCGCTCTATCGCAACGCCCGCATCCTCATCCTCGACGAGCCGACGGCGGTGTTGACGCCGCAGGAGAGCGAGGGATTGTTCGCGACGCTGGAAAAGCTGGTGGCCCGAGGGCTTGCCATCATCTTCATCTCCCACAAGCTTCATGAAGTGCTGGCGGTGAGCGAGCGGGTGCTGGTGCTGCGCCAGGGCAGGCTGGTCGGTGGCCGCGAGACCAAGGGTGCGACGCGCCAGGATCTCGCTGAACTGATGGTGGGGCGGCCGATCCCGCTGCCCAAGGTGGAGCCGCAGGCGGCCGGGACTGAACTCGTCAGGCTTGCACAGGTGACAATTGCCGGCAGCCATGGCCGCAACGAACTGCAATCCGTCGATCTTTCGCTCCGTGAGGGCGAGATTCTCGGCATCGCCGGGGTGAGCGGCAACGGGCAGGCAACGCTTGCCGATCTGCTGAGCGGACTTGCTGCGGCCAGCGCCGGGACAGTCACGCTCCTTGGCGACACAATCGGCGAAGCTGACGCGGCGGCCATGGTGCGGCGCGGCGTCGGGCGCATTCCGGAGGACCGCCACGCGGTCGGCCTCATCGGCGATATGTCGATCACCGAGAACATGATCGCGGAACGCTATCGCGAACAGCCCTTCTCGAGACATCATCTCATCGACTGGCAGGCAGCGCGCAATTTCTCGCAAGGGATCATCGCCGGTTTCGACGTTCGCTGCCCGGGACCGCACGCCACGGCGCGGCTGCTGTCCGGCGGCAACATGCAGAAGCTGATCCTGGGGCGGGAGATGGCGGGAAATCCAAAACTCATCCTGGCGGCGCAGCCGACGCGGGGTCTCGATATCGGCGCGGTCGGCTATGTGCATGAGCAATTGCTGGCCGCGCGCAAGCGGGGGGCCGGCATCCTGCTGATCTCCGAGGATCTCGACGAGCTGCTGACCTTGAGCGACCGCATCGCCGTCATCTATCGCGGGCAGCTCTCCGCGCCGATGATTCGCGCCGATTTTTCGGTGCAGCAGATCGGGTTGATGATGGCAGGGCATGGTTTTGCTCAACATGAGGCCGGTCATGCGGCTTGAACCGCGCCTGGAGACACCCTGGGTCCTGTGGCTGGCGGCGCCGGCCGCCGCCATCGGCGCCAGCCTGCTGATCGCAGCGCTCCTCGTTCTGTGGAGCGGGGCGGATCCGTTCGGTGTGTTCGGTCTTGTGATCAAGGGTGCGCTCGGCTCGCAATTCGCCCTCTTCGAGACATTGACGCGGGCGACGCCGCTCATCTTCACGGGCCTTGCCGCCGCCGTGGCGTTCCGCGCGCGGCTGTGGAACATCGGCGGCGAGGCGCAATTCTATGGTGGCGCCATCATGGCGGCCTTGCTCGGGACCGGCCTGCTGCCGCTCCCCGCTCCCATTCTCATTCCCATTCTGCTGATCGCGGGTGCATTGGCGGGTGCCTTGCTGCTGCTGGGGCCGACCTTGATGAAGACGCGCTTCGGCGTCGACGAGGTGGTGACGACCTTGCTGCTCAATTTCATCATCCTGCTGCTTGTCTCGTTCCTGCTGGAGGGACCGCTCAAGGACCCGATGGGCATGGGCTGGCCGCAATCACGCAAGATCATCGAGGCGGCACAGTTGCCGAAGATCATCGCGGGGAAGCGCCTGCATCTGGGTTTTGCCCTGGCGCTCGCCATGGCGGCTTTGGTCTGGTTCATCAACACCCGCACGATCCACGGCTATGAAATGCGCGCGGTCGGCTTCAATGCGCGGGCGGCCCGCTTTGCCGGCATGAAGGTCGATCTTGTGATGGTGAAGGTGGCGCTGCTCTCCGGTGGGCTTGCGGCCATGGCCGGTGTTTCGGAAGTGATCGGCCTCAAGGGCAACCTCACCCTCGATCTGTCGCCCGGTTTCGGCTATGCCGGCATCGTGGTCGCCATGCTGGCGATGCTGCACCCACTCGGCGTCGTGGCGGCGGCGATCTTCGTGGCCGCCATGTTCGTGGGCGCCGATGCGATGAGCCGGCAGGCGGGTGTCCCCAACTACATCGCCCATGTGATGGTGGCCACCGCCCTGCTCACCATGGTGGTCGGCATGCTGTTCACGCGTTTCCGCCTGCGGTGGACGTGAGTCATGGCAGCGCTTGAAATCATCTTCACCGCGAGCCTCTGGGCAGCTGCCCTCCGCATCGCCTCGCCGCTCATCTTCGCGACCTTGGGCGAACTCATCTGCGAACGCGCAGGTGTGCTCAACCTCGGCATCGAGGGCATCATGACGGTGGGCGCCTTCACCGGCTGGTTCACGGTCTATATGGGGGGCGATCTGTGGGTGGGCGTCGCGGTGGCGGCAGCGTCAGGTGCCGCCTTCGGCCTGCTGCATGCGTTGCTGGTCGTTCCCTTGGGTCTCTCGCAGCATGTGACCGGCATCGGCATCACTTTGCTCGCGACTTCGCTCACTTCCTATGTCTACCGCGTCTCGCTGCCGGAGGTGACCAGCCCGCCCAAGATCGAGCCGTTCCAGCCTTTGGCCATTCCGGGCCTCTCCGAGATCCCGTTCCTGGGCCAGGCTTTGTTCAACCAGACGCCGCTCACCTATCTCGCTTTTATCTCGGTGGCATTGGTGGCTTACATCCTCTACCGCACGCCGGTGGGTCTTGCGGTCCGCATGGTGGGCGAGAATCCGGCGGCGGTCGAGGCGCAGGGCATTGACGTCACCTTGCTGCGCATTGGCGCCGTCATGGTCGGTAGCGCCTTCATGGCGCTGGGGGGCGCCTTCCTCACCATGTCGGCCTTCAACTCCTTCTACTTCGACATGGTGAACGGCCGCAGCTGGATCGCAATCGCCCTCGTCGTGTTCGGGTCCTGGCGGCCGGGCAAGGCGCTTCTCGGCGCCATCCTGTTCGCGGCGTTCGATGCCTATCAGTTGCGGCTGCAGCAGATCGTGGCCGGAATCCCCTATCAATTCTTCCTGATGCTGCCCTATATCCTGTCGATCCTGGCGCTCGTCACCATGGCGCGGCGCGCGGGGTATCCGCGGGCGCTGATGATCCCCTACCGCAAGGGGGAAAGGTAAAGACCCATGTTCGATCTCGTCATCCGCCACGCGACCCTGCCCGATGGACGCACGGGTATCGATATCGGCATCAGCGGCGAGAAGATCGTCGCCGTCGAGCCAGGCCTGCCCGAAGCCGGCGAAGCCACCATCCAGGCGCGCGGCCTGCTGGTGAGCCCGCCCTTCGTCGATGCGCATTTCCACATGGACGCGACCTTGAGCCTGGGGCTGCCGCGACTCAACCGGTCGGGGACGCTGCTCGAAGGCATCCAGCTCTGGAGCGAGCTGAAGCCGCACCTGACCCAGGAAGCGATCATGGAGCGGGCACTCCGCTACTGCGACTGGGCGGTGGCGCGCGGGCTGCTCGCCATCCGCTCCCATGTCGATATCTGCGACCCGCGCTTGCTGGCGGTGGATGCGCTCCTCGAGGTGAAGAAGCGCGTGAAACCCTATCTCGATCTGCAACTGGTGGCCTTTCCGCAGGATGGATTCCTGCGCAGCGAAGGTGCCGTCAAGTTGCTGAAGAAGTCGCTCGATCGTGGTGTCGATGTGGTGGGTGGCATTCCGCATTTCGAACGCACGATGGCGGATGGCGCGACCTCCGTGCGCATGCTGTGTGAGCTTGCCGCCGAGCGCGGCCTGCTCGTCGACATGCATTGCGACGAGACCGACGATCCGATGTCGCGCCATATCGAGACGCTGGCTGCGGAGACGCATCGGCTGGGGATGCAGGGCCGCGTCACCGGCTCCCATCTCACCTCGATGCATTCAATGGACAATTATTATGTCAGCAAGCTCATTCCGCTGATCGCTGAAAGCGGTGTGGCCGCCATCGCCAATCCGCTCATCAACATCACGATCCAGGGACGCCACGATACCTATCCGAAGCGCCGCGGCATGACACGGGTCCCGGAACTGATGGCGGCTGGGATTCCCGTCGCCTTCGGCCATGACTGCGTGATGGATCCTTGGTATTCGATGGGCTCGGGCGACATGCTGGACGTCGCCACCATGGCGCTCCATGTCGGGCAGATGACAGGCGTGGAGGCGATGCGGACCTGCTTCCAGTCGGTAACCGAGACGCCGGCCAGGATCCTGCATCTCGATGGCTATGGCATCGCACCCGGCTGTTTTGCCGATCTGGTGGTGCTTGATGCCGCCGACCCGGTCGAGGCTATCCGCCTCAAAGCGGCACGGCTCAAGGTCTTGCGCCGGGGCAAGGTCGTGGCGGAGGGGCCGGGCGGCGCCATGGCGCTTCACCTTCCAGGCCGGCCGCAGGACGTGACCTTCCATCACCGCTCAGACTAGTACTGGCCACAGTAAGATTGACCAAGCAGTCAGGATTGGGCAGGATTTCCCCCAAGGCCACAAAGGCCATCTAAAGACGTCCGCCTGCAAGGAATGGGCTGGCAAAACAGGGCTGGTTTGGGCTGCGATAGCTGTCGCCTCATGGTAAATCTCGCCTGCGCGAGATGGGGGGGCTGCGCGAATCACGGCAATGCTCCCTGTTCTATAGGCATAACCGGCGCTCCCTGGGAAAATCCTGGGACGTTGGTGCGTACCCGGAGGGAGATCATGGCGACCAATCTCAAGATTAATGGCGAGCGGCTGTGGGACAGCCTGATGGAAATGGCGAAAATCGGCGCCACGGAAAAAGGCGGCGTCTGCCGCCTCGCCCTCACCGATCTCGACCGCCAGGCGCGCGATCTCTTCGTGGAATGGTGCCGCGAGGCCGGCTGCTCGATCCGCATCGACAAGATGGGCAATGTGTTCGCCAGGCGCCCCGGCAAGGACAATTCACTGGCGCCCGTCATGACCGGCAGCCATATCGACAGCCAGCCCACGGGCGGGCGCTTCGACGGCGTCTATGGCGTGCTGTGCGGCCTCGAAGTCATCCGGTCGCTCAATGACATGAAATACGAGACGCTGCGCCCGATCGAGGCGGCGATCTGGACCAATGAGGAAGGCTCGCGCTTTGCTCCGGCCATGGTGGCGTCGGGTGTCTTCGCCGGCGTGTTCGACCTCGATTACGGTCTGGGTCGCGCCGACCAGGACGGCAAGACCATGGGCGATGAGCTGAAGCGCATCGGCTATTACGGCGACGACGAGGTGGGTGGGCGTCCGGTCCATGCCTTCTTCGAGGCGCATATCGAGCAGGGCCCGATCCTGGAAGCGGAAAAGAAGACCATCGGCATCGTGCAGGGCGCCCAGGGCCAGCGCTGGTTCGAGGTGGTGATGACCGGCCAGGAAGCCCATGCCGGTCCCACGCCGATGCGCGTCCGCAAGGATGCGCTGGTGGGTGCTGCCCATGTGGTGGGCGCCATCAACAAGATCGGCCTCGACAACCAGCCCTTCGCCTGTGCGACCGTCGGCATGATCAACAGCAGCCCGAACTCACGCAACGTCATTCCGGGGAAGGTTTTCTTCACCATCGATCTCCGTCATCCCGACGACAAGATCCTCTCCAAGATGGCGGCGGAAGCGAAGGCTGCCTGCGAGGAAGCGGTCGCGAAGAACCGGCTGGAGATGGATTTCAAGGAGATCTGGTATTCGCCGCCGGTGAAGTTTGACGAATCCTGTGTCGCGGCCGTGAAGAAGGGGGCCGAGGAACTGGGCCTTTCCAACCTCAACATCATTTCCGGCGCCGGCCATGATTCCTGCTACATGAACCGGGTCGCCCCCACCGCCATGGTGTTCATTCCCTGCGAAGGCGGCATCAGCCATAACGAGATCGAGAACGCGACCAAGGAGGATTGCCGCGACGGTTGCGACGTCCTGCTGCGCGCCATGGTCGAACGCGCGAATGCGGCCTAAGTGAACGCCGTATTTCTGGCCGGGGGCCGGTCATGAGTGCATTCGACGTCGTGATTGACGTCCGCAATCTGGGGCTGACGTTCGAGACGCCGGACGCGCCGGTCCATGCGCTCCAGGATATCAACCTCAACATCCGGCACGGCGAGTTCGTGACCTTCATCGGGCCGTCGGGCTGCGGCAAAACCACCTTGATGCGGATCATCGCCGATCTTGAACAGCCGACCTCGGGTGTGGTGACGGTCAACGGCGTATCTCCGCGCGAAGCACGATTGAAGCGCGCCTATGGCTATATCTTCCAGGCGGCGGCCCTCTATCCCTGGCGCAACATCCAGAAGAATGTCGAACTGCCGCACGAGATCATGGGTGTCTCCAAAGCGGAGCGGGCCGAGAAGGCATTGCGCTATCTGGACCTCGTCGGCCTCAAGGGGTTCGAGAAGAAGTTTCCGTTCCAGCTGTCGGGCGGCATGCAGCAGCGCGCCTCGATCGCGCGGGCGCTTTCCTTCGACCCAGATCTCCTGCTGATGGACGAGCCGTTTGGGGCGCTCGACGAGATCACCCGCGACCGGATGAACGAGGAACTGCTCAGGATCTGGGCGAAGACGAAGAAGACCGTCATCTTCGTCACCCATTCGATCGACGAGGCGGTGCTGCTCTCGACCCGCATCGTCATCATGAGTGCAAGGCCTGGCCGCATCATCGATGTCATCGACAGCAATCTGCCGGTGGAGCGCAATCTGGAGACGCGCGAAAGCCCGGCGGCGCAGGAGCTTGCCCATCGCATCCGCCTCGGCCTCAAGGCCGGTCATTCCTATGACGAGGTGAAATGAGCGACGGTATCCTTCAGGGCGTGAAGGACAAGGCGCTGCCGGTGCTGGCGGTGGTGGCACTCATCATCCTCGGCTGGTACGCGCTGTCGGTGGCGCTCAACTGGGCGCAGGTGTCGGAGCGGCTGGTGAAGGATGGCGGCGCGCCGGGTGTGGCCGACATCGTCAAGGGCACCTGGTCGATGGAACGCCCGGTGCTGCCCAGCCCCGACCAGGTCGCGGTCGAATTCGCCAAGACCACCTTCGGCGTGAAGGTCACGGCCAAGAAGTCGCTGGTCTATCACGCAACCGTGACGGCCTCGGCGACATTGGTCAGTTTCGCGCTTGGTGCCTTGCTGGGTATCCTGCTTGCCATCGGTATCGTTCATGTCCAGACACTGGATCGCAGCCTGATGCCCTGGGTCATTGCCTCGCAGACCGTGCCGATCCTCGCCATCGCGCCCATGATCATCGTGGTGCTGGGCAATATCGGCATCACCGGGCTGGTGCCGAAATCGATCATCTCGATGTATCTCTGCTTCTTCCCGGTCACCATCGGCATGGTGAAGGGCCTGCGTTCGCCGGACCCGATGGAGCTCGACCTCATGCGCTCCTACAATGCGAGCCAGGCTCAGGTTTTCTGGAAGCTGCGCCTGCCGGCCTCGGTGCCGTTCCTGTTCGCAAGCCTCAAGGTGGCGGTCGCCATCAGCCTGACCGGCGCCATCGTCGGCGAATTGCCGACCGGCGCCTCGGCGGGCCTGGGCGCGCGCCTCCTCTCGGGCAGCTATTACGGCCAGACCGTGCAGATCTGGTCGGCCCTGTTCATGGCCGCGATCCTGGGCGCCACGCTCGTCTATGGCATCGGCGGCATCGAGCGGCTGGTGCTGGGCCGGGCCGGTCAATCGGCGAGTGCCCGCTCATGACGAATCGCCAGCCACATCCTTTCCTGATGAGCGTGCTGGCCGGCGGCCTGCTGCTGGCCATCACGGTCTATGGCTTCCACGGTATCGGTGTCGCGGAAGCGGCTGCCACCGTGCCAAGCCCCGGCTGGGTGACGATCCTGATCCTCGCGGCGACCGCCGCCGCCTGGTGGCTGCTCGGCAATCTCAGCGCGCTCAAGGGCTGGCCGCTCCTCTCCATCATCGTGCCGGCGGTGTTCGGCCTATCTCTCCTGCTCGGCTGGGAATTCATCTGCCGCGGCTATGGGGTCCCTAAGGTCCTGCTGCCGGCACCGAGCCAGGTATGGGATGCGTTCTTCCGCGAATTGCCGACCCTGATCGGCGATTTCCGCCAGACCTTCATGAAGGCTGTCATCGCCGGCTTTGCGCTGGGCAATGTGCTGGGCCTTGCCACCGCCCTCATCGTCGACCGTGTGCCCTTCCTGCAGCTGGGGCTGCTGCCTTTGGGCAATATGGTGAGTGCCGTTCCCGTCATCGGCATCGCGCCCATCATGGTGATGTGGTTCGGCTTCGGCTGGGAATCAAAGACGGCGGTGATTGTCTTCATGATCTTCTTCCCGATGCTGGTGAATGCCCTGGCCGGCCTCAATGCCGCCGATGCCATGCAGCGCGACTTGATGCGCTCCTATGCAGCCGGCTATTGGGCGACCTTGTTCAAGCTGCGCCTGCCGGCGGCCTTGCCGTTCCTGTTCAACGCGCTCAAGATCAACTCGACCCTGGCGCTCATCGGCGCCATCGTGGCGGAATTCTTCGGTTCGCCAATTTCCGGCATGGGCTTCCGCATCAGCGTCGAGGTGGCCCGCATGAATGTCGACGTGGTCTGGGCCACGATCGCCGTTGCGGCGTTGGCCGGTTCGTTGTCCTATGGACTCATCGCCCTCCTGGAACGGCGCCTGACCTCGTGGCATGCCTCGTTCCGGACCCGTTCGTAAAACAGAAACTGACAACCAAACATGGAGGCTAAAATGGTATTGAAGTCATTGTTCGGTTCCGCGATCCTCGCGGGGCTCATCGCCGGTGGTGCCGCGACGGCATCGGCCGAGGACGCGCTGACGCTGCAGTTGAAATGGGTGACGCAGGCGCAGTTCGCCGGCTATTACGTGGCGGCGGAGAAGGGCTTCTACAAGGAAGCCGGTCTCGACGTCACCATCAAGGCCGGTGGTCCGGACATCAACCCCTCCCAGGTGATCGCCGGCGGCGGTGCCGACGTGGTGGTCGACTGGATGCCGTCGGCGCTGGCGACACGCGAGAAGGGCGTGCCGCTGGTCAACATCGCCCAGGTGTTCCAGAAGTCGGGCATGATGCTGACCTGCCGCAAGGATTCCGGCGTCACCACGCCGAAGGATTTCCCCGGCAAGACGCTGGGCGTCTGGTTCGGCGGCAACGAATATCCGTTCCTCAACTGGATGAACAAGCTCGGCTACAAGACCGACGGTTCCGAGGGCGGCGTCAATGTGCTGAAGCAGGGTTTCAACGTGGATCCGTTGCTGCAGAAGCAGGCGGCCTGCATCTCGACCATGACCTATAACGAATATTGGCAGGTGATCGAGGCCGGCGTGAAGCCGGACGAACTCATCACCTTCAAGTATGAAGACGAAGGTGTGGCGACCCTGGAAGACGGTCTCTACACGCTCGACAAGAGCCTCGCCGACCCGGCCATGGTCGACAAGCTGGCACGCTTCCTCAAGGCCTCGATGAAGGGCTGGGAATATGCCGTCGCCAACCAGGACGAGGCGGTGAAGATCGTGCTCGACAATGACGAGACCGGCGCCCAGACCGAAGCGCACCAGAAGACCATGATGGAAGAAATCGCCAAGCTGGTCGGCGCCAACCCGAAGGGCACCGGCTGGCTGGATGACGCCGCTGCGACACGCACCGTGGAAACCCTGATGTCGGGCGGTTCTGATCCGGTCATTACCAAGATGCCGGAAGGCGCCTGGACCCATGCGGTGATCGAAAAGGCGATGTGATCGCCCGCTGATCGTTCCTCCTGAAAGACTGAACCCCGCCGAGAGATCGGCGGGGTTTTTGTTTGGCTCAGCTCTTTGGCGTCAACTTATTCCAGTGCCCCATCTTCCTCCCCGGCCGCGCTTCGGTCTTGCCGTAGAGATGGAGCTTCACATCCGGGTCGGCCAGGAGCTGGGGCCAGCTTTCGACCTCGTCGCCGATGAGGTTGGTCATGACCGTGTCGGAATGCCTGGCAGGATTGCCGAGGCCGAGGCCGCAGACTGCGCGCACATGCTGTTCGAACTGGGAGGTCACGGCGCCGTCCTGGGACCAATGGCCGGAATTGTGCGGGCGGGGGGCGAGTTCGTTGACCAGCACGCGGCCGTCTTTGGTCACGAACATCTCGACGGCGAGCAGGCCGATGAGGTCGATCTCGCCAGCGATGCGGCGCGCGATCGCCTCGGCGGCATGGGCGACCTTGACCGAGACGCCGGCAGGTACCGTGCTGGTATCGAGGATGTGATGCTTGTGGCTGTTGCGCGCGGGTTCATAGAGTGCGATCTCGCCAGCCGGGTTGCGGGCGACGATGACGGATATCTCGCAGTCGAAATCGATGAAGCCTTCGAGGATCGCGATGGTGCCGCCCATCCGCGCCCAGGCCTCCTGGAGATCCATGCCGGCTTCGATGCGCACCTGGCCCTTGCCGTCATAGCCGAAGCTTGCGGATTTGAGGATCGAGGGTGTGCCCAGCGCGTCGACCGCCGCCGGCAGGTCCGCGGCACCGGTCACTTCGCGAAAAGCCGTCACGGGCACGCCGATGCTTTCCAGGAAACGCTTCTCGCGCAGCCGTTCCTGGGAAATGTGGAGGACGCGGGGACTAGGCCTTGTCGGCTTCAGCCTGGCCAGGATCTCGGCTGCCGCTGCCGGGATGTTCTCGAATTCGAAGGTCACGACATCGACGGATTGCGCGAAGGCTTCAAGAGCTGCGAGGTCGTCATAGGCCGCCACGGTGTTGCGCCAGGAAACCTGCGCCGCGGGGCCGTCCTTCTCGGGCGAGAAGATATGCACCTTGTAGCCGAGGCGGCCGGCGGCCAGCGCCGACATGCGACCCAATTGGCCACCCCCCAGAATGCCGATCACGGAACCCGGCGGCAGGATCTGACCGTCTTCAGCGTTCATATTGATCAGCCCTCGCGCGCCGGTTTGACGGCGACCGCATCGGTCTGCTTCTGGCGGAAGGCGGCGAGGCGTTTGGCCAGTGCTGCATCATTCAAGGCCAGCACCGCGGCGGCGAGGAGTGCTGCGTTGATGGCGCCGGCCTTGCCGATGGCGAGCGTGCCCACGGGAATGCCGGCCGGCATCTGGACGATGGAAAGGAGTGAGTCCTGCCCCTTCAGGGCCTGGCTTTCGACCGGCACGCCGAAGACCGGCAATTCGGTGAGGCTCGCCGTCATGCCGGGGAGGTGCGCTGCCCCGCCGGCGCCGGCGATGATCACCTGCAGGCCGCGGCCCTTGGCCTTCTGCGCATAGTCGAACATGCGCTTGGGTGTGCGATGGGCGGAGACGATTCGCGTTTCGGCGGCGATCTTCAGGGCGTCGAGTGTTTCGGCGGCGTGGCGCATGGTCGCCCAGTCGGATTGGCTGCCCATGATGATGCCGACCTTTGGCGCGGCCTTGCCTGAAGCCGGGGCAGAATTGCGTTTCTCTTTTGTTGCCATGGTCTTACGCCTTCATAAGGGTCCCCGGAAAGGCCGGGATTATAGGTCCTGGCGACCCTTTGGCAAGCGTTGCCGGACGCCGCATTAACGTCACCTTAACCGAGTTAGCGTCATGATTCGGCGTTATTTTTTGTCACTCGGCCAGTGCTTGGCCAAGGCGCCAGAAAGTGGTTGCGGGCATTACCCTGGATCGCCAACATCCGGGACCAAGAGATTCGGCGATACCTCCCTCAGGGCTTGAAGCGGTTCGGGGCTTGAGCGGTTCGGGGCAAGGCGCGAAAGGCGGCAGGATGAAGATCAGAGATCGAGCTGGCGGTCCGGCGGGCGTTGGTCCCGCGGGTGGCGCCCGGCCGGTTTCCAAGGTCGGCAAGGTCGCCAAGAGTGCGGCCGCTGCGAGCGTTGATGCGACGGCGTCGGCCACCCATGCAGCCCCCGTCGACCAGGCGACATTCCTGGGCCTCAGTGAAGCCGAACTCTCGCCCAATGTGCGCGCCGCCCTCACCGCCCTCCTCGATGAAGTGCGGCATCTGCGCGACGAGCTGGACCGGACCAGGAAACGCATCTCGCATCTGGAGCGCGTCGCCGACGAAGACGCGATGCTGCCCATTGCCAACCGCCGCGCCTTCGTGCGCGAGCTGACGCGGCTCATCTCATTCTCGGAACGTTATGGCTCTCCGGGCTCGGTGCTCTATTTCGATCTCAACGGCATGAAGCAGATCAACGACCGGTTCGGCCATCTGGCGGGCGATGCGGCCTTGCGCCATTTCGCCACCATGCTGCTCAACAATGTGCGTGATTCCGATGTGGTCGGGCGTTTGGGCGGCGATGAATTCGGCGTCATCCTGGCGCAGGCCGATATGGTGCAGGCGCAGGACAAAGCCAACCAGCTGCTCTCGGTCATCGCCCGCTCGCCGCTCATCTGGGAGGGTGTCGACATCCAGCTTTCCTGCGCCGTCGGCATGCATGAATTCCACGGCCAGCAGACGGCCGACGATGCGCTCAGCCAGGCCGATGCCTCGATGTACCAGGCCAAGCGCGAACATTACGCCGGCAAGAATGGCGCAGCACCCACGGACGCGGACGAGGCGGAAAGCGAATCCGACTTGTGACCCTGCGCAAGCGGATTGCCTGCCTCCATACCGCCGCCGGCAACATTGCCTTGTTTGAGGCGGCCGCCGTGGACCTCGCCCTCGATCTCAGACATCTTGTCCGTGCCCACCTGCTGGCAGCGGCGGAGCAGGCGGGTGGTCTAACCCCATCGATCGTTGAAGAAACCGAAGCAGCCTTGCGCGCGGCGGCGGGTGATGCCGATTTTGTGCTGCTGGCCTGTTCGACCCTGGGGCCGGTCGCGGATGGGCTGCGCGCCAAGGTGCCGACCCTGCGCATCGACCGCGCCTTGGCCGAGGCCGCGGTGAAGAATGGCGGCAGGGTGGCGGTGCTCTACACCTTTCCAGGCACCGCGCAGGCGAGTGGGGACCTGTTCCGGGAGGTCGCGGCGGGAACAGAGGCCGAGATCGATCTGCAACTGGTGCCGGGCGCCTGGGACCTGTTCAAGGAAGGCGATCAGCAACAGTATCTCGCGATGATCGCCGATGCCGCCGACCGCGCCTTTGCCGCTGGCGCCGCCAGCGTCGCCTTTGCCCAAGCCTCGATGGCGCCGGCAGCGGGGCTTTGCGTCAAGGGAACGCCCCTCACCAGCCCGCGCGCGAGTCTGCTCAAGGCGATGCAAGGCGGGCGGATGAACGACGCTGGGCGCCATGGTAAGATCGCGCCCTGTCAATAGCGACGCCATCCTGCTATGTTTCTTCTGCCCGGGAAGCGGTTCGCGCGTCTTCGATACAACCGTGATGTGAAAGTGAGTATCTCGGTCAAGAGTGGCTCACTCGACGAGCCGCCTGACCTCGCCCAAGCCCATCAGATCTGGACCTGCCGCAAGCTGCCCGACATCGCAATTCTCGATCACGCGAGACAGTTCGAGGGGGTGTGAGACTAAAGGGGCTTCCCTTTTCCCGACTCTATGATTGCTACCATGAGGTCCACAGGATCGGCATCGGTCAATGGTCCAGGAGGACCATCTGGAAAGTCCTCACCCGGTGCTATGCCGTTCATCGGGATATCCTTGAAACCAGTAGAGTGGATGGACCGAAAGAGTGTTTCAACATCGGGTGAGCGGGTGGTATCCAGAAATTTCGTGGTAAGGCCAGCAACGATATCGCAGAGTTGGATAGCAGCGCTCGTCTTTGAGTCTACAGCTTCTGACATTTTGATCGGCAAGGGGAACGGGATTGCGGGGCCATTTGCAACAGGGTGAAATTGAGGAGGTACGTCGGGAGAAGTTATTGCCCTCCAAAGCTCTCTCTGAGCGAAGAACGCATTTGATTGGTCATGAAACAGGCGCAACGGTGTAGAAGCTTTTAGTGACCAATGACCGACACTTGTCAGCATTGAGGTAAGATAGATTTCCAGGTTTCCTTTGAATGCCTCGATATCATAGAATTTATGAAACAGTGTTGCTCCTAACCAGCATGATCGAAAGAAGAATCTCAGTTCCTCTGGCGCACTGTTCTCCAGCAACTTGAGGCGATTTTGCATGCCTACCAGCGAAGCATCGGTTGGATCCCTCGCGAAATCATAGTACGTGTTCACCGCCGCATCGTAGAGTTCAGGAGACCCAACATGCGTCAGTCCGAAGTGAACATAGTTGGCAAGTTTATAAGCGTAAGCATTCTGATAGAAATTTTGCCCGGCAGCGTGCGCCAAAGGCTCCATTAGGTAGCCAATCATCTTAGTAAGCACGCAGAACTTCTTATCTACCTGCCAAACGAATAGCGACGAATTGAACTCACCAAGTCGGCCACAAAATTCCACAAGCCGTTTACGTGACCTTTCTCGCGACCAGATATTCCTGAATTTGTACTCCGGGCCTTGATAGTCGGGAAACGCGGCCTCAAGGAGTTTCTTTGCGGCCGCATCCTTAATGATGCTTGATGCAATGACAAAATGTGGTTGTACGGGATCGAGGAGTGCTTCCCCTGTAAAGCCAGACTCATCAAAGAAGATGTCAGTCAAGGTTTCGGAGCTCTTGTCCGCGCCCATTCCGCCGCCTCGTTGTGCAGAAGATCAACTGTCAACACTCTAAAGGCAATGATGAGTCATACGCTATTCGCGATGTGCAGAGAGATGTTTACACATCCAAATTCGCCACGTTCAACGCGTTCTGCTGGATGAAATCGCGCCTTGGTTCGACCAAGTCGCCCATCAGGGTCGAGAAGATTTCCTCGGCTTCGTCGACATGGTTGACCTTGACCTGGAGGAGCGAGCGGACGGCGGGATCGAGGGTCGTCGACCAGAGCTGCTCGGGGTTCATTTCGCCGAGGCCCTTATAGCGCTGGATGTCGATGCCCTTGCTGCCGATCTCGGTTACCACGTCGATGAGGTCGATGGGGCCGTTGATCACGGCAGTGCGGTCCTTGGCGACGAGGGTGGCGGCCGTGCCGAAGCTTTCGAGGAGACCCTCCTTCATCTGGTCGAGGCGGTGGGCCTCGGCCGAGCGGATGAGGCTCGCATCGATGACATGGCCCGAGGTGACACCGCGCAGGCGCCGCTTGAAGGCAAGGCCGCCCTGCTGGTCGGAAAGGCCGGACCAGCCGCGTTCGGCAGGGGGCGAGATCTTGTCGAGCTCGGCGGCGATCGCGGCCGCCAAATCCGGATTGGTGGCGGCCTGCGGGTTGAGGCCGCCGCGGATGGCGGTCTGGCTCACCACGGCGGCGGAGCCCACCTTGCGGATGAGCGGTTCCATCAGATGCTTGGCCTGGGCCGCAAGATCAACCACGCGGCGGAGATCCGGGCCGGCGATCTGCTCGCCATTGCCCAGGGTCAGGACCGCCGTGTCGAGGCCGAGCGAGATGAGGTAATCCTCCCGCGCGAGATCGTCCTTTAAGTAATGCTCCGACTTGCCCTTGGCGGCGCGGTAGAGCGGCGGCTGGGCGATGTAGAGATAGCCCTTCTCGATCAACTCCGGCATCTGCCGGTAGAAGAAGGTGAGCAGCAAGGTCCGGATATGCGAGCCGTCGACATCGGCGTCGGTCATGATGATGATCTTGTGATAGCGCGCCTTACTGATATCGAATTCCTCGGGCCCGATGCTGGTGCCAAGGGCCGCGATCAGCGTACCGATCTGGTCCGAGGAGAGCATCTTGTCGAAGCGCGCGCGCTCGACATTGAGGATTTTGCCGCGCAAGGGGAGGATCGCCTGGTTCTTGCGGTGGCGGCCTTGCTTGGCGGAGCCGCCTGCCGAATCACCCTCGACGATGAAGAGTTCGGACAAGGCCGGATCGCGTTCCTGGCAATCGGCGAGCTTGCCGGGCAGGGACGAGATGTCGAGGGCGCCCTTGCGCCGGGTGAGGTCGCGGGCCTTACGGGCGGCTTCGCGGGCGGCGGCGGCTTCGACCGCTTTGCCGACGATGCGCTTGGCATCGGCAGGATGTTCCTCGAACCATTGCGCCAGGCGCTCGTTGACGATGTTCTCGACCACGGGACGCACTTCGGAGGAGACCAATTTGTCCTTCGTCTGCGAGGAGAATTTCGGGTCCGGCACCTTGACCGAGAGCACGCAGGTGAGGCCTTCGCGGGCGTCGTCGCCGGTCAAGGTCACCTTCTCGCGCTTGGCGATGCCGCTTTCTTCCGCGTATTTGTTGATCTGGCGCGTGAGGGCCGCGCGGAAGCCCTGGAGATGGGTGCCGCCATCCCGCTGCGGGATGTTGTTGGTGAAGCACAGCATCGTCTCATGATCGGAGTCGGTCCATTCCAGGGCCGCTTCGACTGTCATGCCGTCTTTTTCCTGCATCAACGTGATCGCAGCCCCATGGAGCGGATTCTTGGCGCGGTCAAGATAGCGGATGAACGCCTCAAGGCCGCCTTGGTAATGGAGCTCGACCGATTTCGGCTCGACCGTGCGGTTGTCGGTGAGGATGAGGCGCACGCCGGAATTCAAGAAAGCGAGTTCGCGCAGGCGATGCTCGAGCGTTGCGTAGTCATACTCGGTCTTGGTGAAGGTCTCCTTCGAGGCAAGGAAGGTGACCTCGGTGCCGCGATTGTCGCCGGCTGGGCCGGTCACGGAAAGCGGCGCTTCCGGATCGCCATGGCGGAAGCGCAGGAAATGCTCCTTGCCGTCGCGCCAGATGCGGAGGTCGAGGCGTTCCGAAAGCGCGTTCACCACGGAGACACCGACGCCGTGGAGGCCGCCCGAGACCTTGTAGCTGTTCTGGTCGAACTTACCGCCGGCATGGAGCTGGGTCATGATGACCTCGGCCGCCGAGACACCTTCTTCCTTGTGGATGTCGACGGGGATGCCGCGGCCATTGTCGCGGACCGTCACCGAGCCATCGCCGTTCAATGAGACGTCGATGCGGTCGCACCAGCCGGCAAGGCTTTCGTCGATCGCATTGTCGACGACTTCATAGACCATGTGATGGAGGCCGGAACCGTCATCGGTGTCGCCGATATACATGCCCGGGCGCTTGCGGACGGCGTCGAGGCCTTTCAGCACGCGGATGGAATCGGCGCCGTAATCGTCGGCACCATGGTTTCCACCGGGGGTTCCATTCTCTTTGTTCTCGTCGCTCATGGTCTGGGTCTCGTTACTGCAAAGGTCAAATCAGGTTGAGATGGCTGGGCTAAGTTCATACCCGGGTCATATCCGGCAGCAGGCGGCCATCGCCTGCGGTCATGAACTGGGCCCAGCCATCCAGGGATTGGAACGTCTCGCGTTCCGTGCCGGTCAGCCAGCATTGCGCCTGGAGCGCCTGCAACTCGGCAAAGAGGGCATCGCGGCGCTGGCGGTCGAGATGGGCCGCTACTTCATCGAGGAGCAGCACCGGCGCTTCGCCGCGGCGTTTGGTCGACAGCCGCGCCTCGGCGAGGATGATCGCCACCAGCAGGGCCTTCTGCTCGCCGGTCGAACCATCGCCGGCGCGCAAGGGGACTCCCCCTAGATGGCGACCCGAGAGCGTCACGACACGGTCGGAGCGGTGCGTGCCCCATTGTGTCACACCGCTCTCGGCATCGCTCTGGCGGGCGGCGGCGAGGCGCGCTTTCAGCAGATCCTCGGCTTCCAGCGCCGGCATGAAATCCAGCGAGGCTTCGACGGCGCCGGCCACGGCGAGGTCGGCCTGCGGGAAGGGGCCCACGGCTTCCGCCATGGCGGCGTTGAGGCTGGTGCTGGCATCGAGCCTTGCCGCCGCGATGGCGACGGCTTGTCCCGCCATCTCGGCTTCAAGCCCGGAGAGCCAGGCGTTCATGTCGCCGCCGGGGGCGGTGGGACCTTCGCCGCGCAGGAGGCGGGCGCGTTCGCGCATGGCCTGTTCGTAGGCAGCCACACGGGCGGCATGGGTGGGGTCGAGGCCATAGACCAGCCGGTCGAGGAAGCGGCGGCGCGAGGAGGTCGCCTCACTGAACAGCCGGTCCATTTGCGGGGTGAGCCACAGCACGGTGAGGATTTCGGCAAAGCTCGCCTGGCTGCGGACATTGGCGCCGTTGATGCGCGAGATGCGGCGCTCGCGTCCGCTCTGGGCCAGGGCCAGCGGATCGCGGCCGGTGCCCATGGCATGTTCGCCGCCACGGCCCTGGTAACGGGCGTGGACCGCCCAGGCGATGCCGCCCTGGCGCGCGAAACCATCCTGCGTCTCGGTACTGTGCACGCCTGCGTGATTGCCGGCATTGCGGAACTCGATCTCGGCGATGGTCGCTTGGCGCAGGCCGGAACCGGGCGCGAGATAGGAGAGGGCTTCCAGGAGATTGGTCTTGCCGGCACCATTGCGCCCCGTCAGCACGATGGCGCCGAGGCCACGATCGAGTCCGGTTTCCAGCCCCACCTCGCGGTAATTGCGGAACGACGTCAGCGAGAGGTATGAAAATCCGTTCGCCACCTGCGTACCTGTGCCCGACACGACCCGATGGGGCGTGATGTGGGTGATGTCGGTTCCGCGCTCGGCGACCGACATTGCCTCACACACGCATCGGCATCAGCACATAGAGTGCCTGGGCATCCGCCATGTCGCGCAGCAGAGTGGGGGCCACGGAATCGGCGAGTTTCAGCTCCAGGCCCTGGCCCTCGATCTCATCGGCGACATCGAGCAGATATTTCGAGTTGAAGCCGATTTCCATCGGCTGGCCGTCATACTTCACCTCGATTTCTTCCGAGGCGCTGCCATTCTCGGCGCTGGTGGCCGAGAGGGTAAGCGTGCCCGGCTTGAGGCTGAGCTTCACCGCGCGCGACTTCTCGCTGGAGATCGTGGAGACGCGGTCGACAGCGTCGCGGAATTCCTTGCGGTCCACTTCGAGGATCTTGTCGTTGGCGGTGGGAATGACGCGCTGATAATCGGGGAAAGATCCGTCGATCAGCTTCGAGGTCAGCACCACGTCGGCAAAGGCGAAGCGGATGCGGCTGTCGGAAAGGGAGACGTCGACCGTGCCGTCGAAATCCTCAATGAGTTTCCGCACCTCGTTGACCATCTTGCGCGGCACGATGACGCCGGGAATGCTCTCGGCGCCCTCGGGCAGCGGCATCTCGACCCGCGCCAGGCGATGGCCGTCGGTCGCCACCGCGCGCAGGCTGGTCTGCTTGCCGGCGGCATAGGCGTGGACATAGATGCCGTTGAGGTAATAGCGCGTCTCTTCCGTCGAGATCGCGAACTTGGTGCGATCGATGAGGCCTTTGAGGTCGGCGGCGGAGAGCGGGAATTTGTGGGGCAAGTCGCCGGCATGGATGGCCGGGAAATCCTCCTTGGGCAGGGTCGCCAGGGCAAAGCGCGAGCGGCCGGCTTTCACCGTGACCTGCTGGCCGTCTGCCGCAAGCTCGATCTGGACCTGGGCGCCTTCCTGCAGCTTGCGGACGATGTCGTAGAGCGTGTGGGCGGGCACCGTGGCGGCCCCGGGGGCGGCGATATCGGCCGGCACCTTTTCCACGACCGCGAGGTCCATGTCGGTGGCGGTCAGGGCGAGTTGCCCGTCCTTGGCCTCGGCCAGCACGTTGGAGAGGATGGGAATGGTGTTGCGGCGCTCGACAACGCTCTGCACGTGGCCCAGCGCCTTCAGCAGGAGGGTCCGTTCGATGGTCAGTTTCATGGCCTAACTCAACCCTGTTTCTGGCCGCTGGCGGGACCCGCCACACCGGGCCGATGAGGCCTCGCATGCGGGTTCCGACGCCGTCGGTCCGATCGTTTCCAACCTTGCCTGAAGATCCCCCGCGCAAGGCGGCATAGGCCGAATCGGCCGATGTTTTCCAGCAAGTGGGAGATTATAGCAGGTTAGGCCCCGGGCAACAGGGTTTTATGGCCCGGAATGACCCTGCCGGAGGTCCGGCAAGCCCGCAGAAATCCTCGATAAAGCGCCCGGAAAATCCGGCTGGAAATCAGCCTTCCAGCATGCGCTTCAGGAGGTCGATATCCTCGGAAAAGGAGATGTCGCCAGCTGCCAGTTCCTCGACCTTTTTCACGGCGTGCATCACGGTCGTATGATCTCGCCCGCCGAAGGAGCGACCGATATCGGGGAGCGATTTGGTGGTCAGCTGCTTGGCGAGATACATGGCGATCTGGCGCGGGCGCGAGACCTGGCGAGCGCGCCTGGGCGAGCTCATGTCGGCAAGCTTGATGTTGTAATGCTCGGCCACGCGGCGCTGGATCTCCTCGATGGTGACGGAGCGATCGTTGGCGCGCAGCAGGTCCTTCAGCAGTTCCTGGGCGGATTCGACCGAGACCGGACGGCCGACCAAGGTCGCATGCGCGATGATGCGGGTGAGGGCGCCTTCCAGTTCGCGCACGTTCGATGAGATGCGGTGGGCGAGGAATTCCAGCACTTTGCTGGGAATCTGGATCGGCGCCTGTTCGGCCTTGGCCTGCAGGATGCCGAGGCGCAGTTCGTAGGTGGTCGGATGGATGTCCGCCACCAGGCCCCAGCCGAAGCGCGTGCGCATGCGCTCCTCGAGCCCCTGAAGGTCCGAGGGCGATTTGTCGGCCGAGAGCACCACCTGCTTGTTCTGGTCAAAGAGCGCGTTGAAGGTATGGAAGAATTCTTCCTGGGTCGATTCCTTGCCAATGATGAACTGCACATCGTCGACCATCAGCACGTCCACGGAACGGAACAGTTCCTTGAAGGCCATGGTGTTCTTGTTCCGCAACGCGCGGATGAACTGGTACATGAACTTCTCGGCGGAGAGATAGATGACCCGCTTTTGCGGCTGCTTCTTCTTGATGTGATGCGCGATGGCATGCATGAGATGCGTCTTGCCGAGGCCGACGCCACCATAGAGAAACAGCGGATTGAACGGCACAACGTCGGATTCGGCGACGCGGATCGCCGCCGCGTGGGCGAGTTCGTTGGACTTGCCGACCACGAAATTGTCGAAGGTCAGGCGCGGATCCAGCGTGGCGCTCACTTCGGCAAGACCGTCGGCCTCGGCCTGGCTCACCGCCGACATGACCCCCTGGCGGTCATTGGCGGCAGGTCCATCGACGGTCGCAGGGGAAGGCGCATTGCCGGTCGCAAAATCGTCCGCCGTCGCATCATCGACGGCGGCTGTGTCGCGGCTGTCGACGATCACCTCGACCGAGCGGATCTCCGGGCATTCGCTGCACCACAGTGCCATGATCCGGTCGGCGTAATGCGTCGCCACCCAGTCGCGCATGAAGCGCGACGGCACGGCCACGCGCAGATCCTGCCCACGGCGGCCGGCAAGTGTGAGCGGCTTCAGCCAGGAGCGGAACGTGGCCTCGCCGAACTCGGCGCGCAGCCGGCCGCGCACCCGGGCCCATTGCGCGTTGAGGAGCGAATCGCTGCCCGCTTCGATCATGGCCTTGCCCCCTAACCCCAGATTCATCTCGTCGTTGCGGCTCATGATGCTGCTCATCAGTCCTGCACCCAGGGAAGGTCCGCGACCTTCCAGCCATTGGCGCGGCCACGATGGCTGCCAGCATCCTTGTCGCCCTCGAATCCACCGCTGATGTTGAAGCAGGGGCCAAGGCCGACCTCGGTCATGGCGATGGCGGCCGCCCGCGACCGCGCGCCCGACCGGCACAGAAAATAGAGCGGCCCTGCCGCCTCGCCCAACTGGGCCTTCACATTGCCGACGAAATCGGCATCGACCGCCATGTTGGGATAGACCTGCCAGGAGGCGAGGATCACCTTCTTGCCGATGGGGGAAAGGTCGGGAATGCCGACAAAGCTCCATTCCGGCTGGGTGCGGACGTCGATCAGGCGCGCCTGCGGGGTGCTGACGAGGGCGTCCCAGGCAGTCTGCGGCGTGACATCGCCCGCATAGGTTCCAGTGTTGCTCATGCCGTGATCCCCCAACAAACGTCATTTCCGCCACCGCATAGGAGTCAAGCGCCATAAGGCGGCGTGGCACCCGGATCGGCGGCGGTCTTAATGGTTAACTTAAGCCCGGCCCCCGAACCTGTTGGGATCGGGTGAGTAAGGCTGCAACCAATGCGCGATTATTCCATGAAGGCGCGCAATGTAGCCGTGACTTGGTTGCCACAGGTGGAGATGGGGGAAAACAGGCGCTGAAAGGAGTCCAGACCGCGTGAATCTGGTGGCTTTCCGGCGGTCACTGGCGAGCTTGGCGGAGATACCGCGGCAGCTTCGGCAAGCGAACGGATGAAACGTGGCTTCACGCATCATAGATCTTTGTTTTTTATAGCAAATTTTCCCGTGATTGAGCTCGTTCCGAGCCCCGGCCAACGCCCTGTCTCGCGGCCGAAAGGGACTCTACGCGCGCACAATAGTGCATGCAACAAGTCCGAATCGAGAACGAGGGGGAATCTACTCTTGGCACCCTCTCTGTGGCCTAAACATCACAGATTCAACAGCTGATTCTGGTCGAACCGCTACAACGGATGGTGTCGTATCGGCTAAACAGCCACAAACGGCAACCGCGGCCCTCGGAGAGGTGCCGCGGTTTACGCGATAGCTGCCAGACCCTTACGGGCCGGGTTTCAGATGGGACCTGAGAACGGCCCCGCCTATTTCAGGCGAGGGTGCGCAGACGCTTGGTCAGGCGGGACATCTTGCGGGCGGCGGTGTTCTTGTGCACCACGCCCTTGACGACGCCACGGGCCAATTCCGGCTGCGCTGCCTTAAGCGCTGCTTCGGCTTCGGCCTTGTTGCCGCTGGCGATGGCCATCTCGGCCTTCTTCACGGCGGTCTTCAAACGGCTGTTGTTGGTGCGGTTGCGCGCCGTGCTGACGACGGTCTGACGGATGCGCTTTTCCGCTGATTTGTGATGAGCCATGGGGCAATACCTGCTTTGAAACGTAAGAAATTCTATTGGCGGCGGGTTATACAGAGGGTGGCCCCACCCGTCAACCGGTGCCGTGGAGCGGCAATCCGGCGCCGGGCTCCGCCCCGGATAATAGTGTGTGCCCTGCATCCGACGCAGGGGGCGATCCTACTGAAATCATTGGACTTGGGGCAAGTCCACCGGCATAACCACACGAGTTCAAGCCAGGATGACCGCCAGGATGACCGCTGTCCCGTTCCTCAAGATGCATGGCCTCGGCAATGATTTTGTCGTGCTGGATGCGCGTCGGCAGAAGCTGACCTTGTCGGAACAGCAGCGCCGGCGCCTCGCCGACCGGCATCTGGGGGTCGGTTTCGACCAGATGGTGACGCTGGAGAATCCGGTGACGCCGGGCGCCGACGTGTTCATGCGGCTCCACAATGCCGACGGGTCCGAGGCGCGTGCCTGCGGCAACGCCACGCGCTGCATCGCGGCACGCATCATGGGCGAAAAGGCCGATAGCCAGGTGGTGATCGAGACGGTCGCCGGCCTGCTGCCGGCCGAAGCGCTGCCCAACGGTCATATCGCGGTCGATATGGGACCGGCCCATCTCGACTGGCAGGATATCCCGGTGGCGGCTGCCTGCGACACGCTGCACATGCCCGTGACGCTGGGGCCGGTTTCCGATCCGGTCGGTGTCAATGTGGGGTCGAGCCACGCGGTCTTCTTCGTGCCGGATGTGGACGCCATCGACCTGCCGCTGCTGGGGCCGCAGCTGGAGAACCATCCGTTCTTTCCCAAGCGCGCCAATATCGAATTCGTGCAGATCCTGTCGCCAGCCAGCATGCGCATGCGGGTCTGGGAACGTGGCGCCGGCATTACGCTGGCTTGCGGGTCCGGTGCCTGTGCGACGCTGGTCGCCGCCGCGCGCCGTGGCCTCACGGGCCGCAAGGGCGAGGTGATCGTCGATGGCGGGACGCTCACCATTGAATGGCTGGAAAACGGCCATGTGCGCATGACCGGCCCCTGGACCTTGTCCTATGAGGGGGTGATCGATCTCGACAGTCTTGTGAACGGGCCTGTGAACGGCCATGGCTGAGGAAACGCTCGCCCCCGTCATCGAGGCAGCAACGCCAGGTCAGCCGCAGTTGGTGACCTTCGGCTGCCGCTTGAATGCCTTCGAGAGCGAAGTGATCCGCAATCATGCCTCGGCGGCGGGATTGAGTGACGCCATCATCATCAACACCTGCGCCGTTACCTCGGAAGCCGAGCGCCAGGCGCGCCAGGCCATCCGCAAGGCGCGCCGCCTCAACCCCACCGCGCGCATCATCGTCACCGGTTGCGCGGCCCAGATCGCGCCGGAAAAATTCGCGGCGATGGATGAAGTGGACGCGGTCCTCGGCAATGAGGAGAAACTGAAGGCGGAGAGCTTCACCGCTTTGTCGCTGTCCCGGGAACCGCATGTGGCGGTGGCCGACATCATGACGGTGACGGAAACGGCACCCCATCTCATTTCTGGTTTCGCCGCGCGCGCCCGCGCCTTCGTCGAGATCCAGCAGGGCTGCGATCATCGCTGCACCTTCTGCATCATCCCGTTCGGCCGCGGCAACAGCCGGTCGGTGCCGACCGGCGCCATTGTCGAGCAGATCCGCCAGCTAGTCGCGAACGGTGTCCGCGAAGTGGTGCTGACCGGTGTCGACATCACCTCCTATGGCGGCGATTTGCCGGGCAAGTCGGGCCTGGGAGCGCTGACGCGGCGGATCCTGACCCTGGTGCCGGAACTGCCGCGCCTGCGTCTGTCGTCGATCGACGTGGTCGAGGTGGATGACGAACTCCGCCGCCTGATCATTTCCGAAGAACGACTGATGCCGCATCTCCATCTGTCGCTGCAGGCCGGCGACGACATGATCCTGAAGCGCATGAAGCGCCGCCACAGCCGCGACGATGCGATCCGCTTCACCTCCGAGATGCTGTCAGCGCGGCCGGACCTGGTGTTCGGCGCCGATCTCATCGCGGGCTTCCCGACCGAGACGGAGGCGATGTTCGAGAATTCGCTGCGCCTCGTTGAGGATTGCAACCTCACCTTCCTCCATGTCTTCCCCTATTCGGCGCGCAGCGGCACGCCGGCCGCGAAGATGCCGCAGGTGCCGGGACCGGTGCGCAAGGCGCGCGCCCAGGCCTTGCGCGCACGCGGCCTTGTCGCCCAGCGCGCCTATTTCGCGCGCCAGTTCGGTGCCGCCACCCGCGTGCTGGTCGAGAAGTCGGACGGCAATGCCGCCTTCGGTCACAGCGATCATTTCGCCCCCGTCTCGCTGGCTTTCAGCGCCGTGCCGGGCAGTATCATCGACACCCGCATCAATGGGGCGACGGACGAGCATCTCACCGCCATCGCCGCATGATCCAGATTTGCAGTTCCGATCGCCCATGACCGACAGTACGACACGCGAGAAGCAGGGCTGGTTCCAGCGCCTGAAATCCGGCCTCAGCCGCTCCTCCACCAAGCTCACCGACAGCATCACCGGCATCTTCACCAAGCGGAAGCTCGACCGGACCTTGCTCGATGAGCTGGAAGAAGCGCTCATCGCCGCCGATCTCGGGCCAGCGACGGCGGCCAGACTGACGGCCAACCTCGCCAAGGATCGCTTCGACAAGGAAGTGACCTCCGAGGAAGTGCGGGCACTCTTTGCCGACGAGATCGCAGAGATCCTGGCGCCGGTTGCAAAGCCCCTGGTGATCGCGCCGCATTGTCCGCATGTCGTCCTCGTGGTGGGCGTCAACGGGTCGGGCAAGACCACCACCATCGGCAAGCTGGCGCGGCTCTATCAGGGCCAAGGCAAGAAGGTGATGCTGGCCGCCGGTGATACATTCCGCGCCGCCGCGGTCGAACAGCTGAAGATCTGGGGCGAGCGCGCCGGCGTGCCGGTGATCGCGCGCGGCGAAGGCGCCGATCCGGCGGGGCTTGCCTTCGATGCCGTGCAGGAAGCCAAGGCCCAGGGCATCGACCTCCTCCTCATCGATACGGCGGGCCGCTTGCAGAACAAGGCGGGCCTCATGGAGGAACTGGCCAAGATCGTGCGCGTGGTGAAGAAGGTCGACCCATCGGCGCCCCACGATTGCCTGCTGGTGCTCGATGCGACCGTGGGGCAGAACGCGCATTCCCAGGTCGATATCTTCAAGCAGATCTGTCAAGTGACCGGCCTTGTCGTCACCAAGCTGGATGGGTCAGCCAAGGGCGGCGTGCTGGTGGCGCTCGCCGAGCGTTTCGGCCTGCCGGTGGTGGCGATCGGCGTGGGCGAGGGCCAGGACGATCTCAAACCCTTCGCCGCGCAGGAGTTCGCCCGCTCGCTGATGGATGTGGCCTGAGGAGAGTTCGCGGTGGCAGTTCCTGTTCGCGGTGCAAAGGACATGCTGGCCGGGATGTCGCCAACCCTGATCGACGGCGATTTTGCCTTCTGCAGCACCGATGATCCCGGTCTGGCCGCCCGCGCCAAGACTCATGCCATCGGCTGGTTCAGGGAAGTGGAAGGGGTTTCGCTGATTCTGCCCCTATCCGAGGCAGCGGCGCTCGGGTTCGATTGTGCGGCGCCGATGCGGCAGATCACGCTGTCGGTCTATTCGGCGCTGGATGGCGTCGGCCTCACCGCCGCCGTCGCGGCTGAGCTCGCGGAGCACGATATCCCCTGCAACATGGTGGCAGCCTTCCATCACGACCATGTCTTTGTCCCGCGCCATCTTGCAGAGCAGGCACGACACTTGCTGCTGGCGCTGCAGGGGCGCGCTGCCGCTACTTGAACGCGGCGCTGGCGATGCGCCAGCCGAGAGACGCCGACACGGCGGAGAGCAGGGCGCCCCAGATCATGTCGAGCAGCGAGAGGCCCAGCGGCCAATCCCTCAAGGTGGCAAGGTTGGTGAGATCATAGGTCATGTAGGCCATAAAGCCGAGGAGGGCGGCGCGCTGGGCGATGGCTGCCATGGTCTGCCGGGTCGTACCGGCGATCGCAAAGAAAACCAGCCCGGCCGGATAGAGCAGATAGAAGGCGGCGGCAGCCACCCAGTTCGGCGTCGGCGCCATCAACCCGCCGATGCCCTCGAGGTAGAGGCCGCTGGCCACCAGGCCCAGCCAGATACCGTCGATGAGGATGAACAGGATGAGGACGGCAAGGTAGGTTACGAGATATCTGCGCACGCTTGCTCTCTCTTGCTATGCTGCGAGGGAACCCAGGCAGCTGCCGAAGGTTCCTGTTGGCGGCCATCAAGACGGGATACGAGATGATCATGAATCGGGTTCAATATTCTCTGGGAATTTTGGGGATCGGCGTCACGCTGTCGATGGGGGCATACCAGGCGCTGGCGCAGGAGACGATCGGCGAGGTGTCCACAACGTTCCGGATGATGAGTCCCAACGACAAGGTCGTCATCGAGCGCTATGACGATCCCAAGGTCGAGAACGTGTCCTGCTATCTCAGCCGCGCCGAAACCGGCGGCTGGAGCGGTGCCATGGGCTTTGCCGAGGATCCCAGCCGCTTTTCCATCGCCTGCCGCGCGGTCGGCCCCACCCGGGTCACCGGCAAGATCCCCACCGACAGGAAGGGCGAGGTGGTCTTTTCCGAGGATGCCTCGATCCTGTTCAAGGAACTGCGCATCAGCCGCTTCATGGATGTGGAGAAGAACGTGCTGGTCTATCTGGTCTGGTCGACCAAGCTGATCGACGGCTCGCCCTACAATTCGATCTCGGTCGTACCGCTCGACTAGGGGCCGGCTGGCTCAAGGGATTATCTATCGGTCGCGCGCGACCTATGCGATTTCACCTATGCCCCCATCGAAACAAGCGATTGGGCAGGATGTCATGCATATGTCATGGTCCGGCCCATCATGATGACACTTTCACTTTCGATGACGCTGCTGGTGCTGCTGGCCGCCGTCATGCACGCCAGCTGGAACGTTCTGGTCAAGATCGGCCACGACACCCTGCTCAATATGGGCCTCACCATGGGCCTCGCCGGCATCATCGCCCTGCCGTTCCTGTTCGTGACCGAGATCCCGGCGCCGGAAAGCTGGATCTATCTGCTGGGGTCGCTCCTCACCCATCTCGGCTATTACCTGTTCCTGGTACTGGCCTATCGCCATGGCGAACTCAGCCAAGTCTATCCCATCGCACGCGGCTCGGCGCCGCTGCTGGTGGCGGTCTCGGCTTGGATCCTGCCGCCCCATGAGATCCTCGCCGGCTGGCAGATGGCCGGCGTCGCCGCCATTTCCATCGGCATTCTGAGCCTGTCGGTGGAGAAGCCGCTGGTCGGCAAGCATAAGTGGGAACCGGTCGCCTTTGGCCTCATGACCGGCATCTGCATCATGAGCTACACGCTGTGCGATGGCCTCGGCATCCGCCATGCCGGCCCCCAAGAGGCACAGCAGTTCGGCTATATCGCCTGGCTGTTTGCGCTGGATGCGCCGTTGCTGGTGCTGTTCTGCCTGTGGCGCCGTGGCGTCGGCACCGCCATCGCCTATTGGGCCAAGGCCTGGAAAGTTGGTCTCGCCGGCGGTGCGCTTTCCGCCGGCGCCTATGCCATCGCCATCTTTGCGATGAAGTCGGGGGCCTTCGCCCATGTCAGCGCCCTGCGCGAGACCAGCGTGATCTTCGCTGCCCTCATGAGCGCGTTTCTGTTGAAGGAACGGTTCCGCAAGCGGCGCTATGCCTCAGTGAGCCTGGTGGCCCTCGGCGCCGTCCTGCTGCATTGAACCCGGATCAGTGCGCGGCGCCGTCCATCAACTGGAAGCGGCGTGCTGAAATCAGCGACGACACCGACAGCAGCTTGTGGGCGTAGGGATCGCTCACATTGCGCAAGGACACATGCGGCTGGTCGCCCGGCCCCTTGAAGCGCTTTTCAACGCGCCAATGGGCATACATATGCTGCGGCAGCTTGTCGGAAATTTCGATGAGTACGGTGCCCACATCCAAGGTGTCGCTCTGCTCGTCGGCCAGAACCTTGTCGTCCCGATGCCACGGCAGCCAATTCAATAAAACCCGCCCCATAGTTGCGCCCCTAAAACCATGCTGGTGGCCGACCCCATGTCGGTCACCTGTCAGACACCTGACCATGGCAGTTTAGGCCTCATGTCTTAACAAGAGGTTTCAGGAGCGCAGCTAAGTTATTGAGCTAATTTGGAAGTATAGGATTTTAGCGATTTGCCGTTATTCGAACCGGATGTGGTTGATCTCGTCGCCCATCTCTAGGGATTGTAGGACATCCAGTCCTTCGACGATCTGGCCGAACACCGTATGGCCACCATCGAGATGCGGCTGCTTCTCCAAAACGAGAAAAAATTGTGAGCCGCCGGTGTCGCGGCCGGCATGGGCCATGGAGAGGGCGCCTTCGACATGCTTGTGCGGGTTGCCCTTGGTCTCGCAGGCGGTGCGCCAGCCGGGGCCGCCGGTGCCGGTGCCTTCCGGGCAGCCGCCCTGGGCCACGAAACCGGGAATGACGCGGTGGAAGCTGAGCCCGTCATAGAATTTGTCCTCGGCAAGGACATAAAAATTGGCGACCGAATTGGGCGCCTCTTCCGGGAACATTTCGAGCTTCATGTCGCCCTTGCTGGTCGAAATGGTGCAATGCTTGAGGCTCTTGATCTTCTCTGGCGTCAGATCGTGAACCTTGAGGGCGCCGCGGGACATGAAGGAATTCCTTTCGTTTTGACCCCGCACCTGTTCTGGGCGCGGGCCGAGTGATGAGCGATGGGCGCCTATCTATGGTGATCGGTCCCCGAATTCAAGCAATTCCCCCGGCAATTCCCCCGGCATTTCCCCGGCCGTGCGGCCGGGTTCAGCCGCGCTGGGCGAGGTCGGCCGCGAACTGGGCGAAGATCTCATTGAGGCCGGCATTGAGTGCATGAACCGCATCGTCGATGTTGGGGCCGCTCGCATCCTTGGTCACCTCATAGATGCCAGTGGCGACGATATCGTCGGTTTCCTTGTCGATGAGCGAGAGTTCGAGGGCGATGACACCGCCATTCCTGGCGCCGGACAGCTGTTCGAGGCGCTTGATGCGGCCTTCGACGCGGTACTGGGCGTTGACCCTGAGTTCGCTGGGGACGACCTGGTCGGCGAGCTTCGCGGCGCCAAGGAAGGCCACCAGCTGGTCGCGCAGCATGGCGGGCGGCGGGTCGGTCCAATAAGCGTAATTGCGCTGCTCGAGCTTCATGCCGTTATCCTGGGTGAACAGCAACGGCCGTTCACCCATGACACCTTCGGCCTGGAAGGGCGGCACTTCGACGGTGCCAGACAGCGGATTGCCGACCGGTGCCGGATCAGCGCTGCTGATCAGGCGGAAATATTGCTCCTTGGGAACCGGCGGTGCCGAACCGAAACAGCCGGCAAGGCCGAGGAGCAGGACCGAACTCAGCCCGGCCAGGAGGGCGCGGCGCAGGGGGAAAATCATCGTCATTGTGCACCATCCCCGCTGTTGGGGCTGAGGCCCTTGTCGGTTTCCGGATTGCTGCCGGACAGCAGCAGGCCGGGATGCTGGCGGATGAGGCGGCTGAACTCGTTCATGTTGCGGGTCGTTCCGTCCAGATTGTGGGTGATGGAGTCGATATTCTGCGCCACGGCACGCAACGTATATTCCAGATCGGCGATCGATTTGTCGACGCTCTTGCGATTGTCGGCCACCAGGGCGCTGATCTGGTCGGCCACCTTGGTGATCTGGCCTCCGAGGCTGCGCAGGTCCTGGCTCGCCACCTCGGCATTGGCGGTGGCGCGCTCGATATTGCCCAGCGAGCTCTCGATGGCACCGAGATTCTTCTCCGACAGGAGCTGATCAACCTTGGCCATTTCGACATTGAGCTGGCTCGAGAAGGTCTCGACATTGCCGACGATGACCGGTGTCTTGGCGTTCACTTCGCGGGCGATTTCGTTGAGCGAGCCCATCAACTCCTTGAGGTTGACCTCGGTCGTGTTGCCGATGCGGTCGATGATGTCGCCGATCTTGGCGACCAGCGGCCGGAGCGAAGATTTGGAGAGATCGCCGATTTCGCCCGCGACCTGGGCCATCAGCGAGAACATGTCGGCTGCGGTGCCGCCGGCGATTTCGCCGCCGGGTGTGATCGTGGCGCTGGCGAGGCCACCATTCACTTCCAGCGTCTTGCCGGCAAGGAAGCTCGATGCGGCGATGCGGGCGATCGAATCCTGCGGGAACTTCCAGCCTTCCTGGACGGCGATCTGCAGGCGGAAGCGGTACTTCCCGTCGCTGTTTTCCGGTGTGATCTTTTCGACCTGGCCGATCGGGAAGCCCGCGAAGCGGACGACGGTGCCGTATTTGACGTCGGTCACGTCATCGAGCACGACGAAATAGGTGTCGGTCGGCCCCGTGCGGCCAGACAGCATGGAGAGCGCCACCACCAGGGCCGCGATCATGGCGGCGACGAAGATGCCCACCGCCGTGTAATTGAGAAAGTGATTCCGCATCGGTCTTCAATCTCCCGGATCGGTTCAATCGCCAGCTAGGCGGCGCAAATATTCGGTTGGGTCAATCTCGGCCTGTTCGGACCGGCGATGCAGCAGGTTCTGCACCCGTTCATTGGCCGAGTTGCGGACCGCATCGACGCGATCCGAAATGAGGATCTGGCCCTTGTCTAGGATCGTGATCCGATCGGCGATCTTGTAGGCGCTTTCGACATCATGGCTGACCACGACCACGGAGATGTCCATGGCGTCGCGCAGCTTCAGGATGAGATCGTCAAGCGCCGAGGACACGACAGGATCGAGCCCCGATGACGGTTCATCGAGGAAGATGAGCTTGGGGTCCATGACAATGGCGCGCGCGATCGAAGCACGCTTCATCATGCCGCCGGAAAGATCGGAGGGCATCAGATGACCGAAGCCCGAGAGGTTGCACACCTCCAGCTTCATGTTGGCCATGATGTCCATGGTGCGTTCCTCAAGATCTGTGAGCTCGCGCAGCGGCAGCTTCACGTTTTCGGAAACGCTCATCGAGGAAAAGAGGGCGCCGAACTGGAAGGCGACGCCGATGCGCCGCTTGAGGTCCAGCAACTGCATGCGCGATAGGGCACCCATATCCTTGCCCAGCAGCTTGATCTTGCCTGGGAGCGGCGGCATCAGGCCGACAAGGTGTCGCAGCAAGGTGGTCTTGCCGGAGCCGGAGCCACCCATGATCACCATGATCTCGCCTTCGCGGACATCGAGATTGATGTCGAACAGCACCTGGCGCGGACCGAAGGACCAGTCGAGATGATCGACCTCGATCACCTTGCGGCGCGCGGCGATGTCTTCGGCGCTGGGGCGGTTGGCCTGGTTGACGGCTTCGGCGGTGAGGGTCTGGTTCGTCATGGCTTACTGCGTCGTCATGTAGGCGAAGATCATGTCCGCGACGACAATGAGCGTGATCGAGATCACGACCGAGCGGGTCGTCACCTTGCCGACACCTTCTGCGCCACCCTGCACCATCGAGCCATTGATCACGCCGACGAGGGCGATGATGATGCCGAACAAAGTCGCCTTGCCGAGGCCGTGCCAGACATCGCCGGTCTTCAAGACTTCGATCGTGTCGTTGAGATAGGCGCCGAAGGATTGGTTGAGTTCGGCCGAGACATAGAGGCCGGCGGCCAGGATCGAGACCAGATTGGCCCACATGGCCAGGCACGGCATCATCAGCACCAGGGCGATGAGGACCGGCGACACCAGGAAGCGGACCGGGTTGATGCCCATCACCTGCAGGGCATCCACCTCCTGGTTGATGCTCATGGTGGCGAGCTTTGCCGCAATGGCGGAGCCGGAACGGCCGGCAATGAGAATGCCCATGATCATCGGGCTGAACTCGCGCACCACGGAAAGAGCGATGCCGATATAGGCGTAATGCTCTGCGCCGAACAGGCCGAGGCTGTAGAGGCTCTGGATGGCCAGCATCAGGCCGATGGTCGCAGCGAGGAGTGTCGCGATCGGAAGTGCTGCGACACCGAACTGCATCATGGCGGCGAAGGTTGCCGTGACGCGCACGGGCTGACGGTAACGCCAGCCTGCGAGAGTCCAATAGATCGCCTCGAAGAAGATGGCGGCAGCATAGCCCATCTCGTCCAGACCAGCGACGGTGCGCCTTCCGATCGTCTCGAAGATTTTTGCTGGATTGGCCATCAGGAACAGTTCCGCCTCATGCTGACCTTAGGGCCTCGCCGCGAGGGCTGTGGCGACATCGGCGTGGATCGCAAACACCTTGTCGAGGCGCGCCAGTTCCAGCACGCGCAGGGCGCGCGGGCTCACCGAGACCAGGGACAGTTCGTTCTTCTGCTTGCGCGCCACCTGCAGGCCTTCGACCAGGCTGGCAATGCCGGACGAATCGATATAGCTGACCGCGGACAGGTCGATCAGCAGGTCTTTCTTCTGCTTGAGGTTGGCGAGGAGGGCCTTCCGGACCTCGCCGGCATTTTCGAGGTCGATATCGCCCTCGAGAGCGATCACGATCCTGCCCTGTTCTTCCTTGATGTTGGCCACCGACATCCCCTAATTCCCACCCTTGCTATCCGCCCCACCTGCCGCGGCAACAGCCGTGGCTTCGGCGGATTCCGTCGCGTTCTTGCGCCGTTTGACAAGCTCCAGCAGGTTCCCCTCACCGTCCGGCAAGGGGATGAAGCTGGCATCGTCCATGATGGCCCGGATGAAATGCGTCCCCAATCCACCGGGTCTGACCTCGTCTAGCGGTCTTGGTTCTATCTTACCGGCATCCACGCGGGGAGCAAAATCCCGCAACCGGAGCATGATTCCGTCCGGCAGGCGGTGCACCGCCAGTGTGATTTCGCCCTTCACCTGGCCGCCATAGGCATGGATCATGATGTTTTCGATGGCTTCGCCGGCCGCCAGGACCAGATCCTGGATCTCGTCCTCGCCGAACTGGCAGGCCTTGGCGGCGGCTTCCAGGGCTGGGCGCATCATCTTGAGGCGGCTGGGGTCAGCGGGGAAGGAGAGGCCGAACAGGAAGTCGGCCTCGGCCGGGGCCGCCACCGCCGGAACCCGCTCCCGCTGCCAGGCCTTGCCGGCAGCCCGGTCATCGATGGCGAGCAAGGTGAGGTCGTCCTTCGCCTGCCAGCCACCCTGGTCGAGTTCCGCCAGCACCATTTCGAGGCGCTGTCGCAGGGGGCCGTCATGGGCGTATTCCAGCAGCTGGTTGAGGCCGTCGACCCCCAGTTCCTCGTCGCCATAGCGGAACTCGGTGAGGCCGTCGGAGAAGGCCACGAACAGGCCACCCTTGAGGTCGATCTCGTGATCGATGAAATGCATGTCGCGCAGGATGCCGAGCGGCGGGGCGTCCGGTGCCACGGTCTCGTAGAGATGATCGGGAAACTTGATGAGCGGCGGCAGGTGCCCGGCATTGGCATAGCGCAGCAGGCCGGTTGCCGGTTCATATAGCCCAGCCACCATGGTGACGAACATGCCACGGCTGGTCGTTTCGCAGATCTCGCGGTTGAGGATCGAGAGCAGGCGTGCCGGGTCGCGGATGGTCTTGCCGAGGCAGCGAAAGAGGCTGGCGGTCTTGGCCATCAGCAAGGCCGCATTCATGCCCTTGCCGGACACATCGCCCAGCGCAAAGGCGATCGTTCCGTCGGGCAGTTCGAAATAATCATAGAAATCGCCCGAAACCTCGCGGATCGGGCGATTGATGCCGCAGATCGGCAGATCGTCATCCTCGGCCGGCAGGAGGCTGCGCTGGATTTCTGATGCCAGTTCCAGTTCGCGCTTGATGCGCTCCTGTTCCAGCAACTGGTCGGCGAGCCGTGCATTGGAAATGGCCAGCGCCGCGGCGTTGGCCATCACCTGCAGCATGTTGGCGTCCTTGCCGTCGACGCCGTCGAAAGGATGGCCGGACCGCTTGTTGAGAACCTGGACCGCGCCGATCAGCTTGTCGCCGACGCGCATCGGCGCGCACAGGATCGACCGCGTGACGAACCCGGTGCGCTCGTCGGCGGCCTTGAAGAAATTCTTGTCCTCATAGGCGTTCTCGACCACCAGCAGGCGGTCCTCGGCCACGGCACGGCCGACGATGCCCTGGCCCATGGGGACCGCAAGGCCGTCGATCTTGACCGGACCGACGCTGGCCCGGCAGACCAGCATGGCGCCGGTATCGTCGAGCAGGAACAGCGACCCCGCCTCTGTTTCCAGCAACTGGATGATGCTGGCGAGTGCCTGCCCGACCGTGGCGTCGACATTGAGTGAGGCAGCAAAGGAACGAGCCAGGGTGGCGGCGAAATTGAGGGCACCGGAATCGCCGGAATTGGTCGTCGTGATTGTCATCAAAATGCCGCCTGGAACGCCTGTTGGGTCATCGCACGTGCCTTTGCCTTGCCGGACAGGCTGGAATGTCGCGTGCCGTCGATCTCGTGTGCCGGCACTGTAGCGCGCCGATCTCCGCGGCAGCAACAGGTCCGCGGGCCCAAAGCCAGGTTACATGCGGTCAAGAGAGCTGGATCACACTCCCTGGATCGACTGCCTCAGTCCGATCGCCACCGGTCATCCCGGGGCAGGGCAAACGCTTTCCCGGACCGGTCCAAGGCGTGTATGATCAGCAAAACAAGGCGCTACCAAAGGCGCCAGACAAGAAAATCACCATGGGGGGGAAACGGCGGCATGGCGGTCAAGGGCCAAGGCCAGGATTTGATCCAGGAAGCGGGAGCGCAGCAGGCCGGCGCCTTGGCCTTTGTCGTGGCGGACGACCACCCGATGGTGCGCGAGGCCCTGGCGGCAGCGCTCCGGGGCGGCTTCGAGGGCGCCCGCATCGCATTTGCGGGAACGCTCACGGAAACCAGAACGGCGATCGAGGCGGCACCCGATACCGATCTTCTGGTCCTCGACCTCGACATGCCCGGCATGCTGGGTCTGGCTGGGCTGGCGGCCTTGCGCGCTGCGCATCCGGCCCTGCCGATCGCCATCGTCTCGGCCAGCACCAATTCCGCCGCCATGCGGCAGGCCATCGAAATGGAGGCCGCGGGGTTCATTCCCAAGCTGGCGGCGGCGGACAAATTCCTCGACGCGGTCCGCGCGATTCTGAGCGGCGCCGTCTATCTGCCGGACGAGGCGCGTGACGAGGCGCTGACCTTGCGCGACCGCGACCTAGCGCAGCGGGCGGCACAGCTGACGCCGCAGCAACACCGCGTTCTGTCACTGCTGGCCGAGGGCATGGCCAACAAGCTCATCGCCTATGAAATGCAGATCAGCGAGCCCACCGTAAAGGCGCATGTCACCGAGATCCTGCGCAAACTGGGCGTCACATCACGGACGCAGGCGGTAATCCTGGCGCAGCGGCTGGCGCTGGAGCCGGTCTCGAAACCGGTACCGATGGGCTCGGAAGACTAGCCGGCAACGGCGTCCATGCGCGCGCGCAGATCGGTCAGTTGCTGACGCAGGGCAACGATGTCCGGGATCGGGCGGCCGATCGCCTGGGCGAGCTTCTTCGGAATTCCCTCCGCTTTCTTGCGCAAGGCGCGCCCGCTCTCGGTCAGATGGACGCGCACCTGGCGTTCATCGGCGGAGTCACGCACACGCTCCACCAGCCTTGCTGTCTCCAGCCGCTTGAGGAGCGGGGTCAGCGTGCCAGAGTCGAGTTGCAGCCGGGAGCCGATCTCCTTGACGGTGAGGTCGTCCGCCTCCCACAGCACCAGCATGACCAGATATTGCGGGTAGGTCAGCTCAAGCGGTGCCAGAAGCGGCTTGTAGGCCCGGTTGAAGGCATGTGTCGCCGCATAGAGCGCAAAGCAGAGCTGCTGCGAGAGCTGCAGCAAATCCTCGGCGGTATTTGAATTCTCTGATCGTCCCATGTTCGGCCTCGGAACGGGGTCTGGTTTCAGTCGTTAACAATTTAACCCCTCAAGCAATCTAGGCCCTCCGGAGGCCGTAGGAAATAGATTGTGTAAAATTGAATTGCGCAATCCAGACATGCGATTCATGCATGCACAATTAAATTGTGCACAATTTAATTTATGCCAATATGCACTTCAGTTGCGGCGGGCAATCGGGCCGGCCGCGATCGGCCCAGGCAAACAGGGCGTAGCGAAAGGAAGCGAATCATGAGCGTCAACGTGCTCTATCGGACCAAAGCCACGGCAACGGGTGGCCGCGACGGCAAGGCGGCCACGGCGGACGGCGCGTTCAGCGTCAACCTCTCGACTCCCAAGGAGCTGGGCGGCGCCGGCGGCGCCGGCAACAATCCCGAACAACTGTTTGCCGCCGGTTATTCTGCCTGCTTCATCGGCGCCATGAAATTCGTGGCAAGCCAGGGCGGCACCGCGAAGGTCCCGGCCGACGCGACCGTCACCGCCGAAGTTGGCATCGGCCCGCGCTCGGAAGGTGGTTTCGGCCTGGAAGTCTCGCTCGAAATCTCGCTGCCGGGTGTGCCCAAGGCGGATGCGGAAGCGCTGGTCGCCAAGGCGCACCAGGTGTGCCCGTATTCGAACGCCACGCGCAACGGCATCGACGTGAAGTTGAGCGTGAAGTAAGCGGCCCCCTCCCGACCTCCCCCCTGAAGGGGGGAGGAGACGGTGGCTTACCCCCGCCGGACCTGCGCTTCCTGTGCCGCCTTGAGATTGGCATGGATGAAGTCGCGGGCGTGGGATGCAAGATCGGTGCTGTCTTCCCAGAGATTGCGCCAGATCGCCAGAATTCCGGAGAGCTGCTTGTTGACCACTGTCGACGAGAAACTCTCGAAGGTGATCGGACCCTTGTAGTTGGCGCGCGCGAGACCGCGGAAGATCTTGTCGAAATCGACCGTGCCGGCGCCGAGATAGCCGCGGTTCGATTCGCCGATATGGAAATAGCCGAGGTAATCGCCGGTGGCGACGATCGCCTGTTCGATATCGGCTTCCTCGATGTTCATGTGATAGGTGTCGAGATGCACCTTCACATTGGGCGCACCCACGCGCTTGCAGAAATCAACCGCCTGCGCCGCCGTGTTGAGCACGTTGCTCTCATAGCGGTTCACGACTTCGAGGCCGATCGTGATGTTGCTTCTGGCGGCTTCGGCGCAGATGCGGCGCAGCACGTCGGCCGAGTTCTCCTTGCCGCGCTCGGTCGTCGGGTCGGCATATTTCATGAAGCCCGAATAGAGAATGCCGCACATATGCGTGCCGCCCATGTCGCGGGTGACGGCCAGCGCCTCGCGCAGCAACTGCTCGCCCCGCTTGATCTTGTCCGGATCTTCGCTGGAGATGTCGGCGCTGCCGTCGAGGCCCAGGGAGACCGTGATGCCGAGTTTGTTGGCCTCGGCCGTGCGCCTGGTATGGACGGCATCGATGGTGCTGGGGTCGAGGGCCGGAATTTCGATGATGTCGTAACCCAGGGCCGCCGTCTTCTCGATCGCCTGGGCCGCTTCCGCGTGACTCCAGCCACCAACCCAGACCAACGCGTGGACACCGATCCTGTTCATCCCGACACTCCTTGCCCGAATTCGAGCCAAATTATTGATTCCATGATTGAAATTAGCCCGTTGAAGGAGTCCTGGCCAGCGCGCGATGGGTGATTGAGCAAGATTGATGCGAGGTGGGGTCAGCCGACGCCATTTTCGTTTAGCCAGGATTACGCTTTCGCATTGCTGCAATGCGAAATGAATATTGAAAACTGACCGCTATAGGCCATCTAGTTTGTATTGCAGTGCAGCAACCGATGGCCATGACCATTGGAGCACGGGAGGAAGATCCACTCTTACTTGGAGGTCTTCCATGTGGCCGTATAACGACGAAGAAAATGGTTGGCTCGGGCAGAACACCGCCTACGGCAAAATTGCGGGCCCAGCCCATTCCCCTCGGGAACAATCCTATCTGCCCGACTATTACCTGCCCGAAACCGGGCCGGTGACGCCTGAACTGGTCGCCTTCTATCAGCAGCGGGCGCGGCAACTGCGCCACGCGGCTATCGGCGGCTTCTTGGCGCGCCTCGCGGCAAGTGCCGCGGCGATGTTACAGCAACTGAGCCAGCTGAGCAGCGGCAACCGCGCCAAGATCGAGGCGGTCATTGCCGACATGCGGCAGCAGGCGACTACGCCACGGAACGCTGGGACCGCTGGGCGATAAGGGCGCGCAGCTTCGCCGGCTTGACCGGTTTGTGAAGCACGTCGAGGCTCAATGCCTTGGCGCGCGCCATCACGATCGGGTCGCGATTGGCGGTGATGAGCACGGCCGGCACCGCATCGCCCCAGGCGTCGCGGAGCTTGGCGATCTCGTTGATGCCGTCCGGCTGTTCGTCGCCCAGATGAAGATCGATCAGCAGCAGATCCGGCGGGCCGGCCCTGCCGGCTGAGGCGAGCAGCGCGAGATCTGCACTGGCCGCGGTGATGACATCGCAGCCCCAGCTCTGCAGCAGAACGTCCATGCCCTCGCGCACCTGTTCCTCGTCATCGATACAGATGACGAAGGGTACCCGCGCCAGGGCGCCGGTGCGGGCATGATCCGGCTGCACATCCTTGAGGCTGACCGGATCGGCCATGGCGAGCGGCAGGTCGATGGTGAAGGCAGCGCCCTTGCCGGGCGCCGAAATCAGACCACGCGGATGGCCCAGCATGCGGGCGATGCGGTCGACGATGGCAAGGCCTAAGCCCAAACCGCGTTCGCCGCCGACGCTGGCCGGCTTCAAGCGAATGAACTCCTGATAGATATTGGTCTGCTGGTTGGTGGCGATGCCGGGACCGTTATCGCGCACCTCGATGCGGATGCCGGTCGGGATGCGGCGGCAGCCCATGAGGACGCGCGGCAGCCGGTCATTGCCGCGCCCATAGCGAATGGCATTCGACAGATAGTTCTGCAGCACGCGGCGCAGCAGGGCGGGATCGGTCCGTACCCAGGCCTTGCTCGGCATCATGCGCAATTCGATGCCGGCGCGCTCCGCCAGCGGCGCAAAGGCATCACCCAGGGACTTCAGCAGCGGCCCCAGCGGAACGGCGCGCGGCTCCGGCTTGATGGCGCCGGCATCGAGCTTGGCGATATCGAGCAGCGCATCCAGCAGCGCCTCGACCGAAGAGAGGCCGAGATCGACCTTGGCCACCAGCTCGTCGGCGACATGGCGCTCCGACAGAGCCGCCACAAACAGGCGCGCGGCATGCAAGGGCTGCAGCAGATCGTGACTGGCGGCAGCGATGAAACGTGTCTTGTCGATATTGGCTTCCTCGGCGCGGGCGCGGGCCGCCTCCAGTTCGGCGGTGCGGGTCGCCACCCGCCGCTCCAGCCCTTCATTGGCATTGCGCAGCGCTTCTTCCGCCCGGCGCCGCTCGGTGATGTCGACATAGAGGAGGAAGAAACCGAGCACCTGGCCGCTTTCGTCGAAATGCGGGATATAGGTGCCGCGGGCCACCTCGATCTTGGCATCGTTGGTGGGGAAATCGATCTCGAACTCCTGCTCCTGGCCCGCCAGCACCGCGTCGATATAGGGCTTCAGCTGCCGATAGCGTTCCTGCCCCAGCACTTCGCTGACATGGCGGCCTTCGGTGGCACCTTCGCCACCCTTGAGCGAGGCCTGATAGGGCAGGTTGGTGAAGCGATAATGCTCGTCGCGGTCGATATAGGCGATCAGCACCGGCACATTGTCGGTGACGATGCGGGTCCGCCTTTCGCTGTCGCGCAGGGCCTCGGCGGCGCGCACCCGCGCCGTCACATCATTGGCGGTGACGATGACACCGCCGCCGGCGAGCGGGTCGACCCGCAGTTCCGTGACGGACCCGTCGGCCAGCTTGATTTCGCGCATCGCACCCTGCTCGGTATCGAGGAGGGCGGCCAGCGATGGAATGTGCGAAGGCAGATTGGCGATGTTGACGCCGATGGCCAGCAAATCGCGCTCCAGCCCGCTCAGCACCGCGAAGCGGTCGTTCCAGACTTCGAGCTTGCCGGTGGCGTCGAACACGGCAAGGCCAAGGCCCATGTGATCGAGCGTGCGGCGCAGAAGATCGGCGTTGTAGCGGATCGCGGCCGTTGCCTCGTCCAGCATTTCACGCATCGAGCCCAGCATCCACAGCCCCTTGCGCCGGGCGGTCGTCACGACGACGCGGGCGGAGGCGGCGCCGATCGTGCCGGAGAGCAGGCGCTCGGTGAATTCGACCGCGGCGGCCCCGGAGAGCTTCAACTCGCGGAACGCTTCCTCGGCGCGCTCGCTGCCGATGAAGCGCGCCGCAAGCTCCATCAACTGGTCAAGCTCGTTGCGCGCCGGCGAGACGGGCTTGCTGTGATCGCTCGGACCACCGTCACCGACAAAGGCCGCCGCCTGCTGCCGGTCCCGGGCCATGGGTTTTGCCAGGAGCGATCCCACCACCAACAAGGCGATGTTGACCGCCATGGCGACGACGAAGCCGCGCAGCAGCGGATCGAACCAGACGAGCGGCCCCCAGGGCGGCAGCGTCGAGGCTTGATGGGGCTGGATGGTCGGCCACAGGATTGCCCAGAACCAGACGGCAAAGCCACCCAGCAGCCCGGCGATCACGCCATGGCGGTGGGCGCGCCGCCAATAGAGGCCAAGGAGCAGCGGTGGCGCAAAATTGGCAACCGCACAGAACGAGATGAGGCCGATGGTGACCAGCGGCAGCAGGCCGGCGATGGTGCGGTAATAGGCGTAGGCTGCAAGCAGGATGGCGACCACGGCGAGGCGCCGCACCAGGAGGCCGAGCTGGCCGAGATTGGCGCCTTCCTCCTGATTACGCCGCAGCAGCCAGGGCATCACCAACTCGTTGCCGACCATGCCGGAGAGCGCCATGCAGGCAACGGCGACCATGCTGGTCGCTGCCGAGAGACCGCCGATGAAGATGAGGGCGGTGAGCCAGTCCGCCCCGGCGGAAAGCGGCAAGGTGAGGACGTAGAAATCCGGCGCATGGCCAGCATCGAGCCGGGCCAGGCCGGCCATGGCGATCGGCACCACGAAGATATTGATGGCGACGAGATAGAGCGGAAACATCCAGCGCGCCGTGAGCAGGCTGCGTGGATGAACATGTTCCACGACCGCCACATGGAATTGTCGCGGCAGGCAGAGAAAGGCAAAGCCCGACAGCACGGTGAGCGCCAGCCAATTGGCGTTGACCGCGGGATTGAGCATATGGCTGGCCGCGGGAATGCCTTGCGCCACGCGCAACAGATCGGCTGGCCCATCAAATACCGACCAGACAATGAAGACGCCGCCAGCCAGCAGGGCGCATAGCTTGACCAGGCTCTCGATGGCGATGGCCAGCATCATGCCGCGATGCTGTTCGCTGGCTTCGACATGGCGGACGCCGAACAGGATCGTGAAGGCGGCCATCAGCAAGGTGACGATGAGGGCTGTGTCCTGCCAGATCGGCACATGGAGAGTCGACACCGCCGGGCTGGCGCCGGCGATTTCGCCGGAGAGCGCCTCGAAGCTGAATGAGACGGCCTGGAGTTGCAGCGCAATATAGGGCATGGCGCCAACAACAGCGATCAAGGTGGCGATGACCGCCACCGCCCGACTGCGGCCATAGCGGGCGCCGAGGATGTCGGCGATCGAGGTGACGTTCTGCTGCTTCGCAAGTGCAACAATACGCGCCATCACGGGCCAGGCCAGCACAATCACCAGGGCTGGTCCCACATAGATCAACGCAAAATCGAGACCAT